>CAXTCV010000086.1:0-14332 GCA_964242725.1 uncultured Methylobacterium sp.
TCGAGGTAGTAGTCGGCGGTGATGTCGCGGGTGCGGGTGACCGGCGTCGCCGGGTTGCGCAGGGCGGTCTGGATCTGGCCTTCCGTGACGAAGCCGGCCTCCACCATGTTGTGGAGCACGTCGGCCGCGCGGGCGCGGGCGGCCGGAAGGTTGACGTGCGGGGCATACTTGGTCGGCGCCTTGAACAGGCCCGCCAGCATGGCGGCTTCGGCGAGGCTGATATCCTTGAGCGGCTTGCCGAAATAGTAATCCGCCGCCGCCACGGCGCCGAAGGTGCCGCCGCCCATATAGGCGCGGTCGAGGTAGAGCTTCAGGATCTCGTTCTTGGTGAGGTGGCTCTCCAGCCAGAGGGCCAGGAACGCCTCGTTGATCTTCCGCTCGAGCGAGCGCTCGTTCGTCAGAAAGAGATTCTTGGCGAGCTGCTGGGTGATCGAGGAGCCGCCCTGCGTGCCACTGCCGCCGCGGGAATTGTTGACCAAAGCCCGCAGGGTGCCGATCGGGTCGATGCCCCAATGCTCGTAGAAGCGCCGGTCCTCCGTGGAGACCAGCGCCTTGATCATGATGTCGGGAAACTCGTCGAGCTTGAGCGAGTCGTCGTGCTTGATGCCGCGCCGGCCGACCTCGGTGCCGTAGCGGTCGAGGAAGGTGACGGCGAGGTCCTGCTGCTTCAACCAGTTCTCGCTGGTCAGCTGGAAGGCGGGCTGCGCGAAGGCCAGCAGCAGCACCGCGCCGCCGGTCCCGATCGTGACGCCCTCGCTGGTCAGATCGAGGATCACGCGCTTCCAGCCGCGCACGGCGAAGCGGCCCATGAAGCGCCGGAAGCGCTCGTAGGCCTCGCCGGTGGATTGGCCGCCATCGTAGAGGCTGGCATTGACCCAGGCATCGAACGCGAGGGCGGCGCGTTCGAGGCGGACCTTGATCTCGGTGAGCGTCGGCAGGCGCACGATGTCGGACTCGGCTTGTCGAGAGCCTTCGCGGCGGAAGATCGCGTGTCCGCACCGCGGGCGCGAAACCCGCGGCCGAGGCACCGCACGGCATCGCCGTCCATAGCAGGATCCGCGACCGCGGGCGAGGCTCCGCGCAGGCTCGCGAATCGCCGCGGCGGGAACGCGGAACGATCCGGCCGGCCCCGCTTGCCCCGCCGGTCCGGCTCGGGCAGAGAGACGCGCCTCCCGATCGAGAGACGATGATCATGCCGAAGCCCGAGGCGGCGCGCCGCGGGGCAGCCGAGCCGTTCTGGCGGACCAAGACGCTCGAAGCCATGACCCTGTCCGAATGGGAGAGCCTGTGCGACGGCTGCGGCCGGTGCTGCCTCCTCAAGCTCGAGGATGAGGATACCGGCGAGGTCCACCACACCGATATCGGCTGCACGTTGCTCGACGGCCTCTCCTGCCGGTGCCGGGATTATCTCCATCGCCAGAAGCGGGTGCCCGACTGCGTCCGGTTGACGCCGGAGGCGGTGCGGACGATCCCCTGGCTGCCGCCGACTTGCGCCTACCGGCTCGTGCGGGACGGCGAACCGCTCTACCCCTGGCATCCCCTGGTCTCGGGCCGGACGTCGAGCGTGCACGAAGCGGGCATCTCGATCCGCGGCCGCCTCGCCGGTCACGAGGAGGAGTTCACCGAGGACGAGTTGCCGGATCGGATCGTCGACTGGCCGGCCGCCGATCCGACGGCCGACTGAAACCTGTCGCCGCTCAGTCGAGACCGGCGCCGCGGTCGAGCAGCCGCCCGCCGGCGAGCCCGTTCAGGGCGATGACGATGGCGACCGCGGCGGCGTGGATCAGGAGATCCGTCGCGGTGGCATCGTGCGGGTGCACCGGCATCAGCAGCGCCGCCGCCGCGGCCGCCACCGCGAGCCCCCCGAGCGCCGCCGTCAGGTTCGGCCGCAGCGGGCAGGCGCGGCGCAGCATCACCACGATCAGCACCGACAGCGGCACCGAGACGCAGATCAGGAAGCTGAAACAGCCCGCGACCGTGTGGGCGCCCGGGACGTCGGCCCCGGGGGCGATCCAGTCGCGGAGGCACCCCATCCCGCTGGCGCCGATCCAGAGAGTCAGCGGCGGCAGCGGCAGCAGCGCCCATCGGCCGGAGCGACCCGGCACGCTCGTCGCGAAGGCCGCGTAGGCGGCGGTGACCGCCGTGGCGACGGCGCCGAAAGCCGCCAGGGCGAGATCCGGCACGTGCAGGCGCAGCATGAAGCTCGCCGTGTCGACCTCCGCGGCCAGGAACAGCCCGACCAACAGGGCCGCGCCGAGCCAGAGCGTTGCGCGGATCGCCGGCGCGGGCAGGGGTCGGACCGGTTCCAGGCGGCCGGCGAGCGCCTCGACGAGCCGTTCGTGACGGGAGGGGTCGCAGCCGGCGCGATCGGCCATCACTCCGTCTCCCGCGTCAGGCTGATCCGGAGCGCCTTCAGCGCCCGATGCAGATTCACCTTCAGCGCCCCCTTGGTGCGGCCGGTGAGCGCCGCGGCCTCGTCGAGCGACAGCTCGCGCAGGCCGAGATGCTCCACCGCCTGCCGCTGCCCTTCGGGCAGGGCCGCCACCGCGCGGGCGAGGGCGGCGGCGCGGTCCCGCGCCTCCAACCCCTGTCCGGGAGGCGGGCCTGGATCGATCTCCGCCTCGTAGGACAGGGGGTCGTTGACCTCGCGCGGCCGCCGGCCGGCCCGGCGCAGTCGGTCGATCGCGCGCCGCTGGGTGATGGCCCTGAGCCAGGGCATGAACGGACGGCCGGGATCGTAGCTCGCCCGCGCCCGGTGGACGGTCATCAGCGCATCCTGCACGACATCGTCCACCGCCTCGCCGCGCACGCCCTGCGCCCGGGCGATCGCCGACACCACGGGCAGGCAGGCTTTCAGCAGCGCGCGATAGGCGGCGGTATCGCCGCCCTGTGCTGCGGCCATCAGCCCCGAGAGTTCGTCTTCGAGCACCATCCGGGCTCCGCCGCCGTTCCGTTCCCCGGCTCGCGCCGCATCTTGCGCCGGCTCGGTGCCCAACGCCAGCGACCAGCCGCGCGGAGTGGGTCCGGCCGGCAGGGCGAGGATCACCGCAGGGCCTCCCGCTCGGGCCCGGTGCCGGATGTGCCGAGGCGCGCCGCACCGAGGATACGGCCGTCCTCCGCCTGCAGAAGCACGGCCGCATTCTCGCCCTCGGGACGCGCCGCCGGGAAGGTCGCGGCGCCCCCCGACCAGCGGCCGAGGTCGTGCAGGGAGCGGACGACGTTGGCCTGCGCGATGGTCCGCCCGGCATTCTCGCCGCGGAGCACCCGGGTGGTGTGGCTCGGATCGAACCCGATCAGCAGGACATGCGCGGTACCGTCCCCGGGGCCGACCCGCGCGACGACCCGATCGCCGTCCCGGGCCAGCGCCACCGGGATGCCCGGCCCGGCCCCGCGAGCCCGTGCGATCGCCCCGCGCAGGGCCGCCTCATCGGATCCGACGAGACCCGCCTGCCCGTCGATCACGGCCTGCGGCGTGTAGCTGGAGCCGCCGAAGCGGGCGGCGTAGGCGTCCTGGCGCGCGGTCGCGGCCGGCAGGGCATAGGGGTCGCGCCAGTTCAGATGGTTCCAGTAGGTGACGTGGAATGCGAGCGGCAGCACGTCGGTGCGCTCCTGCGCGAGACGGCCGATCAGCGCCTCCGCGGGCGGGCAGGAGGAGCAGCTCTGCGAGGTGAAGAGCTCGACGATCACGGGCCGCTCCGCCGCCGCAGCCGGGCGGAAGGCGACGCAGAGCAGCGCGAGAGCGAGCGAGGCGGAAGGGCGCATGGCCTGGATCCCCATACGCCGCGGGTCGATCCGGCGCATGGGTTCTTTCGGCCCGCGGCGGCGGCGGTTACGCGGGATCGGGCCCGCCGAGCTCGAACGCGTCCACGTCGCGCAGCAGTGCAACGAAAGCCTGCGCCCCGTGCGCCAGGGCCGCGCGCCCGGCCTCGGCGGTTCCGAGCCGCGCATCGCCCATGGCACCGGAGGCGTGGAGGTCGCCGGCCTTCCAGGCGAAGGCGGCGGGGCGACCGGCGCGCAGGTGGGTGAAGTCGCGGACCATCGCCAGCGACCGCGGCGGGAAATCGGCGATCCGGTCGGTCCGCACGAGGTCCGGCCGCAGGGCCAGCATCAGCGCGGTCTCGACGCCGCCGGCATGGATGCCGTGGGCGATCTCGGCCTCCGGGAACAGGCCTTCCGGATAGCCGAACCGCGCCCAGGCGGTCGTCACCGCCACCATGCCGCAGCGCGCCCGCAGGTCGGCTGCCACGAGGTCGATGATCGCGCTGTTGCCGCCGTGGCTGGTGACGATCACGAGCTTGCGACAGCCGGCCCGGTGGAGGGCGGTGCCGATCCCCGTCCAGGCGGCGAGTGCCGTCCGGGTGTCGAGGGAGAGCGTTCCGGGGAAGGCATCGTGCTCGTCGGATTTGCCGATGGCCTGCACCGGCAGGAACAGCACGTCCAGATCCGGCGGGACGCCCTCACGGACCCGGGCGAGGTAGCCCTCGGCAATGACGGAGTCGGTCGAGAGCGGAAGGTGCGGCCCGTGCTGCTCGATGGCCGCCACGGGCAGCACCGCGACGGCGCGCCGCATGTCGCGGCGGGCCAGTTCCTCCGCGGTGAAGTCGGACCAGAGCCGCGCCGCCATGCCTGTCGGGATCTCCTTACCGCCACCGGGCGGCGGCAGGCCACCGGAAAGGCTCTACCCGGCCCGGGGCCGCCGAGTCGACGGGCGTGAGTTCGTCGACGCGCGTGAGTTCAGCGGACCGGATCAGCCGAAGAGCGCGTCGATGTCGTCCTGAGACGGCACCTCCTGATCGGCCTGGGGTCCGTGGAGCATCAGATCCTCCGCCCGGGCGCGGCGGGCGCGCTCGGTCGGGTCCATGGAGGCGGTATCGCGCGCCTTCACGGCACCCACGAACCGGGCGAGCCGCTGCTCGAACAGCCGCAGCGATTCGACGACCTTGGCGATCCGCTGCCCGGTGATGTCCTGGAACGCACAGGCCTCGAAGATCGTGTTGATGCGATCCTCGACGGCGTCGCGGTAGCCCGGTCCGTCGGGCAGCCCGAGCATCGCCTCGGCGGCCTCCATGATCGTGTTGGTGGCACCCGCAGTCGCCGCGACGACGCTGCCGAGTTCCTCATGCGCCATGGGGATCCGGTCTTGGCTCATCTCGTTCGCCCGCAGCGCACCGATCTCCTCGCGCAGGTGAGCGATGTAGTCGGCGATCTCGCTCAACTCGGCGATCACGGCCTGCGGCTCCCGGAGCCGCGATTCGGCCGGCCGCGCCACGGCTAACGACATGCTGTTCTCCTCAGAGCAGAGACCGTCCTGCCGGGCCTCGCCGCGCTTGGTTGTCGTCCGAGGCATCGGCGCGCCGGCCGTACGGGGCGGGGAGCGTTGCATCGGTGCCGATCAGCTGCCGCAGACCGCTTCGATCTTCGACTTCAGCGTCGCGGCGTTGAACGGCTTGACGATGTAGTTGTTCACGCCGGCCTTCTTGGCGGCGATGACGTTCTCGGTCTTTGATTCGGCCGTCACCATGATGAACGGCGTCGTCCGGAGGTTTTCGTCGGCACGCACATGACGAAGCAGCTCGTACCCCGTCATCGGCTCCATGTTCCAATCGGAGATCACGAGACCGTACTTGCGGTCCTTGAGGCGGGCGAGCGCCTCCGTCCCATCGGAAGCGTCATCGACCTCCTCGAAACCGAGCTGCTTCAGAAGATTACGAATGATGCGAACCATCGTCTGATAATCGTCAACAACGAGGATCGGCATGCTCAAGTCGAGAGCCATCGAACAACTACTCCGTATTGCCCGGCGAGGAGCCGTGGCGGCTCCCGGAAAGTTTAACGCTTCGCTAAGGCTGCAATTTAGCTGCGCTGCACGGCATTTTAAATAGCGCGCGCGCATTGCGAAGCCGTTAATCGACACCGCCGACGCATGACCCGGCTCGGTGTTGCGGCGCGGCCCCCCTCGCTTGACCCTCCGGGCGCCTTTCGGCAGGGTCCCGGCCGCGTCGGGCCCTCCGCGGGCATGGCATGCGACCCCACCCGACCCTTCCCAGCATCCGACCCCCAAACGATGGCCCCAGGCGACGACACGGCGGTGCGGTCCTTCACCATCTGCAGTCCCGACGCGCCGGTTCCGCCGGCCCTGACGGGGGCCGTGGCGGCGATCGGCAATTTCGACGGCGTCCATCTCGGCCACTGCGTGCTCGTCGCGAGCGTGCGGGCAGCGGCCCGGGACGCCGGCCGGCCCGCCGTGGTCCTCACCTTCGAACCGCATCCGCGGGCCTATTTCACCCCGGACGCGCCGATGTTCCGCCTCACCGGCCTCGCCGCCAAGGAGATCGTGTTCGCGCGCCTCGGGCTGGACGGTCTGATCGTGCGCCGGTTCGACGGGGCGCTAGCCGCCACCGGCGCGCGCGCCTTCGTGCTCGACTTCCTGAAGGGATCGCTCGGCCTGTCCGGCGTGGTCGTCGGCCACGATTTTCATTTCGGCCGTGGCCGCGAAGGCACGCCCGCGATCCTGGCGGCGCTGTGCCGGGAGGCGGGCATGAGCTGCCACATCGTGGCGCCGGTCGCCCTCGGGGGCGAGGCCGAGCCGGTCTCGTCGAGCGCGATCCGCGCGGCCCTCGCCTCCGGGGACATCGCCCGCGCCAACAGCCTCCTCGGCTATCGCTGGTTCGTCCTCGGCCCCGTCCGCCACGGCGACAAGCGCGGCCGCCAACTCGGCTTCCCCACGGCCAATGTGATGCTGCCCGATTGCGGCCTGCGCCACGGGATCTACGCCGTGCGGGTGCGCCTGGAATCGGGACTGTTCCGCGACGGCGTGGCCAGCTACGGCCGCCGCCCGACCTTCGACGACGGCGCGCCGCTCCTGGAGACCTACCTCTTCGACTTCTCCGGCGATCTCTACGGCCAGGAAATCGCCGTGGAACTCGTCGGGTATATCCGCGGGGAGGAGCGGTTCGCGAGCGCCGACGCCCTGGTGGAGCGGATGCATGTCGACGCCGCCGCGGCTCGGGCCGTTCTGGCGGGCGACCAGACCCGCTCCATGCTGGGCTGAGCCCCCGGGGGCATCGCGACCGGCGCCGATCGTGTAGAAGGCTGCATCGAGCAGGAGGCGGACGTGCTGGGTCGTTATGAGCGCGCGAACAACGGCGAAGCGGTGGTCGAGTACGGCGACGGGACTATGCGGGTGGTCAAGCCCGGCAGCTTCGTGCGCTGCGCCGTGACCGGCGAGCCGATCCCCCTCGACGCCCTGCGCTACTGGAGCGCCCTGCGCCAGGAGGCCTATGCCTCCCCAGACGCGATCCTGAAGCGTCTCACGGAAACCGGCCGGCCCTGACCGTCACGGGGCGCGTTCGAGCGCGCGCCGCAACAGGCGGCGCAGGGCCTCCGGGTCGTCGAAGGCGAGGCGCACGCGCAGCACGCGCACCCGGGCCGCGAAGCTCGGAGGCAGGCGCATCGCGTCCTTCTCGGTGGTGACGAGGTCGGCTCCGAGTCGCAGCGCCTCCCCGGCCAGGGCGGCCAGATCCGCGTCCCGATAGGGGTGATGGTCCGGGAAGGCCCGTCGCCCGGCGATCACCGCGCCCGCTTCGGCCAGCGTCCCGAAGAATTTTTCCGGGCGGCCGATTCCCGCGAAGGCGAAGCAGCGCAGCCCCGCGAGATCCTCCGACTCCCGAACCAGGCGCGCCCGGAGGATTGGCAGGCCCCGGCGTTCCGCCACCCGGGCGATCCCATCGCCCGGGGTGCCGTCGCCGATCACGATCAGACCGCCGACATGCGGCCATTGCCGGGCGAGGGGCGCGCGCAGCGGCCCCGCCGGGAAGGGCAGGCCGTTGCCGAGGCCGACGGCCGCGTCGATGACGGCCAGGCTGAGATCCTTGGCGAGGGACGGGTTCTGCAGCCCGTCATCCATCACGATGGCATCGGCGCCGAGCTGCCGGCACAGGGCGGCCCCCGCCGGGCGGTGACGCGACACCACCGTCGGCGCCCGGCGGGCGAGGAGCAGCGGCTCATCGCCGACCTCCGCGGCGGCGTGCCGGTCCGGGTCGACCCGGACCGGACCGGCCGTCCGGCCGCCGTAGCCCCGGGACAGGAAGACGGGGTCACGGCCGAGCTCCTCTAGCAGAGCCGCGACCGCCAGCGCCGCGGGCGTCTTGCCGGCGCCCCCGAGGGTGAAATTGCCCAGGCACAGGACCGGACACCCCGCCGATGCCCCCGCCCGATCCATGCGCCGGGCCGTGAGCGCCCCGTAGGCCGCCCCGAAGGGAGCCAGGGCGCGCGCCCACGGGTGATCCGGTCCCGCATTCCAGAAGTCCGGAGGCCGCATCAGGCCCGCGCGAGCGGGCGCGCGCGGCCGCCCCGGTCGAGGCGCTGAAGCTTCATCTGGGCGACGAACGGATCGAGCACCGCGAGGGTGCGGGCCACGGCCCCTTCGAACGGCTGCAGGGCGCTCTGCCCGGCCCGCGCCATGCCGGCGAGCCGGGCCCGATCCCCGAGGAGTTCACCCACGATCGCCGCCAGCTCGACGCCGTCCTGTACCGGCACGGCCCCCCCGGCACGGTCGAGGGCTTGATACACCGCCCCGAAGTTTTCGATGTGCGGACCGTGCAGCACCGCCGTATCGAGGCGCACCGGCTCGATCGGGTTCTGGCCGCCCCGCGGAACCAGCGAGCCGCCGAGGAACCCCAGGGGCGCGAGCCGGTAGAACAGGCCCAGCTCGCCGATCGTGTCGGCGACGTAGATGTCCACCGAGGGATGGGGCCTCCCGCCGGCCGAACGCCGGGCGCTGCGCAGGCCCAGCGTGGTCGCGCACGCGACGACCTCCGCGCCCCGGACCGGGTGCCGCGGGGCGATGAGGGTCAGGAGCTGCGGGAACCGCTCCTTCAGGAGCGCGTGCGCGTAGGCGATCATGGCCTCCTCGCCGGGATGGGTGCTCGCCGCGATCCAGATCGGCCGTCCGGCCACCATGGCGCCGAGGTAGGCGAGCTGCTGCGGATCGGCCGGCGGCACCGGCGCGTCGAACTTCAGGTTCCCGGCGATGCTCACGCGCGGCGCGCCGAGCTTGGCGAAGCGTTCCCCGTCCTCCTGTGTTTGGGCGAGGCAGATGGCGATCCGCGACAGCAGCGCCTTGGCGGTGCGCGGGCAGCGCTCCCAGCCGCGGAACGAGCGCGCCGACATGCGGCCGTTGACCAGGATCAGCGGGATCTCGCGCTCGTCCAGCGCCAGGATCGTGTTCGGCCAGATCTCCGATTCGGCGATCACCGCGAGATTCGGCTGCCAATGGTCCAGGAAGCGCGCCATCCAGCGGGGCGCGTCGAGGGGCATGTATTGATGGACCGCGCCGACCGGCAGGCGGGCGCCGATCAGCTCGGCGGCCGCCCGGGTGCCCGTGGTCACCAGAACGGAGAAGCCGCGCCCGATCATGCCGTCCACGAGCCCGATCAGCGACAGCGACTCGCCGACGCTGGCGCCATGCATCCAGGCCAGCGGCCCGACCGGGCGGGCGCGGCCGGGCAGGCCGCGCCGCTCGGAGAGGCGCAGCGGATCCTCCTTGCCGCGCTGGGCCCGCCACGCGAGCAGCCCGGTCAGCGCCGGCTCGCCGATCCGCAGACCGGTCCGGTAGACCTGCAGCGGCAGGGTCACGGAGGGGCGCCTCACGCCGCGTCTCCCACCGGCGCCGACGCGGCGGCCGGCGACGCCGCACGGTAGAGCGCCGCCCGGTCGGCGCGTCCGACCATCGCGTAGGCGCGCGCATGCACCCGGTCCATCTCGGACTCGACGAAGCGCCGGAGGCTCTCGAAAGCCTCCCCCGCGCTGTCGCGCGGGACATAGATCGGGTCGCCCAGGACGATCGCGCCGCGTCCGAAGGGCAGGCCGAGGCAGGCGCGGTCCCACGATCCGAAGCGCAGATGCCGGCTCGTCACGACGGCGGCCGGGACGATGGGCCGTCCGGAGAGCCGCGCCAGGGTCAGGATCCCGGCATCGCACCGGCGCGAGAGCTTGGGCACGTCCGCGCTGAAGGCCACGGATTCGCCGTCCCTGAGAGCCCGCAGCATGGCCCGCAGCCCCTCGGCCCCGCCCTTCGCGCGGAGGTCTGTGGCCCGGCTCCGGCCGCGGGCGCCGGACGCCCGAATCACGCGCACGCCGAGCCGTTCCAGCGCGATGGTGTTGATGTTGCCGTCCGCATTGCGCGAGATGATCGTGGCGACACGGTCGCTCGGCCGGCGCATGAACGGCATCATGATGTGCTGCCCGTGCCACATGCCGGCGATGAGCGGCGTGCGCGCGTCCATCCAGGCATCGATCCTCCCGGTCGGCGTGCCGCCGGCCTGGATCGCGAAGCGGTTGGTCCGCCGCACCAGCCGCAGATAGGACGCCGCGAGGCGACCGAGCGCGCGCTGCACGACGGGGTGACGCAGGAAACGTTTGCCGAGGCTCATGTCACGCCTGGGATGGCCGGACCGCCATCGCCTGATCGGTTCCGGATCGCAATCGATCGCGCATGATCTTGCCCCCGCGCCTGAGACGAAACAATCGGCCTGGATCACAACCGGTGAGAGCGGCGTGCCTGCGCCGCCGGTCGCTCGGGCGCCGCCGATGCTCCCGTCGCGCGGCGAAAACACGGCGAGACGCCTTGTTTAGATTTATTCCAGCCTATAGATTGGAATCAGTCTAGAAAGGAACTCTGGAATGGCAGCCGTTTTCGAGGAGACCGCCGTGTTGGCCGCAGATGCGCGTCGCGCCTTCGTCCTGCGCTACGTACAGCCCGGGCTGGCCGGCCTGATCGACGGCTCGGTCTCGACCCTCGCGCCGATCTTCGCGGCGGCCTTCGCCACGGGGCATAACGGCGCGACCTTCCTGGTCGGTCTGGCGGCTTCCGTGGGCGCCGGAATCAGCATGGGCTTCACCGAGGCCCTCTCGGACGACGGCAGCGTGACCGGCCGCGGCGACCCCTGGATCCGCGGCCTCGTCTGCGGCGTGATGACGACGCTGGGGGGCCTCGGCCACACGCTGCCCTACGCGATCCCCGACACGCTGCCCGCGGGCTGGCCGAACCCCTTCGTCCTGGCCACGACCCTCGCGGTGCTCGTCGTGGTGGTCGAACTCATCGCCATCGCGGCGATCCGCACACGGTTCATGGCGACGCCGTTCTGGCGGGCGGCCATGCAGGTGATGCTCGGCGGCGCCCTGGTGCTCGCGACGGGGATCCTCATCGGGAGCGCTTGACGGCGCTGCCCGCGCCCGCGATGCCGGGACCGTTCTTCAGGGCCGCTCCCGGCCGACTCGCGCGTGACCTCCGGCGTTGACCTTCCGCCTCGCCCACCTCAGCGACCCGCATGTCGGCCCCCTTGGCCGGGTACGGCTGCATCAGCTCATCGGCAAGCGGGCCACCGGTTATGCCAACTGGCGGCGCGGCCGCTCGCGCAGCCACGACATGGCCGTGCTGGAGGCCCTCGTGGCCGACCTGAAGACGCAGGGGGCCGGACACGTCGCCTGCACGGGCGATCTGTGCAACATCGGCCTGCCGAGCGAGTGGGAGACGGCGCGGACCTTCCTGGAGGCGCTGGGCACGCCCGAAACGGTGAGCTTCGTGCCGGGCAACCACGACGCCTATGTCCGTGGCTCCCTGGAGGGACTGCTCGCGGCCTGCGGCCGCTTCACGAGCGACGATTCGGGGTCGTCGGGCCGCTTCCCC
Source organism: uncultured Methylobacterium sp. (assembly GCA_964242725.1). Classification (GTDB taxonomy): domain Bacteria; phylum Pseudomonadota; class Alphaproteobacteria; order Rhizobiales; family Beijerinckiaceae; genus Methylobacterium. The sequence continues at coordinate 11,690 of CAXTCV010000086.1, forward strand.
TATCTCAGGCGGCGGGGACCGCTCGCGCTGGTCGGCCTCTCCAGCGCGATCCCGACGAAACCGTTCGTGGCCACCGGACGCCTCGGCGCGCCGCAACTGGCCGCGGCCGAGGTCCTGCTCCGGGCACTCGCCACCGAGCCGGGCCGGCCGTTCCGCGTGGTCATGATCCATCACCCCCCGCAGCCGGGGGGCGCCGCGCCGGGGCGCGAGCTGAAGGACGCGGCGGCCTTCACGGCGATGATCGGGCGGGCCGGCGCCGACCTGATCCTGCATGGCCACAACCACGTCGTCAGCACCACGGCCATCCCGGGTCCGAGCGGCCGCGGCGTCCCGATCGTCGGGGTCCCCTCGGCGTCCGCCCGGGCGGACGGGCACGGGGCGCTCGCCGCGCGCCGGGCCTCCTACATCCTGTACGACATCGACCGAGCCGGGGACGGCTATACGCTCGCGGCCCGGCGCCGGGGCCTCGGCGCGGAGGGGGCGATCTGCGATCTCGGCCCCATCGACCTGACCTGATTCGTCCGACCGGCGCGTCGGTCGCGCCGGTCCGTCGACCGTCAGCCCCGATCAGGCGTCGGCGGCCGCCATATCGGTGCGTTGCTGCCGGGTGAGGCTCGCCTCGTAGCGCTCGGCCTGGAGCCGGGTCAGACCGCAGATCAACGCGAGTGTCCCGCGATAGACGGTATAGGTGCCGTCGTGCGTCGGCTTGACGCGAATCACCTGTGCCATGGGTCTCTGCCTTCGCTGGAGGTTGGTTGCCGTAGACTGAGGAGAGCGATCCTTTTTTCGGGATTGACCGGTCGAACGCGCGAACAGACGGCAGGTTAGCTATCGTCTTCGCGGTAGCAAGGGCCGGATACGGATGAATGCTTAGGTCATTCTGCTGCAATGCGGCAAACCCTTGGCGAGATTGGCGATCCGCGGTTGCGCAAAAATGCGGCGGCTGGCCTGCATATTGAATAAGGTGGCAGTAGCCCGCCGCTCGGCACGAATCGCAGGCCGGACCCGGCCCTTCCGGGACGTTCCAAAGGATACCCCATGCAGCTCTGGCGTCTGACGGCGACCGACCTCGCGGCCCTGATCCGGACCGGCCAGGCCTCGGCCCGGGAGGTCGCGCAGGCGGCCCTCGCTCGCCTCGATGCCGTCAACGGCCGGATCAACGCCGTGGTCGAGCACCGTCCCGAGGCGGTGTTGGCGCAGGCCGACGCGGTCGACGCCGCGCGGACCCGCGGCGACGCCCTGGGGCCGCTGGCGGGCGTGCCGGTGACCGTGAAGGTGAACGTCGACCAGCGTGGCTTCGCAACCACGAACGGGCTGCGCCTGCAGCGCGACCTCGTCGCCGCGGAGGACAACCCGGTCGTGGGAAATCTCCGGCGCGCCGGGGCGGTACTGCTCGGGCGCACCAACACGCCCGCCTTCTCGCTGCGCTGGTTCACCACCAACCAGTTGCACGGCGCCACCAAGAATCCGCGCGACCCGGCGCTGACCCCCGGGGGCTCGTCCGGGGGGGCCGGCGCCGCGGTGGCGGCGGGGATCGGCGCGCTGGCCCACGGCACCGACATCGCCGGGTCCGTACGCTACCCGGCCTACGCGTGCGGGGTCCACGGGCTGCGTCCGAGCCTCGGCCGGATCCCGGCCTGGAACCCGACCTCGCCCGAGCGCGGGATCGGGCCGCAGCTGATGGCGGTGTCGGGGCCGCTCGCCCGCAGCATCGCGGATCTGCGGCTCGCGCTGGCGGTCATGGCGGCCCCGGATCCGCGCGACCCGTGGTGGGTGCCCGCGCCCCTCGACGGTCCGGCCGTTCCGCACCGGGTCGCCCTGTGCGTGCGGCCCGGTGGCCTCGCGGTCGTTCCGGAGGTGGAGGCCGCCCTGCGCGAGTCGGCGCGGCGCCTGGCCGAGGCCGGCTGGGCGGTCACGGAGATTGACGACACGCCGCCGATCCGCGAGGCGAGCGCGCTGCAGCTCCAGCTCTGGCTGGGCGACGGCTTCGCGGCCCTGCGCGCCGCGGCGGAGCGGGAGGGCGATCCCGCCGCGATCGGCCTGCTGGACAGCTTCCGGCCGCAGGCCGAGGCGATGCCCCCCGACGCGATCGCGGCGGCGCTCACCCGGCGGGCCACCCTGGCGCGGGCCTGGTCGCTGTTCCTCGCCGAGAACCCGGTCCTGCTGATCCCGGTCTCGGGCGAGCTCCCGTTCCCGGACGGGCTCGACTGCACGGGCGAGGCCGGGATCGCCCGGGCCTTCGAGGCGAATCTTCTCCAGGTCGGGCTGGCGCCCCTCGGTATTCCGGCGCTCACCGTCACCACGGGTCTGGTCGGCCGGACCCCCGTGGGCGTGCAGCTCGTGGCGGCCCGCTACCGGGAGGACCTGTGCCTCGCGGCCGGCGCGGCCATCGAGGCGGCCGGTGTCCCGGAGATGCCGGTCGATCCGGCCTGACGCCGGGGCGTCGGGGCGGGGCTCAAACCGGGCTGCCCGCACCGAGATCGGCCAGCAGAGCCGCGAACAGCCGGGCCCGCTGCGGCAGCGTCTCGATCAGCACGTGTTCCTCCAGGGTGTGGTAGCCCTGGCCGAGGGCCCCGAGACCGTCGAGGGTCGGGATGCCGTTGGCGCCGGTGAAGTTGCCGTCCGAGCCGCCGCCGGCGCTGC
>CAXTCV010000087.1:0-14261 GCA_964242725.1 uncultured Methylobacterium sp.
ACGCGGGCGTGCGCCACGTGATGCGCCTGTTCCTGGCGACCTTCGCCCGCGACCGCGCCAGCCCGGCCCCGACCCACGCCCCCGTGGACCTCGCCGCCGAGTTCGAGGGCAATGCCGGCGTGATCTGCGACGAGGAGGAGATCGAGCGCAGCGTGGCGTAGGTCCGGTCAGGTTTGCCTTCAGGCGGGCGTTTCGGGCAAGCTCGGCCGCCCGGGCGCCCGCGCCCTTCCGGAGACGCCCCTCGTGAGCCTGCCCCCGCCCCGCCACGCCGATCACGCCATCGATCCGGTCTTCGTCGCGCGGCACTCGCCCCGCGCCTTCACGGGCGAGGCCGTGCCCGAATCGGAGCTGATGCGGATGATCGAGGCGGCGCGCTGGTCGCCCTCGGCCTACAACTCGCAGCCCTGGCGCTTCCTCTACGCGCTCCGGGACGACGCCCACTGGGAGACCTTCCTCGGCCTGCTGGTATCCGCCAACCAGACATGGGCCTCGGGCACCGGCGCGATCCTGTTCCTGGTCTCGAACGGGCTCATGAAGGTCGGCGACGCGCTGAAACCGTCCTACAGCCACTCCTTCGACGCCGGCAGCGCGTCCCTGGCGTTCCAGCTCCAGGCGATCCACCAGGGCTGGCACGCCCACGGCATGGTCGGATTCGACCATGTCCGCGCGCCGGAGGTGCTGCGCCTGCCCGAGAACCACCGGATCGAGGCCGCCTTCGCGGTGGGGCGCAAGACACCCGAGGCGGCGCTCACCGGGGAGCAGCGGCCCCGAGAGGCGCCGAACGGCCGCCGGCCGATCACCGACTTCACCCGCGCGGGGCCGTTTCCGCCCGCCGCGGATTGAAGCGACGCGGAACCGGCGCCTTCGACCGGGGATTGTGTCCGCAGCGCAACGCCGGTCCCGGATCGATCCGGTCCGCCCTGCGACGAATCGGGAGCTGGCTCATGGATCCGTCCGACAAGGCCGAAGCGGCCGCCGGGTTCCTCGATGACGGGCGGTTCGACCACGCCTCGGGGCTGCAGAGCGTCGCCGACCGCCACGGGGTCAGCCTCGAGGCGGTGCGCCATCTCGTGCGGGCGCTGGAGCGCGGCCACGGCACCATGGCGCAGTTCGACCATCCCGATCTCGGCGGGATGGGCCAATGGTTCTCCGGCGGCATGGTGATGGTCGGCCGGATGTTCGACGACGCGTTGAAGGCGCGGGTCGGCGCCCTCTGCACCGAGCTGGCGACGGCGCTGCCGGCGGGGGGCTTCTCCGGATCGGAGCCCGTATCCCACCGGAGCGGCGGCGAGTGGTGGCCCGCCGGCCTCGGATCCCCGGCCAGCACCGGCTCCCAGAACGGGCTGCGCTACGCCTATTTCCCCGAGACGCGGCGGCTGGCCGTCGAATCGGGCTCCGGCGTCGCCCTCTACGACACCGGCGAGCACCCCATCTCCGGGGTGTCGCAGGCGAATGGCAGCCTCGACTTCACCGGCCCGAGGGGCGCCGTCGCCCTCGACCGCCTGCGCCGGATCGAGGCGGAGACGGCGGCCCCGCGGCAGGCCGATCCGGCCGAAACGCCGGCCGCACCGGCGCCCTCACCCGCGTCCGACGTGCTGGCGACGATCGAGCGGCTGGCGGAGCTGCACGCCCGAGGCGTGCTCACGGAGCGGGAATTCTCGGACAAGAAGGCGGAGCTGCTGGCGCGGCTGTGATTTTTGGGGCCGCGATGTTTTGGGGCTGCCGGCCGACCTGAGGGGATGAGGGCGCGGGGGAGAGGGTTTTCCCGCCGTCGACCGGTCTCGGGCCGCTCAGGCGATGCCGGCGCGCAGCAGGTCGTGGACGTGCACGATGCCCACGGGCCGTCCGTCCGTCACGGCGAAGACCGCGGTGATGAGCCGGCGGTTCATCACCTCCAGGGCGGCCTGGGCGAGCTTGTGCGGCTCCACGGTGATCGGGTCCCGGGTCATGACCGCCGTGACCGGCGTGTCGAGGAGCGCGGGGCCCATATGGCGGCGCAGATCGCCGTCCGTGACGATGCCGACGAGGCGCCCGGCCGCGTCGGTGACGCCGACGCAGCCGTAGCGGCGCGCCGCGATCTCGATCAGCACCTCGGACATCAGCGCGGTCTCGTGGACCAGCGGCATGTCCTGCGGGCCGTGCATCACCTGCTGCACGGTCTTGAGCCGGGCCGCCAGCGTGCCGCCGGGATGCAGGGTGTGGAACCGGGCCGAGGTGAAGCCGCGCCGCTCCAGCAGCGCCACCGCCAGGGCGTCGCCGAGCGCCAGCTGGATCAGGCTGGAGGAGGTCGGCGCGAGGTCGTGCGGGCAGGATTCCCGCACCCGGGGCAGTTCCAGCAGCACGTCGGCGGCGCGGCCGAGCGTGCTCTCGCCGTTGCGGGTGATGGCCACCAGGGGGATCGAGAACCGGCGGCTGAAGCCGACGAGGTCGGACAGCTCGGCGGTCTCCCCCGACCACGACAGGGCGACGATCACGTCGTCCCGGGCGATCATGCCGAGGTCGCCGTGGCTCGCCTCGGTGGGATGGACGAAGAAGGCGTGGGTGCCGGTGGAGGCGAGCGTCGCGGCGATCTTGCGCCCGACATGGCCGCTCTTGCCGATGCCGCTGACGATGACCCGGCCCTTGCTCTGCAGGATCGTCTGCACCGCCTCCTCGAAGGCCGCGCCGAGCCGGCCCTGGAACGCCGCGCTCGCCTCCTGCAGGGCGGCGATGCCCAGCTGCAGGCTGCGCATCCCGAGGTCCCGGGTGGTGGCGAGATGCGCGGAGGGCGCGTCGTACCGGTCGTCGCGCAGGGCGCTGGAGGCGGGAGCGTTCATGGTTTCCGTCCTGGACCGTCCGGCCGGATCCGCGGGCCGGGCGGCGATGCGGAGCCTATCGGGCGACGCTAGGCAGCCGTCGTGGTTGAAATGTGACGCGGGGACGACGCAGCGACGCAGCATGGTCGGCACGGCGCCGGTTGAAGCCGCGCCCGCGCGGGTCCATGCTGGCCCGACGCCAGCCCGCGCTGCGGGTCCGAAGGAGGGCTTAAGCCCCATGACCATCCGCTTCCCCGAACCCGATCCCGCCATCCTCGCCCGGCGCGACGCGATCCTGGCCGGCCTCGCGCCGCTCGTGGCGCCGGAGGCGCTGGTGGTGAGCGAGGACGAGCGCCGGGCCTTCGAGACCGACGGGCTCACCGCCTACCGGCAGATGCCGCTGGCCGTGGTCCTGCCCTCCACCACCGCGGAGGTGGCCGCCGTGATGGCCTATTGCCACGCCAACGGCGTCCGGGTGGTCCCGCGGGGGGCCGGCACCTCGCTGGCCGGGGGCGCCATCGCGCAGGCCGACGCGATCATCCTGGGCGTCGGCAAGATGACCCAGGTGCTCGACCTCGATTTCGCCAGCCGCACCGCCCGGGTCCAGAGCGGCATCACCAACCTGGCGATCTCGGGGGCGGTGACCCACGAGGGCTTCTTCTACGCCCCCGACCCGTCGAGCCAGCTCGCCTGCACCATCGCGGGCAACATCGCGATGAATTCCGGCGGCGCGCATTGCCTGAAATACGGCGTGACCACCAACAACCTCCTGGGGGTCACCCTGGTGCTCAACGACGGCACCGTGGTGGAGATCGGCGGCCAGCACCTCGACAGCCCCGGCTACGATCTCCTGGGACTCGTCTGCGGGTCGGAGGGCCAGCTCGGCATCGTCACCGAGGCGACGGTGCGGATCCTGCGCGCCGCCGAAGGGGCGCGGCCGGTGCTGGTCGGCTTCTCGAAGGTCGAGGATGCGGGCGACTGCGTGGCGGCGATCATCGCGGCCGGCATCATCCCGGTGGCGATCGAGTACATGGACCGCGAGGCGATCCTGATCACCGAGGATTTCGCCCAGGCCGGCTATCCCCGCGACGCCGAGGCGATGCTGATCATCGAGGTCGAGGGCTCGGACGCCGAGTGCGACGCGATGCTGGCGCGGATCGAGGCGATCGCCCGGGACTTCCGGCCGACCAGCCTGCGGGTCTCGCGCTCGGAGGCGGAATCCGCCGCCATCTGGAAGGGCCGCAAGTCGGCCTTCGGGGCCACGGGCCGGATCTCCGACTACATCTGCATGGACGGCACGATCCCCACCGGGCAGCTCGGGCCGGTGCTGGAGCGGATCGGGGCGATCTGCGCCGAGCAGGGCCTGCGGGTCGCCAACGTGTTCCATGCCGGCGACGGCAACCTGCACCCGCTGATCCTGTTCGACATCAACAAGCCCGGCGAATTGCAGAAGGCCGAGGCCGCGGGCGACGAGATCCTGAAGCTCTGCGTCGAGGTCGGCGGCTGCCTGACGGGCGAGCACGGGGTCGGCATCGAGAAGCGCGAGCTGATGCGCTTCCAGTACGATCAGGTCGACCTCGAGCAGCAGATGCGGGTCAAGGCGGTGTTCGATCCCGACTGGATGCTGAACCCCGCCAAGGTCTTCCCCCTGGACGGGCGGCTCGCGGCCTGACCGGGGCCGCGTGCCCCTGACCGGGAACGGCGCGCCGCCGTCCCCGGTCGGTGGAGGCCGGTTCGGTCAGGCGGCTTCGACCTTGCGGCTCTTGCCGGCGGCGGCGGCCCCCTTGCGGCGCCCCTGGGCGCGGCCGGGGGTTGGCTCCTCGGCGGCCTCGGGCTCGGCCTGCTGGGCGCGACCGGGCTGACCCAGGCCCAGGCTCTTGGCGAGGGCCGAGCGCTGCGCGGAGTAATTCGCCGAGGTGGTCGGGTAATCGGCCGGCAGACCGTAGCGCTCGCGGTAGCTCTGCGGATCCATCCCATGCTTGGTCAGGTGGCGCTTCAGCGTCTTGTACGACTTGCCGTCGATGAAGCTGACCAAGCCGTCGGGGCGGATCGACTTGCGGATCTGGGCCGGCGTCGGCCGCTCGACAGTCTCGGTGGCCGGAGCCGACGGGCCGGAGCCGATGGTGTTCAGCGCATCGTGGATGCTCGCGATCAACGCCGGCAATTCGCCCGACGGAAGCGAGTTGTTGGAGACGTAGGCCGCGACGACGTCCACGGTCCGTTCGATGTAATCCAGTTGCGATGTCGGCGCAGCGTCAGACATTCTCTCTTTCCTTGCTTCGAAGCTTGATGAGGTCTCCTCGATTCGCGAGTTAAGACACCGGCCGGAAAATGCAAGGCGATCGACTTCGTTCCCTGTGATCAGCCAAAAGTCTAAGTATGCATCAACCCATGATGCCTACAGGGTCAGGTTGCATTGGCGGCATTTGGAGGGCACTTGCGGAGCTCTTTACCGCACCCTGACCTGTGAATGCTGCGCCGATCCGGCAGACGGGTTTTCGTAGAGAACAGAGACCTTTACACCCGAGAAGAGTGGCCGTCTTGGACCGTCCTCGGCGGCTGTTCATCCCCGCTCGTCGGCGCTGCGAAAAATTCGCGCACGGTGTGCGCAAGATTTCGCGACCGGGCCGGACGTCCGTGTCCCGCGGCGCGGCTCCGGAGGCTCGGGCGCCGCCTGAAAACCTCAGGTTCCCGTCAGGCGAAGGTCTTGCGCGGGTCGAACGCGTCGCGCACCGCCTCGCCGGCGAAGACGAGCAGGCTCAGCATCACGGCGATGACCAGGAATCCGGTCAGCCCGAGCCAGGGCGCCGTCAGGTTGTCCTTGCCCTGGGCGAGGAGTTCGCCGAGCGAGGGCGATCCCGGCGGCAGGCCGAAGCCCAGGAAGTCCAGCGAGGTCAGCGTCGTGATCGAGCCGTTCAGGATGAACGGCAGGAAGGTCAGCGTCGCCACCATGGCGTTCGGCAGCAGGTGGACGGTCATGATCCGAATATTCGACAGGCCCAGCGCCCGGGCGGCGCGGACGTATTCGAAGTTCCGGGCGCGCAGGAACTCGGCCCGGACCACGCTCACCAGCGACACCCAGGAGAACAGCAGCATGATCCCGAGCAGCACGAAGAAGCCCGGGGCGATGAAGGCCGAGATGATGATGATCAGGTAGAGGGTCGGGATGCCGCCCCAGACCTCGATGAAGCGCTGGAAGGCGAGATCGACCCAGCCGCCGAAATAGCCCTGCACGGCGCCGGCCACGACGCCGATGGCCGAGGAGATCGCCGCCAGGATCAGGCCGAACAGCACCGAGATGCGGAACCCGTAGATCACCCGCGCCAGCACGTCCCGGGTGGTGTTGTCGGTGCCGAGCCAGTGCCAGGGGATGTCGGCGCAGGTCGTGCCGCCGAGTTTTTCCGCCACCGGCTTGCACTGGGCATCCGCGAGCATCCAGGTCGGCGGCGACGGCGAGGGGGTCGGCAGGTCCTCGTTGATCGTGTCGTAGGAGAACGGGATCGGCGGCCAGAGCGCCCAGCCGTTCTGCGCGATCTCCTTGCGGATCTCGGGGGAGCGGTAGTCGGTCTGGGCGAGGAAGCCCCCGAACGTCTCCTCCGGATAGTCCACCAGCACCGGCACCAGCCAATCCCCCTTGTAGGACAGGAGGATCGGCCGGTCGTTGGCGATGAACTCGGCGAAGAGGCTGGTGACGAACAGGATCGTGAAGATCAGGAACGACCCGTAGCCCAGCCGGTTGCGGCGGAAATTGTCGAGGCGGCGCCGGTTGAGCGGCGACAACCCGCGGCGCTGGGCCGGGGCGGGCGGCGGGGGTGCCCCCTCGTCCGGACGCAGGACGATCGGCTGGGCGCCGGGCATCGGCGCGGGCACGACCTCGCGCTCGCCGGGGCGGGCGACCTCGTTCATCGCAGCACCCTTCCGAGCCGGACCGGCGGTGGGGATCCCGGCCCCGTCGCACGCCGCGCCCTGGGGCGGCCGGCGCGCGGGCGGAGGCCGGGCCCGGCCGGCCCGGGGGCGGTCAGCCGTCGAGCCGGGTCGCGGTGCCGTCGATCTCGGCCGGGCGCAGGCCGCCGCTGCGCTCCATCCAGCGGCGCAGCAGGCGCACGTTGCGGCGATTGGCCTTGAAGGCGGCGTCGAACAGGTCGCCCGCCACCGGCACCGCCCCGATCAGCCCGTCGAAGGCGACGTTGAGCCCCATCCGGGTGACCAGCCAGCGCGGCGCCCCGAGGCGCCGGGCCTCGTAGACGATGTAGGAGGAGATCACCATGCCGGCCACGTCGCCGATCACCGGGACGAGGCCGATCAGCGCGTCGAACCCGACCCGCCGGTTGATCCCCGGGATCACGAAGGCCGTGTCCATCAGGTGGGCCAGCGTCTCCAGCCGGGCGAGGCTCGCCTCGGGGCCGAGATCCGCCGCCAGGAATTGCGGCCGGCCGCCGGAGCGGCCCTCGCCGCCGGGGAACGTATCGGCACGGGCGAAGCGCCCGGCCGGGGAAGCCTGGGTGACAGTCATGGTCGGGATCCGTCGGGAGGACATCCTCCACAACGGCGTGGCCCCCCGGCCGGATCCCGGCCGGGACTGCGCCCGCGCGTCTCACGCCATCCCTCCCGGCGCGCCCGCGCATCCGGCCGCGCCCGGCGCCCCGGGTGGCGGCGTCCTGGGCGAGGCAGGGCCGTCGGGCCGCGTCGGGGCAGGATGCGCTCACCGGGGCCGCCGCCCTGCCGCGGCCCGCGATGGCGAGGACCTGCGTCGCTCCGGCGCGGCGAAGAGCTGGATTCATGCGGGGCGGAACGCGGCTGGGGCGGGTGGGCGTCGGAGCATGGCCGCCTGTAGCACGGGTGCGGACCGGTGCGGAATGTGCGCGGCCGCACAGACCCGGTTGCGCGCCCGGATCAGCCGACTGACGAATGTTGACTTTCATCACTCGTATCGTAGGTTGCGATCACGGCCGGAGCGGCGCCCATGCCGGCGGGGCTTTGCCCCCTCGCTCCGTCAGCGGGGTGCCGCTCCGGTCCTCTCGAAGGGCCATCGACTTGCGGGTCGGTGGCCCTTTCGTCATGTCCGGGACCGGGCGACCCCGGATGCGACGATGCCGACGATGACGCGCTGCCTCCTCCTGGCCCTGCTGATCGCGGGCCTCGGCCTGACCCTGCGCCGCGCCGTGCCGGTCACCCCCGTGGATGCGGCGTTCCGCACCGTTCTGCGGGCCTACGCGACCCCGGGCCCCGGCGCCGGGGAGGACCAGCAACACGAGTGAAACGTCGCCGCCCTAGTGACGGCGCATTGACCGGTCACCGGTAGGCCCTGCCGGCGCGACGGCCCTGTCGCCGTGATGGCCATGTCGCCGCGGTCAAGGAGCCGTTCGGGCTGCGGAAAGCTTTATGGGCTTACGCTCTCGCGTGCGAGAGTCGAGGCCGCCGTGTCACGGCACGGCGTCGATCACCGGCGGCGGGCCCCGGGATGCGGCAGGATGCGGCACCTCCGGGACCGGTCGGGGGGCTTGGACAGCGAAGGGATAGGGCACCGGCGGTCGCGCAGGCGGCCGGCATGGGCTCTAATCAGGCATGAACGAGAGTTCACCGATCCGGACCGACACCGCCCGCGCCTATCAGCCCGGCGAGGCGCCCGCGCGCGAGGTCCGCACGCGGCGGTTCCGGCCGATCCGCTGGCTCGTGATCCTGGTGCTGCTCGCCGGCGCCGGGGCGATCGGCCATCGCTGGTACGAGGCGCGCACCGACAAGGCGGCCGAGCCCGCGACCGCGCATCGGGGCGGCGGCCGGCACGGCGGCGGCGGCGGCGACATGCCCCAGGCGGTGGGCATCGCCACCGCGGTCACCGGCGACATGCCGGTGGTGCTCCAGGGCCTCGGCACGGTGACGCCGCTGGCCACCGTGACGGTGAAGTCGCAGATCAGCGGCTATCTCACCCTGGTGAAGTTCCGCGAGGGCCAGGCCGTGACGGCGGGCGACGAGCTCGCCCAGATCGATTCCCGCCCCTACGAGGCGCTGCTGGCCCAGTACCAGGGCCAGCTCGCCCGCGACCAGGCGCTGCTGCAGAATTCGAAGCTCGACCTGCAGCGCTACCAGACCCTGAACCGGCAGGATTCGATCTCGAAGCAGAACGTCGACACCCAGGCCGCCCTGGTGAAGCAGAACGAGGGCACGGTCGCGGCCGATCAGGCGCTGGTCGACCAGCAGAAGCTCAACATCGCCTACACCCACATCACCTCGCCCGTGGACGGGCGGGTCGGCCTGCGGCAGGTCGACCAGGGCAACTACATCTCGGCCGCCTCTACGGCGATCGTGGTGGTGACCCAGCTCCACCCGATCTCGGTGATCTTCACCCTGCCGGAGGACGACGTGGCGCGGGTGATGCGCCAGGTCCGGGCCGGCGCCAAGCTCGCCGTGCGCGCCTACGACCGCGGCGACGCCCACCAGATCGCCACCGGCACCCTCGACACGGTCGACAACCAGATCGACACGACCACCGGCACGGTGAAGCTGCGGGCCCTGTTCGACAACGGCGACGAGGAGCTGTTCCCGAACCAGTTCGTCAACGCCAAGCTCACCGTCGACACGGTGCGGAACGCCACCCTGGTGCCGAACGCGGGCCTGCTCCAGGGCACGCCCGGCACCTACGTCTACCTGATGGACGGGGACGGCAAGGTCACGGTCCGGCCGATCAAGACCGGCGAGACCGACGGGACCAACACCGTCGTGGCCTCCGGGCTGAACCCGGGGGACCGGGTCGTCACCGACGGCACCGACCGGCTGAAGGACGGCGCCCCGGTCCGGATCACGGAGGGCGCGCAGGCCGCCGCGGGCGACGGCCGGGTCACGGGATCGGATGCCAAGCCCGACGCGAAGCCCGACGCGGCGGCGGATTCGCAGGGTGCAACGGAGGGCGGTCGTCGGCACCGGCGCCGTCAGGCGCAGTGAGCGCGGTTTTCACGCGACGCCCTCCCTCCCCCCTCTGCGGGGGAGGATACCCTGCCCCGCAGGGCGGGCCGGGACGAAATCCCGCAAAAGGCTACCGGATTCACACGTCTCAGGCTGACACCACCGTCTTGAAAGCAGGGCGCTTTTCCCCTCCCCCGGCGATCCCGGGTCTGCCCGGGCTCGCCCGAGCCTGCGGAGAGGGGCCAGGGGTGGGGGTGGTGCAGGGCGCACCACATCGCGCGATCCTGAACCACGCCCACCTGCGGCTCCTCCCCGCAAGGGGGAGGAGCGCGCGTTTCGGCCGGCGATGCGGGCATATCGGAGCCCGCAGAGGGGCTAGGGAGGGGGCGCGCCCATGAACCCGTCCCGCCTGTTCATCCTGCGCCCGGTGGCGACGACGCTCCTGATGCTGGCGATCCTGATCGTCGGCGGCGTCTCGTACCTGAACCTGCCGGTCTCGGCGCTGCCGGCCGTCGACTATCCGACGATCCAGATCCAGACCTTCTATCCCGGCGCCAGCCCCGAAGTGATGACCTCCTCGGTGACCGCGCCCCTGGAGCGGCAGTTCGGGCAGCTCGCCAACCTCAACCAGATGACCTCGCAATCCTCGGCGGGGGCCTCGGTCATCACCCTGCAGTTCAGCCTGGACCTGTCGCTGGACATCGCCGAGCAGCAGGTCCAGGCGGCGATCAACGCCGCCGGCAACCTGTTGCCTTCGGACCTGCCGGCGCCGCCGATCTACGCCAAGGTCAACCCGGCCGACGCCCCGGTCCTGACCCTGGCACTGACCTCAAAAACCCTGCCGCTCACCCAGGTGCGCGACCTCGCCGAGTCGCGTCTGGCCCAGAAGATCAGCCAGGTGGCGGGCGTCGGCCTCGTGAGCATCTCGGGCGGGCAGCGCCCGTCCGTGCGGGTGCGGTTCAACGCCCGGGCGCTGGCCGCCTACGGGCTCAACATCGACGACCTGCGCACCACCATCACCAACCTCAACGTCAACACGCCGAAGGGCACGATCGACGGCCCGAAGCAGTCCTACGCGATCGACGCCAACGACCAGATCCGCGATCCCAAGGCCTACAACGCGGCGATCATCGCCTACCGCAACGGCGCCCCGGTCATGCTCTCGGAGGTCGCCGACGTGGTCGAGGGGCCGGAGAACACCAAGCTCGGCGCCTGGGCCGACGCGACGCCGGCGGTGATCCTCAACATCCAGCGTCAGCCGGGCGCCAACGTCATCGCCACGGTCGACAAGATCAAGTCCCTGCTGCCGCAGCTCCAGGCGAGCCTGCCGGCCGCCGTCGCGGTGGCACCGCTCACCGACCGCACCACCACGATCCGCGCCTCGGTGGAGGACGTGCAGTTCGAGCTCGGCCTCGCCATCGCCCTCGTGGTGCTGGTGATCTTCCTGTTCCTGCGCAGCCTGTCGGCCACCCTGATCCCGAGCCTGTCGGTGCCCCTGTCGCTGGTCGGCGCCCTGTCGGTCATGGACCTCTACGGCTTCTCCCTCGACAACCTGTCGCTGATGGCGCTCACCATCGCCACCGGCTTCGTGGTCGACGACGCCATCGTGGTGATCGAGAACATCGCCCGCCATGTCGAGGCCGGGGATTCCCCCCTCGAGGCCGCGCTCAAGGGCTCGCGCGAGATCGGCTTCACCATCATCTCGCTCACCGTCTCGCTGATCGCCGTGCTGATCCCGCTCCTGTTCATGGGCGACGTGGTCGGGCGCCTGTTCCACGAATTCGCCATCACGCTGGCGGCCACGATCGTGATCTCCGCGGTGGTGTCCCTGACCCTGGTGCCGATGCTGTGCGCCCGGCTCCTGAAGCACACCCCCGAAGCGCAGGTCCGCCGCCGGGAGGGCGCGCTGTCCCGCCTCGGCCGGCGCGCCATCGAGGGCACGATCGAGGCCTACGGCCGCGCCCTGCGGGTCGTCCTCGACCATCAGGGCCTGACCCTGCTGGTGGCCCTGGGGACGCTGGCGCTCACCGCCTACCTGTTCACGGTCATCCCCAAGGGCTTCTTCCCGGTCCAGGATACCGGCGTGATCCAGGGCATCACGCAGGCCGAGCAATCGGTCTCCTACGCGGCCATGGCCGAGCGCCAGCAGCGGATGGCCGGGATCGTCCTGAAGGATCCGGATGTCGCCAGCCTGTCCTCGTTCATCGGGGTCGACGGCCAGAACGTCACGCTCAATTCCGGCCGGATGCTGATCAACCTGAAACCCCGGGAGGCGCGCACCGCCTCGGCCAGCGCGATCATCCGGCGGATCTCGGCGGCGGCCGCGGGCGAGCCCGGCACGCGGCTCTACATGCAGCCGGTCCAGGACCTGACCATCGACACGGCGGTCTCGGCGACCCAGTACCAGGTCATCCTCGAGAGCCCGAACATCGACGATTTCGAGACCTGGGTGCCGCGCTTCACCGAGGCGCTGGCCAAGTCGCCCGTGGTCAGGGACGTGGCCAGCGATCACCAGGGCCAGGGGCTCGCCGCCTACGTGACCATCGACCGGCCCACCGCCGGCCGCTACGGCATCACCCCGGCCACCATCGACAACGCCCTCTACGACGCCTTCGGCCAGCGGATCATCTCGACGATCTTCACCCAGTCCAACCAGTACCGGGTGATCCTGGAGGCGGACCCGAACCTGCACACGACGCTGCAGAGCCTGAACACCATCTACCTGCCCTCCTCGACCGCGACCAACGGCCAGGTGCCGCTCTCCGCGGTGGCGCGGATCAGCGAGCGGCGGGCGCCGCTGCTGATCTCGCATCTCGGCCAGTTCCCGGCCACCACCGTGTCGTTCAACCTCGCCCCCGGCGCGGCCCTCGGCCAGGCCGTGGAGGCGATCGACCAGGCCAAGGCCGAGATCGGCCTGCCGGCCTCGTTCCGGGTGGTGCCGCAGGGCTCGGTCTTCGCCTTCCAGGCGGCGCTCAGCAACGAGCTGTTCCTGGTGCTGGCGGCGATCGTCACCGTCTACATCGTGCTCGGCGTGCTCTACGAGAGCTTCATCCACCCGATCACGATCCTCTCCACCCTGCCGTCCGCGGGGATCGGGGCCCTGCTCGGCCTGATGCTGTTCGGCCTGTCGCTCGACATCATCGCGGTGATCGGCATCGTGCTGCTGATCGGCATCGTGAAGAAGAACGCCATCATGATGATCGACTTCGCGCTCCAGGCGGAGCGCGAGGACGGGCTGGAGCCCCGGGAGGCGATCTTCCAGGCCTGCCTCCTGCGCTTCCGGCCGATCCTGATGACGACGCTGGCGGCCCTGTTCGCCGCGGTGCCGCTGATCCTCGGCACCGGCGAGGGGTCCGAGCTGCGCCAGCCGCTGGGCATCTGCATCGCCGGCGGGTTGATCGTCAGCCAGGTGCTGACCCTGTTCACGACCCCGGTGATCTACCTGGCGTTCGACCGTCTGGAGCGGCGGATCGCGGGGCGGCGGGGACCTGAGCTTGAGAGCGGCGAGGCGCTCCCGTGAACATCTCCGAGCCGTTCATCCGGCGGCCGGTCGCGACCACGCTGCTCACGATCGGCGTGCTGCTCGCCGGGCTGTTCGCGTTCCTGAGGCTGCCGGTGGCGCCGCTGCCGCAGATCGACTTCCCGGTCATCCTCGTCCAGGCGCAGATGCCGGGCGCCTCGCCGGAGACCATGGCCACCACCGTGGCGGCGCCCCTCGAACGGCGGCTCGGCGCCATCGCGGACGTCAACGAGATGACCTCCACGAACGCGCTCGGCTCCACCCGGATCGTGCTGCTGTTCGGCCTGAACCGGGACATCGACGGCGCGGCCCGCGACGTCCAGGCGGCGATCAACGCGGCCCGCGCCGACCTGCCGACCGCGCTCCGGCAGAACCCGACCTACCGGAAGTTCAACCCCGCCGACACGCCGATCATCATCCTCGGCATGACCTCGGACACGCTCACCCGCGGCCAGGTCTACGATTCCGCCGCCACGGTGGTGCAGCAGAAGCTGTCGCAGCTGCCCGGCGTCGGCAACGTCGATATCGGCGGCTCGTCCCTGCCGGCGGTGCGGGTCGAACTCGATCCCACCGCCCTGTTCAACTACGGCATCGGCCTGGAGGGCATCCGGGCGGCTTTGGCCTCGGCCAACGCCAACTCGCCCAAGGGCGAGATCGACGCCGGGGGGCGCCGCTACCAGCTCTACGCCAACGACCAGGGCAACAAGGCCGCCGATTACCGCGACATCATCGTGGCCTACCGCAACGGCGCCGCGGTGAAGCTCACCGATGTCGGCCAGGTGCTCGACGGCGTCGAGGACAAGCGCAACCTCGGCATCGTCAACGGCCAGTCTGGCGTGCTGCTGTTCGTCTACAAGCAGCCCGGCGCCAACGTGGTCGAGACCATCCAGGCCGTGAAGGACGCCCTGCCGCAGATCATCGCGGCGCTCCCCGGCGGCATCGACATCAAGCTCACGGGCGACCGCAGCGCCACGATCCGCGCCTCCCTGGAGGCCACCGAGGAGACGCTGCTGGTGGCGGTGGGCCTCGTGATCCTGGTGGTGTTC
>CAXTCV010000088.1:0-13997 GCA_964242725.1 uncultured Methylobacterium sp.
AGGTCAACTGGTCCGTCGTCAACGGCGACCCGAAGAAGGGCGAGACCAACACCGCCACGGTTCTGCCCGTGAAGGACAAGGTCATCGTCGGCATCTCCGGCGGCGAGTTCGGCGTGCAGTGCCACGTCACCGCCTACGACCTGAAGACCGGCAAGAAGGTGTGGCGCGGCTACTCCGAGGGCCCGGACGATCAGATGCTGATCGATCCGGAGAAGACCACCTACCTCGGCAAGCCGGTCGGCAAGGACTCCTCGCTGAAGACCTGGGAAGGCGATCAGTGGAAGACCGGCGGCGGCTGCACCTGGGGCTGGTTCTCCTACGATCCCAAGCTCGACCTGATGTACTACGGCTCGGGCAACCCCTCGACCTGGAACCCCAAGCAGCGTCCGGGCGACAACCGTTGGTCGATGACCGTCTGGGCTCGTAACCCGGATACCGGCGTCGCCAAGTGGGTCTACCAGATGACCCCCCACGACGAGTGGGACTACGACGGCATCAACGAGATGATCCTCACGGATCAGAAGGTTGACGGCAAGGAGCAGCCGCTCCTGACCCACTTCGACCGCAACGGCTTCGGCTACACGCTGAACCGCGAGAACGGTGCCCTGCTGGTCGCCGAGAAGTACGATCCGGCCGTCAACTGGGCGACCAAGGTCGACATGGACAAGGGGTCGAAGACCTACGGCCGTCCGCTGGTCGTGTCGAAGTACTCGACCGAGCAGAACGGTGAGGACACCAACTCCAAGGGCATCTGCCCGGCGGCCCTCGGGTCCAAGGATCAGCAGCCTGCGGCGTTCTCGCCGAAGACCAACTTGTTCTACGTGCCCACCAACCACGTCTGCATGGACTACGAGCCGTTCAAGGTGACCTACACCCCCGGCCAGCCCTATGTCGGTGCGACCCTCTCGATGTACCCGGCCCCGAACTCGCACGGCGGCATGGGCAACTTCATCGCGTGGGACGGCGTCAACGGCAAGATCAAGTGGTCCGACGCCGAGCAGTTCTCGGTGTGGTCCGGTGCTCTGGCCACCGCTGGCGACGTGGTGTTCTACGGAACGCTTGAGGGCTACCTGAAGGCGGTCGACGACAAGACCGGCAAGGAGCTGTTCAAGTTCAAGACCCCGTCGGGCATCATCGGCAACGTGATGACCTACCAGCACAAGGGCAAGCAGTACGTGGGCGTCCTCTCGGGCGTCGGCGGCTGGGCCGGCATCGGCCTCGCGGCCGGCCTGACCGACCCGAACGCCGGCCTCGGCGCGGTGGGTGGCTATGCGGCTCTGTCGCAGTACACCAACCTCGGCGGCCAGCTGACGGTCTTCGCTCTTCCGAACTAATCGGCCGCAGGGCCAGAGTACGGAAATGGTGCCGGCGCGGGCTTCCGCGCCGGCATCCTTATGATTAGACTCATTTGTAAGAGGCTACGGCTCGAAGGGAGACGAAGGGCCTCGTTCCAGGGAGACAGATGCGTTGCTTAACCTCAGCAAGATCGTAACGCGGCCGGTTATCGCCGCCCTCGCCCTAGCGACCGTTTCTGCGGTTGCCGTACATGCTGAGGATGCCCAGCCCGCTGCCGACCCCAAACTCGCCAATTCGCTGAACGCGAACGACAAGACCGCCGAGCAGGATCCCAAGTTGCTCGCATCGGACGCCGCCGTGAAGGCGGACGACGGGAAGTATACGGACGCGGACGGTCACCCGACCTTCCACGTGACCCAGGACGGCAAGATGCTCGACTGGTACACCTACTCCGGCTACCGCCGCTATCACGCCGAGTGCCACGTCTGCCACGGTCCCGATGGGATGGGCTCGACCTATGCGCCGGCCCTCAAGGATTCGCTGAAGCACCTCTCCTACGAGGAATTCATCGGTGTCTTGGTCGGCGGCAAGCAGGACGTCAGCGCATCCGAGCAGAAGGTCATGCCGGCCTTCGGCGACAACAAGAACGTCATGTGCTACTCGGACGACCTGTACGTCTATCTGAAGGCGCGCGCCGCCGGAGCGATTGGCCGTATCCGGCCCTCCGAGCACGAGGACAAGCCTGATACGGCCAAGAAGGCCGAGAAGGAATGCATGGGCGGTTGATGTCGTCCCTCGCTCGGATCGCCCTCTGCGCCCTGTCCCTGACAGCGGCGCAGGGAGCCCTCGCTCAGCACCTGCCGGACACGGTGACGACGGATGTGCTCCGCGTCTGTGGCGATCCGGGCAACATGCCGTTCTCCGAACGCAAGGATGACGGCTTCGAGAACAAGATCGCGGCGATCATCGCCGACGAACTGAAGATCAAGCTCCGCTACTATTGGTTGACCCAGGGTCCGGGCTTCGTGCGCAACACGCTCGGGACCGGCCTCTGCGACGTCATCATGGGTCAAGCCTTCGGCAGCGACCTCGTCCAGACCACCAACCCGTACTACCGTTCGGCCTACACCCTGGTGACCCGCGCGGGCGAGTTCGACGGTGTCACCGCCCTCGACGATCCGCGCCTGAAGGGCAAGAGCATCGGCGTGATCGCCGGCACGCCCCCCGTGAACCGGATGGGCGAACTCGGCCTGGTCTCGACCATGAAGGCCTACGCGCCCTATCAACTCGATCCGTCCCGCCAGTACCAGACGGTGGGCGCCGAGATCGTCGCGGCGCTCGCCGCCAAGGAGATCGACGCGGCCGTGCTTTGGGGACCGGCGGCGGGCTGGCTCGCCAAGCAGACGGGCGCGCCGATGAGCGTCGTGCCGCTGCTCAAGGAGCCGGATCGGCCGCCCATGGCCTACCGGATCGCCATGGGCGTCCGGCTCGGCGAGAACGATTGGAAGCGCTCGCTCAACACGGTGCTGCGCAAGCGCAGGGCCGATATCGACAAGGTCCTGCGCGACTACGACGTACCGCTCCTCGACGAGGAGGAGAACAAGCTCAGCCAGCCCGGCGAACGCTGAGCCGGCTCACACGCGTTCGATCCCGGTTTGGTCGAGCTTTTCCAACGCGTCACCGACGCGCTCGCCACCGATGACGAGATCCGGGGCGATCTCGGCCAACGGAATAAGGACGAAGGCCCGCTCGCGCACGTGTCGGTGTGGCAGGACGAGACGCGCATCGTCGATGGCGGCGCCCTCGTAGGCCAGGACATCGATGTCGATCACCCGCGGTCCCCAGCGCTCCGCGCGCACGCGTCCCAGGTCGTGCTCGACCCTCAGGCAGGCATCGAGCACGCCGTGCGGGTCGAGTTCCGTGTCCACGGCCACAGCCCCATTGAGGAACCAGGGCTGGTCGGTCTTGCCCCAGGGTGGCGTGCGGTAATCGGCCGACCGCGCCAGGACGGTGATGCCGGGTGTTGCGGCGAGGCCCGCGACGGCCCGGTTGAGCATCGCGGCCATATCGCCGATATTGCTGCCGATCCCGAGATAGGCCTTCATCCGCGCCCTCCACGCCGGCGAACGATCTCGACACTCACGCCCTCCAGGATCGCGGGGACTGGCGCGCTCGGCTTGTCGATGCGCACGGTGATCGCCTCCACGCGCGCGAACCGTTCGAGGATCGTGGCTGCGATCGTCTCAGCCAGGGCCTCGATCAGGTTGAAGCGCCGCTCGGTGGCGATCTCGACCGCGACCTGCGTCAGATCGGCGTAGCTCACCGTGGCGGCAACATCGTCGGAGCGCCCCGCTGCGCCGAGGTCGAGACCTGCTTCCAGGGAGATGTAGAAGCGTTGGCCCAGCACCGCCTCCTCGGGCAGCACGCCGTGCCGGCCGAACACCGCGATCCGGGTGACGCGAATGAGATCGCCGGCCATCCTCAAGGCGCCTCCGGCCGCATCACGGCATCGACCACGCGCATGGCGTCCACATGGGCCGCCACGTCGTGGACCCGCACGATGTCGGCACCCAGCGTCGCCGCGACGGCGTGGGCCGCCAGGGAGCCGGTGAGCCGGTCCGCCGGCCGGGTGTCGCGGTCGTGCAGGCGGCCCAGCAGCGACTTGCGGGAGACGCCGACCAGGACCGGGAATCCGAGCGCCCGGATCTCCGGCAGCCGCCTGAGGGCCTCGAGATGCTGCGCCCAGCTCTTGCCGAAGCCGACACCTGGATCGAGCACGATGTCGGAATCCGCAATACCGGCGCGGTGCGCGATGGTCAGCGACCGGTCGAAGAAGGCCAGCATGTCGGCGACGATGTCGAGATCCGCCTCGATCGTGTCCCGGTTGTGCATGATCACGACCGGCGCGCCGTGCGCCGCCGCCACGGTGGCGATGTCGGGCTCGCGCTGGAGGCCCCAGACGTCGTTGACGATCCGGGCACCGGCCTCGAGCGCCAGCCGGGCGGTGGATGCCTTGTAGGTGTCGATGGAGATCGGCACCGCCAGCCGGGGGGCCAGGGCGCGGATCACCGGCAGGACGCGCGCCTGCTCCTCCGCGGCCGGGACCGGAACGTGACCGGGCCGGGTGGATTCGCCGCCGATGTCGAGGATCGCCGCCCCCTCGGCGACCAGCCGCTCGGCCTGGGCCACCGCGGCGGTCGCACCGGCGAACAATCCGCCGTCGGAGAAGGAATCGGGTGTGACGTTGAGGATGCCCATGACCAGCGTCCGCCCGCCGAGGGCGGGCAGCAGGTCGGACAGGCCGGAGGAGGGGGGCACGGTGCGGGTCCCGTTCACGAGCGCGGTTCGGGAGCCGGTTTGCGCGAATCGCGAGGCCGGCGCAACGCCGGCCTCCGATCGCGCCTCAGCCGTGGTAGCAGCGGATCTCGGCCTCGGCCTGGGCGCGCCGAAGATCCGCGACCCTGTCGTCGAAGACCTTGGTCGATTTGAACTCGTTGGCGCGGTTGCCGATGCCCTGGCGCATGGACAGGATCGTGCTCGCCTGGACATACTTGTCGTAGGGCAGAATCGCGGCCAGCTGATCCAGCGAGCAGGAGCATTTCTGCAGGCTGTCGCGGGTCTGCCCGTTGGCCGCCATGCAGCCGAACACGTAGTCGACCCGCGCGTCGGTGGGGTAATCGTTGTCCTCGGCCGCCCAGCCGGCCAGGCCCGATAGGGTCAGGGCGAGGACGGCCAGCGCGCCGCGTTCAGCCAGCCTTCTGATCATAGCTCAGCTTCTCCTCAAGTAGCTCGCCGCCGTCCGGGTTCTTCGAGGAGGCCTCGATCGAGACGATCTCGCCCGGGACCGATGGAGCGGTCACGAAAGTGTAGGTCATGTCGTTCATGCCGCGCATCCGCTGCGCCATCCCGTCACTCATGAACGGCTTCGTCACCACCCGCCATCCGTCGACCTCTCGACCGCCGATCGTCACCTTCGTGGGCGTCACGGTCGCGTTGTCGCGCAGGCCCTTCCGGATCGCGAGCTTCAGGTAACGCGGGTTCGCCTCCAGAACCTTGGCCAGCGCCCGCAGATGGTTCTCCAGGAACAGCGACACCACGGGATTGCCGGTCATGTCCTCGAAGGGGCCCGCCGGAACGCGGTTCAGGCCGGAGAACATCGTGACGCCGATATCCCGTGCGTCCGGACTCTTCCCGGGCTCGACCTTCAGCGTCAGCGTATCCTGCAACGGCTGACCGAACGGTCCGCCCGCGATGCCGGAGCGGCGCAGATAATCGTAGGTGATCGTCGAGCCCGGCGCCGCATTCTTCATCTGCGGCTGGTCGAACAGCAGGTCCGCGGCGGCGGGCGCCGATGCGTTGGCCTGGGTGACGGTCGCGGGTTTCGGCGCGTCCTCGGCAACAGCCGGCAGCGCAGCCAGCACCAGCGCCATAGCGCTCGTGGCAAAGACTCTCACGGGTGTACATCCTCCTTGAACGGCGACCGGACGTTGCTGCCGATCGTCCGATAGACGTAATCCGGCGGGTTCTCCGCCGCCTCCTCGGTGGCCAGCGCCCGCACCTTGGCGTGGAGCGGGGAGAGCGAGCAGGCCGGATCGGTGGCCGCGGCATCGCCGGCCAGCGCGAGGGCCTGGCAGCGGCAACCGCCCCAATCCTTCTCGCGGCGGTCGCAGGAGCGGCAGGGCTCCTGCATCCAGTCGGTTCCGCGATAGGCCGTGAAGGCCGGCGAGTCGCGCCAGATCTCGCCGAGCGAACGGTCGGCGACGTTCCAGAACTCCAGGCCCGGGATCGTCTCGGCGGCGTGGCAGGGCAGCACCTTGCCCTGGGGCGTCACGTTCATGAGCTTGCGGCCCCAGCCGCCCGCGCAGGCCTTCGGGTATTTCGCGTAATAGTCGGGTACCACGAGGTCGATGACGAGCTGGCCCTTCAGCCGCTCCCGGGCCGCCTCGACGATGCGGATCGACTCGTCCACTTGCGCCTTGTCGGGCATCAGGGCAGCGCGGTTGATATAGGCCCAGCCGTAATACTGCGTGTGCGCCACTTCGAGTCGCTTGGCGCCCATCTTCACCGCGAGATCGATGAAGCCCGCAACTTCATGGATGTTGCCGCGGTGGATCACCGAGTTCAGCGTCAGCGGCAACCCGAGGTCCACCACCTTGGCGGCGAACTCGAACTTCTGCGGCTGCGCGTTCTTCAGTCCGCCGATCCGCTCGGCGTTCTGCGCGTCGACGCCCTGGACCGAGAGCTGCACGTGGTCGAGTCCGACATCGTACAGCGCCTGGAGCTTCGACAGGGCCCCGCCGACCCCGGAGGTGATCAGGTTCGAGTACAGGCCGAGATCGGCGCAGGTCTTGGTGATCTCGACGATGTCGTTGCGCGCCGTCGGCTCGCCGCCGGACAGATGGACATGGAGGACGCCGAGTCCCGAAGCCTCGGTGAGGACGCGCTGCCACGTGGCCGTGTCGAGCTCGCCGGAGCGGCGGTCGAGCTCCAGCGGGTTGGAGCAATAGGGGCAGCGCAGGGGGCAGCGATGGGTCAACTCGGCGAGCAGACCCACCGGCGCGGGCAGATCGGGCCGGTTCGGCGTCAGCGCGTTCATCGCTCGAGCACCCGTTTCTCGGCGAGGCCGTCGAGCATCACCAGGATGTCGGCCTCGATGGCACGCGGGTCGGCCGCGTAGGTGTTGCCCAGCTCGTCCGCGATGGCCGCCACGGTGCGGTTGCCGTCGACGAGCTTCAGCACAGCCACGGCGTTGTCGTCGAGGTCGAAGGTGCGCTCGGGGGCGAGCAGGACGTACTTGCCGCGGGTCTCGTCATGGCGCAGGCGTACGCCGCGCGGCAGGCGCGGCCGGTCCTCCGCCGCCATCTTGCGGAGACCCGTCCCCACCTGGGCCGGGGCAGCCTCGGCGACGAGGCCGGTGCCGGGTGCCCAGGCGTCCGGCGGGATCATGCCGGGGGCGACGTAGGCGAAATACAGGGCGTCGAGCTGCGTCCAGAGGACGTTGCACTTGAAGGTCAGCGCGGCCATCGCCTGGCGCTGCAGCTCCGGCGTGGTCGCGTGCCGCTTGACGTAGTCGAGGGCGAAGTCGGCATCCCGCGGCGCCTGGGTGAGACGCTTGTCGAAATAGGCCAGCGTGTCCTTGGTGATGAAGTCGTAGTTCTTCAGCATCCCCGCCACGCGCTCGGAGATGATCGTCGGCGAGAACATCTCGGTCAGCGACGACGCGATCGCCTCCAGCAGGCTCTTCTCCGCGACGAAGTGGACGTAGGCCTCCACCGAGAACTTGGTTGCCGAGAGGATGCCGCGGGTCGACAGGACGTAGTCGCGGTCGAAGCCGACCCCCTCGGCGAGCTTCAGCCAGCGCGCGATGCCGCCATCGCCCTCGTGGTCACCGTCATGATCGACGATGCGCTGGCGCCAGATCCGCCGCAGCGACGCGTCGGTCATCCGGGCGAGGACGGCGGCGTCCTTCACCGGGATCATCGCCTGATAATAGTAGCGGTTCAACGCCCAGGCCCGGACCTGATCCTTCGACAGCTTGCCGTCGTGCAGCAGCCGGTGGAACGGATGCAGGATGTGGTAGCGACGCGCGCCGATGTCGCGCAGGGCCGATTCCAGCTCCTCGGGGCTGAGGAGACGCTGGCTCTCGGCGGCATCGGGGGTTGGGAAGACTGCGTTCATGGCGGTTCCGGCGTCCGTTCTCGGCTCGCGTTTCCTGTATCCCGATCCCGCCCTCATGTGCGGGGCGGGTGTCCTGACTCATGAAGGATATAGTGCCGGCAGCCGGCGGGCCCAACCTTCCGGCCCCACCGAGAGCACGCTTCCCGCCGCAGAGGCCTGCGGCACAGGGCGCATGGACCTCGTCATCCCGGTCTGTGCCCGACCTCTCGGTCTCGGGCGAATGGCGAGCCCTGCGACCGGCTTCCAGATCACCCCTTCATCCTGAGGCGCCTGAGCGTCGCGCAGGCCCCGAAGGAGCCCTCCAGGGCGCGAGCGGTCGGCTGGAGCCCTTCTTCGAGGACCGCTGACGGCGGACACCCAGGATGAGGGTGCCTCCGGGAGATCACGGATCGTACACGAGTCCAACGCATGGCCGCCCTACAGCGACAAGCTCAGACCGTCGTGGGCCACCGTCCAGCCGGCCGCCTCGACGTCCCTCCGCTCCGGGGATCCTTCGATCAGCACCGGATTGGTGTTGTTGATATGCACGAAGATGCGCTGCCCGATCTCGACCGGTGCCAGCGCGTCGATGGCGCCGTTCTCGCCGCGCATCGGCACGTGTCCCATACGCCAGCCGGTCTTCGTCCCGACGCCGGCCCGGATCATGTCGTCGTCGTGAAGGACGGTGCCGTCGAACAGCAGCGCGTCCACGCCATCGATGCGCGCGCGCAGCGCGTCCGTCACCCGGGCACAGCCGGGGATGTAGGCCAGGCGGCGCCCGCCCGCCTCGATCAGGGCGCCGACCGTGGTCTCGGTCTCGGCGCCGATCTCCATGGTCTCGTCCTCGAGCCAGAGCGGCACCTTGCCGGGAACCGGGAAGAGGGTCACCGACAGGCCGGGCAGGGGCTCGAAGGGCTCGTCCATGCCGATTGCCCGCCGGGCGACCACGCCCTCGGCCATCACGTCGAAGACCCGGTTGGCGTTCACCGAGTCGAGGATGCCGTTCGTCGCGTAAAGCGCGTAGGGCTGACCCTCGCGCAGGGTCAGAAGGCCCGCGACATGGTCGACGTCGCCGTTCGTCAGGAGCACGGCCCGGAGCGGCGAGTGGCGCAGGCCCTCGCGCGGGTGCATCTCCGGATTGTCGAAGAGTTGCTGCCGGATATCCGGCGAGGCGTTGATCAGCAGCCACTCCGACCCGTCCGCGGAGACCGCGATGCTCGACTGGGTCCGGGGCCGCACCCGGTCCGGGTCGGACCGCGCCAATGTGCAGATGGGGCAGCGGCAATTCCACTGGGGAAGGCCGCCGCCGGCCGCGGAACCGAGGATCACGACGCGCATGGTGCGGCTCCCGAGATCCCCGGCCCGTGAAACTCAGTTGAAGGTGTCGATCTCGGCCGACTCGTAGCTCGTCACTTCCATGCCGACGCAGATCTCGGACACGACGGGGGCAGCCCACTTCATGGTGTTTCTCCTTGGCGTTATCCTCACCGAGTGCCCGGCGAATCCTAAGAGGACCCTAAGACACTGATGGCGCTCTGGTTTCCGGCGCGGCATCGGTATCGGCGATTCAGGCGTCCGCTTCAAGCACGAAGTTGCCGGATCCTCCCAAATTTTTCGTGAGACACTTCCGAAACACCCGGAAACCCCCGGGAAACTCCGGCGATTAGGACTTAAGTACAGTCGCTCATTGACGGAAGTCAGGTCCGCGCAGTTCCAGCATGAAGCCCTTGCCGCGGACCGTGACCAATCCGGGACCCCCGTAGCGGACGAAATCAGCCATCTTCGAGCGCAGATAGCCGATATAGACGTCGACCACATTAAGCGAGAGGCCGCCCTGGCTGGCCCAGAGCCGGTCGAAGATGTCGGCCCGGGAGACAGGCTTGCCGATACTCGCCATCAGCATGGCCAGCAGGTCGGCCTCGCGGGGGGTGAGGCGGGCGCTGGCCTCGCCGCAGCTCGCTTGCCGGGTGTCGAGGTCCAGCATCAGCTTGCCCGCGACGATGCGTGAGCGCGGCGCCTCCGCCTGCTCGCGCCGCATCAGGTGCGTGCGCAGGCGCGCCACCAGCTCGTCGAACTCGAACGGCTTGACGATGTAGTCGTCGGCGCCGAGCGCCAGCCCCTCGGCGCGGTCCCGGATCTCGTCCCGGGCGGAGAGGAACAGGATCGCCCCGGGAAAGCCCCCCTCCCGCAGGGATCGGCAGACATCGTGGCCCGACCCGTCCGGCAGGTTGATGTCGAGGAGGATCGCTCCGGGTGCCGGATCGTGCGCGGCCTTCAATGCCTCGTCCACGCAGGCCGCCGTCCCGACCTCGAACCCCTCGGCCTCCAGGCCGCGGGCCAGGAGGCCGCGGATGTCGATATCGTCCTCGACGATCAGGATCCGCGTCATGCGGCCGGCTCCCTCACCTGCGCGTCGCCGGCCGCGTCCCCGGCCGTGCCCACCTCCCATGCCGGATCGAGCGCCGGCATGTCCAGGGTGACGCGGGCGCCGCGCCCGTCCGGCCCGGCGCCCAGCCGGATCGTGCCGCCGTGCTGCTCCACGATCCAGCGCGCCAGGGCGAGGCCGATGCCGAAGCCGGTCTCGTCGGGACTCGGCCCCTTGCCGCGGCGGAAGCGCTCGAACAGCTCGGCCTCGGTGGCGCCGAGGCCGGGCCCGTCATCGGTCACGGTGATCCGTCCGACCGCGCCGGGCCCCGCCGCGAGGGCCACCACGACCCGGGTCCGTCCGGTGGCGTGGCGCAGGGCGTTGTCCACGAGACTCTCCACCGTCTGGCGGATCCATTCGCGGTCGGCCAGGCATTCCACGTCCCGATCCCCGGGATCGAGGGTCAGCGCCACGCGCCGCCGGGCCGCCTCGGAGGCCATGTTGTCCACCGCCTCCGACAGCACCAGGGCGAGCCCGAGCGGGCGCTTGTCGAAGGCGATCTCGCCGGTCTCGGAGCGGGCGACGCGCAGCAGGTCCTCGACGCGCAGCTTCAGGCGCTGCGCACGCTTCTTGATCGTGGCGAAGACCGGCCCGGGATCGGCACCGCGGGTGGCGCCACGCAGGGCGAGATCGCACTCGCCCAGGATGACGGTGAGCGGCGTGCGCAACTCGTGGCTGACATCGGCGAAGAAGCGCCGCCGCGACTGGTCGACCGCCTCCAGGCGGGCATTGGCCGCGCGCAGGTCCGCCGTCCGGGCCGCCACCGTATCCTCCAGCGCCGCCCGGTCGGCCACGACCCGCGATTCCCGCCGGGCGAGCCGCGCCGCCATGCGGTTGACGTTGGTCATCAGCAGGCCGAGCTCATCGCGGGTGGCCACGGACAGGCGGGTGTCGAGGGCGCCGTGCCCGATGGCGCTCGCCGCCCGGCGGACCTCCTCGATCCGGGCCAGGGTCGGCCGGGTGACGCCGCGATAGAGGATCGCCAGCAGGATCAGGGCCGCGGCCACGGCGGCCGCCGCGGCCAGGCGCAGGCGCTCGGAGAGTGCCCGGGCCTGCTCGGAGCCGAGCGCCATGCTGCGCCGCTCCGCCTCGATCAGGAACGACAGCGGCTGGCCCGTCAGGGCGCCGAACCCGTTGAGTGCGCCCTTGATCGAATCCTGGCGGTTCTCCGAATCGGATTGGCGGCTGATCAAGGCGACCTGCCGGTCCAGGACGGCGCGGGCCGCGCGGAGCTGGGCCATCGGGCGCGTCCGCGCGGCGTATTGCATGCGGTCGGCCGGGTCGTCGCTCGGCGGGAAACTCGTCGCGAGGGCCTCGTCGACCGTTCGCAAGGCGCGGTCGGCGTTGTCGCGGGCGATGGCCATCGCCTCGGGCTGGCCGTCGGGATTGCCAACGGTCTCAACGGCCGCGAGGCCGAACTGCGTGAGGCGGCCGGACAGTTCGGCGAGCAGTTCCAGCCGGCGTTGGGCCGCGAGGGTCCGATCGACCGTGCGCTCGGCCGCACCGATCGCCGTCAGCGCCGCGGCGGCCGCCAGCACGACCACGATGGCGGTGCCGCCCAGCAGCAGGGCGAAGCGGACCTTCAGCGAGCGCATCGTTCCGGTCCCGCTCTCATGGTGCGGACGCGCATGTCACCGGCCGGCCGGGGAACCAAGGCGCCGTCACAGGTCCTTCGGCACGTTGCCCTTGGCGGCGCAGCGCCAGCGCTCGACGTGCCATTCGGGATGCGACGCCTGCCATGTCGCCAGCGCACTCTGCGAGTTGCGCAGGCACACGACGGGGCTCGAAGCCTCGAAGGACATCTCGATCCGGTCCTCACGGCAGGTCGAGGGCTGGGCGACGAGGCAGACCGACAGCAGCAGCAGCATGGGCGCGTCCCGCAATGCCGGCCTCGTGCGGGCCGGCTTGATGAGGAGCATAGGACGCGTCCGAGCCCCGTGCACCCCCTTGCCCAGGCGGCGTCAGGCCGCGACCCAGATCTCGCCCTTGGCGATGGTCGCGAGGTCGCCCGAGTAGCGCCGCAGGGGTCGGGCGAGGAGATCGGCGTGCTCCGGGCTGAGGCCGCGCAGGGCTGTCGCCAGCAGGCGCAGGAACACGAGATCGTGCGCGCCGGTCTCCACGAAGGTCTGCGCCATCCGCCCATGCGCGCCCACCACGAGCGTGCCGCGGCGCATGCCGAGACCCGGATGATCGCCGACCGCCAGCGCCGCCAGGGTGCCGGCGATCATGCGCGAGCCCGCGCAGGCGCCTGCCCGCCCGGCCACGATCGTCCCGCGCCGCATCCGGTCGCCGAGATGCGCCCCCGCGGTGCCGCGGATGATCAGCGTCGCCCCGTCGAGCCCCGCCTTGGCCGCGTAGACCGCGCCGCCCGCATAGTCGCCGGCATCGCCCTCCACGGTGATCGTGCCGCCGGTGGCGCCGGAGCCCGCGTAGGGGCCGGCATGGCCCGTGACCGTCAGGCTGCCGCCGGCCATCCCCGCGCCCAGGCGCTGGCCGACATCGCCGGTCACGCGGATCGTACCCGCGGACAGGGATGCGCCGACCCGGTCCAGGCGCTCGTGACCGCCCTCGATGGTCAGGCTGTCGGAGCCGTCGAGGGCAACCGCGAAGCAGTCGCCGAGGCGCACGCCGGTGCGGGAGGTCCCGACCTCCAGGCGCTCGGCCTCGCCTTGCGAGAGGCCGCTCAGCGCCAGGGGGTTGATGGTGAGGAAGTCCAGCCGCTCGGGCGGGGCCGCGCGCAGGGTGAGGGTGCTCACGGCTCAGCCCTCCGGCTTGGAATCGTCGCGCGCGATCAGGTCGCGCAGGTGGTAGTGGTGGCGGCCGAGATTGCCGCCGTAATTGCCGGCCGTGACGGCGATCAGCCCGTGCCGGCCGCCGATCTCGGTGGCCGCGTGCAATCCGGCGCGCATCGAATCCGATACGCCCTGCGAGGTCAGGGCATCGATCACGATCTCCAGCACCACGCCGCATTCCGCGGGGAGCGCCGAGCCGGCGCGGCCCTTCAGGGTCGGGCAATAGGCGTCGTTGGTCGAGGCCATCATGCCCTTGGTCCGCCCGCCGACCTTCGAACCCGAGCGCACGATGCCTCCGGGGAAGGGCAGGATCGCTCCGGGGACCGCCTTCGCCGCCTCAACGGCGATCTCGGCCACCTTGAGCGTTTCGGCGTGGGTCCGGCCGAGGAACAGCAGGTTGCCGCCGCCGACCGCACCGTCGACGGCCCGGACGGAATCCTCACAGAGGAACTCGCCGTCCATCACGGGGATGCGCCAGTAGCGCCGGGCCTTGCCCGAGGCGTCGGGCAGCCGCTTGGCCACCGCGAACCCGTCGCCGAAATAGCGGATCGCGCCGCCGAGCTTGATCTTGGTCGGGCCCTCCACGCCCGCGTAGCAGGCCGTGCCGGGACAGGTCAGGATGCACTGCCCGACCCGCTTGATCAGCTGCTCCTTGAGGCCGTTCGGCTCGAACCCGAACAGCAGGATGCGCACGCCCGGCCGCCCATCGGGAGTTTCCTCCGGCGACAGCTCGGCGTCGATACCGGCCTCGGCGCCGCAGCCGATCACCGACGTGGCGAAGCCGGTCATCGTGGTCGCGGCGATCATCGCCCACTTGGCGGTGTCGT
>CAXTCV010000089.1:0-11239 GCA_964242725.1 uncultured Methylobacterium sp.
GGCCCATCAGGTCGATCTGGAGGGTCGCGCCGATGAACATGTCGCAGGCGTAGAGCCCGGCCGTCTGGCAGAAGGCTCGGTTCGAGCGCAGGGAGCCGTCGGGACCGGTGAAGAAGACATCCGGACGCGCGCGGATGTACCGGTCCATGCCGACCTCCGAGCCGAAGCAGTGGACCTGGCTGACCCAGCCCGACTCGATCGCCGGGATCAGGGTCGGGTGCGGATTGAGCGCCCAGTGGGTGGCGATCTTGCCCTTGAGGCCGAGCTTCTCGCCGTAGGTCGGCAACAGCAGCTCGATGGCCGCCGTGCCGAACCCGATCCCGTGGTTGAGCCGGCGGATGCCGTATTCCGCGTAGATTCCCTTGATCGCCATCATGGCGATCAGGATCTGCGTCTCGGTCATGGCGGCCGGGTCGCGGGTGAACAGCGGCTCGACGTAGAAGGGCGTGTCGGCCTCGACCACGGAATCGATCCGGGCGCCCCGGATGTCGCCCCTGGGCACCCTGTCGACGATCTGGTTCACCTGGGCGATCACCACGCCGTTCTTGAAGGCGGTGGCCTCGACGACGGTGGGCGTGTCCTCGGTGTTGGGGCCGGTGTAGAGATTGCCGTCCCGGTCGGCCGAGACGCCGGCGATCAGCGCCACGTTGGGCGTGAGGTCGATGAAGTAGCGGGCGAACAGTTCGAGATAGGTGTGGACCGCCC
Organism: uncultured Methylobacterium sp.; assembly: GCA_964242725.1. Classification (GTDB taxonomy): domain Bacteria; phylum Pseudomonadota; class Alphaproteobacteria; order Rhizobiales; family Beijerinckiaceae; genus Methylobacterium. Next base: position 706 of record CAXTCV010000089.1, read on the forward strand.
CGAGCTCGATCTGCCCGCCGTACAGCATCTTGGCGATGCGCCCACCCTGCGGGCCGGAATACGAATAGTCGAGCCGCTTGGCGATTCCGGTCTCGAACACGTCGAGGTGCTCCGGAAGCACGATGCCCGACTGCACCATGTGCAGATCGTGAATCCTGTCCGGGTCGCAGGCACTCAGCCCCCGGGCGAGGCAATCGGCCTGCTTCTGGTTGTCACCCTCCAGGCAGACCCGGTCCCCCGGACGCAGAATGGCTTCCAGGAGCTCGACGACGGCGGCGGCCGGCACGACCTTGCCGACGGCATGGGCACGACCCGCCTGGAGGCGGGCGTCCCGGGCCTCCCTCTCACTGCGCCACTCGGTCATCCGTGCGCCCCCACCCCGTTCTCCGATCCCATCTAGACCGGGAGCCGGTATTTTCAAACCGGTTCTGATCACGGTTTCGTATACGGGATTGCCGAAGTGTCAATATCCTGCATACTGGCGGAAACGGCCGTCGAGCCGATCCGGGAGGGAGACGTGTCATGCCGAGCGCGTTGAGATGGCCGCCGCTATGTGCCGGGAAACCGGTGCGGCAGAAGGAACAACGCCCATGATCGTGCTCGGTGTCGCCCTGCTCGCCGCCTGCACGTTGATCGGCGTGTATCTGGGCGATCTGCTCGGCTTTGCGCTCGGTGTGAAGGCCAATGTCGGCGGGGTCGGGATCGCCATGATCCTGCTCATCGCGGCCCGCCTGTGGCTGTCCCGCCGGGGCCGCCTGACCAAGGGGGTCCAGTTCGGCGTGGAATTCTGGGCCGGCATGTACATCCCGATCGTCGTCGCCATGGCGGCGCAGCAGAACGTCGTCGCGGCGATGAGCGGCGGCCCGATCGTTCTGATCGCCGCCACGGGTTCGCTCGTGCTGTGCTTCGGCGCCGTTGCGCTCCTCAGCCGGATCGGCCGTCGCGATCCGGGCAGCGGGGCGGTCGAGCATGGCGGAGCGGTGATCGGCGGCGAGACCGAACCGGCCACCGGGCCCGCCGCAACCATCGTCGGGAAGGTGTGAACGCCATGGATCAGGCAACGGGACACGCGATCTGGCACGGGATCGAGCACGTCTTCGTCGAGCAGAGCCTCGTGGCCGCCTTCGCAGTGGTGGGGGCACTGATCCTCGTCTCGAACTTCGCCGCCAAGCACCTGACCAACGGACGGGTCCACGGCTCGGCCATCGCCATCGTTCTGGGGCTGGTGCTGGCCTATGTCGGCGGGGTCTATACCGGCGGCAAGAAAGGTCTGGCCGACATCCCGGCCCTCGCCGGCATCGGGCTCATGGGCGGCGCGATGCTGCGGGACTTCGCCATCGTCGCCACCGCCTTCGAGGTCGACGTGGTCGAGGCCCGGCGCGCCGGCCTGCTGGGCGTCCTCGCCCTCGCGCTGGGCACGATCCTGCCCTTCATCGTCGGCACCCTGACGGCCGTGGCCTTCGGATATCACGATGCGGTCTCGATCACGACGATCGGGGCGGGCGCGATCACCTACATCGTCGGTCCCGTCACCGGTGCGGCCATCGGCGCGGATTCCACCGTCATGGCGCTCTCCATCGCGACGGGGGTGACCAAGGCCGTCATGGTGATGGTCGGCACGCCCCTGGTGGCGCGGCTGATCGGGCTCGACAATCCGCGCTCCGCCATGGCGTATGGCGGGCTGATGGGCACGGTCAGCGGCGTGGCCGGCGGCCTCGCGGCGACCGATCCCAAGCTGGTGCCCTACGGGGCGCTGACGGCGACGTTCCATACCGGGATCGGCTGTCTGGTCGGCCCGTCGATCCTGTTCCTGGCGGTGAGGGCCCTCGTCGGCTGAACGGCCGTCTGCATCTCTCCCGACGGATGAGGATGGCCGACAGCTCGTTTGCCTCAGGGACTGGAAGCCGCTGTCCGCGGAAGGGTCTAGGATCGGTTGATGCACGGCGATTTCCAGAAGATCGACACGGGACTGCTCTCGGACCGGATCCGCGACGCGCTCACCGATGCCATCGCGTCGGGGGCGATCGCGGCCGGCACCGCCCTCGACGAACAGAACCTCGCGCAGCGCTACGGCGCCTCGCGCACGCCCGTTCGCGAGGCGTTGCGGCAGCTCGCCTCGTCGGGGCTCGTGGAGATCCGGCCGCGCCGGGGCGTCGTCGTCGCGCGCCTGACGCCGCAGCGCATCGCCGACATGTTCGAGACGACTGCCGAGATCGAGGCGATGTGCGCGCGGCTCGCGACCTACCGGATGACACCGCTCGAACGCGGCGGGCTTCTGGAGCTCCACGCGGAATCCGCCCTCGCCGTGTCGGAGGGCGATGTCGACGCCTACGACCGCTTCAACCGAACTTTTCACGAGGCGCTCTACACGGCGACCCACAACGGTTTCATGGCCGAGCAGGCGCTGGCGATCCGGGAGCGTCTCGCCGCCTTCCGCCGCACGCAGCTGCGCCACGCCGACCGGATCCGCCGGTCCCACGAGGAGCACGGCGAGATCCTGACGGCGATCGCGGAGGGTGATGGCGAGATGGCCGCCCGGCGGATGCGGGCGCACATGCTCCGGGCCGCCGCCGCGTTGGGGCGCTACATCGCGGAAGTTGGGTGAGGGCGGCGCAATGTGAGCATCACACCGCTCCTGGATCTCGACGGCGTTGCCGCGGTCACGGCCGCAGCACGTCGCCCCGCCGGCCTCCACCCCGTAAACATGGGGGATCAACGGGGCGGTGGCATGGACCGACCCAGCCGAGGCAGGCCGCGGATCCGGGCGGCCGGATCGGGTACGTGAAGTTTCCTCAGAGCTGCCACTGCGGCATGAATTCGGTCCGGTAGGCCGCAGGGGCGAAACCCCAGACCGGGTCGAGCATCTTGTCGAGCGCCTCGCGGGACAGCTTGGCGATACGCTCGCGAACGTCGATCGGCAGCTCCGGCTTCTCAAGGATCTCCAGGCAGTTCGCCAGACAGGCGCGGTATTGGCCCGTGCAGTACGCGTTGACCGCGTATTCGTCTCTCAATCCGTATTGGTAGATCCACGGCTGGATGAAAAGGCCCTCACTGGGCATGCGCGGCGGCAGCCCGGCCTCAGCGTAGTAGAGTCCTTCCACGAACTTGCGTAAGTGCCTGTAATACCGGCTGGCGCCGTGACGTGCCTCCGCCCGTTCCGGGCAGATCGTGATCGCGCGATCGTACACGGCCTTGATCTTATCCTCGGGCTCTCGGAAGGCTTCCATGATGTAGGCGGCGCTGAGAAGGCTGATATAGACCTCTTCATGCCAGAAGCCATATTCCGCGCGCTGTAGATAATATTTCAGCGCGTTTTCGAGGTCATTTGTATCTCGATAGCTTTGCGCGAGATAAAACGTATAACGCGCAATCAGGAACGGATCCTTCTCGGTCGTCAGCGCCTGCGCCAGGATGGTCGCGTCGCGCTTGTACGTGTCCGGATCGCGATGGCGCGCACCGTCGTCGCCGCGGCGCATGGCCAGCGGCAGCGAAGCGCGGCGGGCGTCGACCTCGCAGTGGAGGAACTCGTGCAGGACGCCACGGTATCGCCACGGTAAGGCGTTGCTGACCATCTGTATGCGCTCATAGCGCGTGAAGCTGTCCAAGATGACGAAGTTGTAGCTCGGAGCCTCCAGCTTCGGCATCGTGAAGCCCGCTGGGATGACCAACTCGTCGTCCGCGTCGATGATCAGCGAATAGTGTCCACGGGCGCGCGCCAGACGCAGCGCTTCGCTCCGGTTATAGGCGAAGTCGACCCATGGCCGTTCCACGAGCATGCCAGGGACATCCGCCATCGCGGAACGGATCACCTCCTGGGTTCCGTCGGTCGAACCGGTGTCGACGATGACCCAGTGATGGATGATCGGTCTAACCGAATCGAGGCACCGCCGGATGACATGTGCCTCGTTCTTGACGATCATCGAGAGACAGATGGTCTGCGTAGCCGATTTCATTCCATGAAGACCTTTGCCACGAAGCCATGAAACGTCAGATTTCTGCCTTTCTGAGACTTAACGCGGCACTGACGAGTTTGCAAAGGTCAATTTTTTGTAGCGTATGCCGGATATGCGATAACATTGTCCAACAAGGATTCAGATTTACTGTTGAAATGGCGACGTTTTAGAAGATAATATATATGCTTGATGAGGTTCATGGCTAAAGAACTGAATTTTAAGCGTGCCTGGCACGCGTCACGGCGTCCTGGGCATCGCGACGCGGGGGATCGATGACGATGCCGGGCTGGAAGGGCTGCGCGGATCGACGCCGCCGGCGCGTGCTGGACGCGTCAGCGCGCGCCGGGCGACGGATCGGCGAGATCGCAGGGCGCTGGGAACCGATCGGAGAGCGTGAAAGAAGACGCCCGGGCCGAAGCACCGTCGGTCGAGTCGGCATGCGGGGTTGACCGCCATTCTCGGAGGCGCGCTTCGCGTCCCGAGATCGGATCGCTGTCCCGCGCCGAACGCGGGATCATGGCTTTTCGCGCGACGAAGCCCTGGATGGTACAGGGTCACGAGACCGACGCGCGCACCACCGGCCTCGAGGCGGTCGATGCGCGCTGCGGCGACGCCGCGCGTGGCGGTTGCAGGAGGCGCGCTGCACCATGGCCATGCTCAGCAGGGTCCCGCGCCGCGCAGCCGATGTTGCGGACAGCGTCGAGAACGACGCGATCCACGAGGCAATCGGCCGTCCTGGGGGAGCCGGTCGCCGGCGCCGGGTCCGGGGTCAGCCCATGGACCGCGTGGCGTCCCGCACCTGACGCGTCGCGTGGTCGAGCCGCGTACTCTCCTGGGCGATCGTGTCCATGCCGGCCGCGATCGCCGAGACGCCCCCGGAGGCGGTGTGCAGGCTACCCGACATCTCGCGCGTCACCACCGATTGCTCTTCCACCGCCGACGCGATGGCGGACGAGACCGCATTCAGCGTGCCGATCGTGGCCCGGATGGCGCCGATGGCGTCCACCGCTTCGCGCGTCGTCGACTGGGTGGCGGCGATCTGACCCCGGATCTGGTCGGTCGCGCGCCCGGTCTGCAGGGCCAGCGTCTTCACCTCGCTGGCGACCACCGCGAAACCGCGGCCCGCCTCGCCCGCGCGGGCCGCCTCGATCGTGGCGTTGAGCGCGAGCAGGTTGGTCTGGGCGGCGATCCCGGAGATCAGGCCGACGACGTCGCCGATCTGCGTCGCCTGTTCGCTGAGGCCGGCGACGATCTGACCGGTGCGCTGCGCCTGATCGACGGCCTGGCCGGCGATCCCGGCGGCCTGGCTCACCTGCTCGCTGATCTCGTTCACGGAGAGCGACAGCTGCTCCGCACCCGTCGCCATGGACCTGATATCCTGCGCGACTCGGCTGACCGTCTCCGCTGCTTCGCCCGTCTGCCGGCTCACGGCCGCCGCGGCCTCGCCGATCGCGTCGATCTCGTCGCCGACCGCCTTTTGCGCCTGCGCCCTGCGCGCGCGCTCGTCGACCTGCGCGGTGATGTCTGTGGCGAACTTGACGACGCGCACAGGTCGGCCATCCGCGTCGGTGATCGGATTGTAGGTCGCCTGGATCCAGACGGCCCGGCCACCCTTGCCCATGCGCTTGAACGCGCCGGACTGGTATTCGCCGCGGGCCAGCGCGGCCCAGAACGCGCGATAGGCCTCACCCGAACGCTCGGCCGCGCCGACGAACAGGCTGTGGTGGCGGCCGACGATCTCGTCCAGCCGATACCCCACCGCGTCCAGGAAGTTCTGGTTGGCGCTCAGGATCGTGCCGTCGAGGGCGAAGGCGATCACCGCCTGCGAGCGGTGCAGCGCCGTGATCTGCCCTTCGAGATCCAGGGTGCGCAGCTTGTCGGCGGTGACATCGGTGGCGAATTTGACGATCTTCGTCGGCTTTCCGGCCGGGTCGAGCACGGGATTGTAGGTCGCCTGGATCCAGACCTCGCGCCCCCCTTTGGCGATGCGCTTGTATTCGGCCGTCTGGAACTCGCCCCGCCGCAGCGTCTCCCAGAACTGACGATAGGCCGGATTGTCCCGCAGCGCCGGCTCCACGAACAGGCTGTGATGGCGGCCCCGGATCTCCTCGAGGGTGTAGCCCATGGCCGCCAGGAAGTTCGGGTTGGCATCCAGGATGGTGCCGTCCAGCGCGAATTCGATCGTGGCCAGGGACCGGCTCAGGGCTGCGAGTTTGGCGTGCTGATCCCGCCGACCGTGCAAGCGCGCGAACATCGATGTCTCCACATGTCGGGCGGATGCCCGCGCCGGACAGGCGCGTTCGTCCAAGGGGGGCTTCCGGCGACCGCCGGAACGCAACCTAGGATACTTTATTGACTGCGTTCGCGGCCGTCTTCTCGTGAGCCTGTATGATGTGCTTCTTATTTCTTAGGGGTTAAGATAGCACAGTGTTCAACAAATATTGATCTGTTCTAGGCGCGAGTTGAGCTTCCCTGAATTCACCTAGAGATTGTATCGATCTAGCCCCTGAGACATCCGTTCCATCATCCGGGGGACGGTCCGTCTTCGACGGTGCGCGGACCCTGCGCGGTCCCGACGCCCGATGGCTCAAGCGCACCGGCCGCCCGTCGCCGCGATCCGGGCGCTGGCCGACGGTACCCGCGTTCACCAGCGCGAAGGGTGGGAGATCGATGGGCGGATCCTGCGTGTTCGGCAGGACGCAGGCGACCTCGGCCAGCTCGGGAGTCTTCGCGAATGCGGACTCGCCCCTCCGGACATCGTGGCGAAGACCGGGATCAGGCCCGCGAGGACCCGGGCGTCGCCGACCCCCTACGAGCCGTCGCCGATCACAGGGCCGTCGGGTGCGGCGCCAGGCCTCCCTTTCGACGGCCGCGCGCCTGCGGACAGGCCCTTGACCCGGCCCGTGAGCCGGCACGCATCGTGCGAGGCCGGGCTTCCCGGGGCCCAGGTGACGAGCGGGTATGGACCTCAACACCGTCGAGACCGTCCTCCGGCCCCGCAGCCGCTCCGAATTGCCGGCGTGGCAGCCCGGCGACGCGTGCCTTGCGGGGGGAACCTGGCTGTTCTCCGAGCCGCAGCCCGGCACGCGGCGCCTGATCGACCTCGCAGGCCTCGGATGGCCCCCATTCGCGATCGGCCCGGACGGCCTGATCCTCGGAGCGACCTGTACCATCGCGCAGCTCGATCGCCTCGATCTGCCGCCCTCATGGGTCGCGGCGCCGCTGGTCGGGCAATGCTGCCGCGCCCTGCTGGGTTCGTTCAAGATCTGGAACACCGCCACGGTCGGCGGCAATCTCTGCCTGGCCCTTCCGGCCGGGCCGATGATCGCCCTCGCCACGGCGCTGGAGGCCCGCTGCACGATCTGGTCCGCCGACGGTGCGGAGCGGCAACTCTCCGCGACCGATCTCGTCCGCGGCCCGGGTCTGAACGCCCTGCGCCCGGGCGAGATCCTGCGCAGCCTGTCGATCCCGGCGGCCGCGCTGACCCGCCGGACGGCGTTTAGGCGCGTCAGCCTCAGCCCCAATGGCCGATCCGGCGCGCTGCTGATCGGGACCATCGATGAGCGGAGCGGCTTCGCGCTCACCGTCACGGCCTCGGTGCGGACCCCCCTTCGGTTGATCTTCGACGGGCTGCCCGGCCGGGCGGTCCTGATGCAGGCCCTTGACGACGCGATCCCCGAGTCCCTCTACCACGACGACGTTCACGGCCGCCCCGACTGGCGCCGGCACGTCACCCGGCACCTCGCTGAAGACATCCGCGACGCCCTGTCGGGGGAGGCTGGCAGATGCAACTGACGGTCAACGGCGCCCTGCACGAGGGGGAGGTGCGGCCGGGCCAGTGCCTGCGCACGTTCCTGCGCGAGGCCGGCTGGTTCGGCGTCAAGAAGGGCTGCGACGCGGGCGATTGCGGCGCCTGCACGATCCATCTCGACGGCGAACCGGTCCACAGCTGCCTGATCCCGGCCTTCCGCGCCGAGGGGCGTTGCGTGACCACCATCGAGGGGCTTGCCGGCCCCTGCCGCACGGACGATCGAGAGCCCCACGATTTTCATCCGATGCAGGCCGCCTTCCTGGCCGCGCAGGGCTTCCAGTGCGGCTTCTGCACGCCGGGCATGATCATGACGGCGGCGGTCCTCGATCAGGGCCAGCGACGGGATCTCGGCGCAGCCCTCAAGGGCAATCTCTGCCGCTGCACCGGCTACCGGGCGATCCGGGATGCGGTCGCGGGGATCGCCCACACGGAAGGCGGGTGCGGCGGTACCGACCCGGTGGGCCGGAACCTGCCCGCGCCGGAGGCGCCGCGGGTTGTGTCGGGACGGGCGCGCTTCACCCTCGACATTCCGGCCCGCGACGCGCTCCACCTGAAGGTCCTGCGCTCGCCGCACGCCCATGCCCGCATCGTGGCGATCGACGCCGCGGCCGCACGCGCGATCCCCGGTGTCGTGGCAATTCTCACCCACGCGGACGCACCGCAGGGCCGATTCTCCACCGGGCGCCATCAGGATCCCCGCGACGACGCGGCCGACACGCGGGTGCTCGACCCGGTCCTGCGCTTCGTCGGTCAGCGGGTCGCCGCGGTGGTGGCGGAGACGGAGGCGGCCGCCGAGGCCGGCTGCCGGGCCTTGCAGGTCACCTACGCGATCCGCGCCGCGTTGCTCGATCCGGACCGCGCCCTCGAACCCGACGCCCCGCGGGTCCACGATCCGTGCGACCGTCCCGGCGCGGACGCCCCGCCGCTCACCCGCCATCCGAACCTCGCGGCGGAGGTCCACGGCGAGGTTGGCGATGTCGCGGCGGGTTTCGCGGCGGCCGATATCGTCTACGCGGAGACGTTTAAGTCGCAGCGGGTCCAGCATGCGGCCCTGGAGACCCACGGCTGCATCGGCTGGCGCGACCCGGACGGCCGGCTGACGCTGCGCACCAGCAGTCAGGTGCCCTTCCTGACCCGGGACGCGCTCTGCGATCTGTTCGGCCTGGAACGGGAGGCCGTGCGCGTCGTCTGCGGCCGGGTTGGCGGCGGCTTCGGCGGCAAGCAGGAGATGCTCACGGAGGATCTGGTCACCCTGGCGGTGCTGCGCACCGGCCGGCCTGTGCGCTGGGAACTGACCCGCCAGGAACAGTTCGCCGCCACCACGACCCGCCACCCGATGCGGGTCGCCGTCAAGGTCGGCGCCCGCCGGGACGGGACGCTCACGGCGATCAGCCTCGATGTCCTGTCCGACACCGGCGCCTACGGCAATCACGCGGGCGGCGTGATCCACCACGGCTGCAACGAGGTGGTCGCCGCCTATGCCTGCCCGAACAAGCGGGTGGCGGGCCGGGCGGTCTACACCAACACGATCCCGGCCGGGGCCTTCCGGGGCTACGGCCTGAGCCAGACGATCTTCGCCCTCGAATCCGCCCTGGACGAGGTCGCCCGGAGTCTCGGCCTCGATCCGTTCGCCCTGCGCCGCCGCAACGCCGTGAGGCCGGGCGATGCCCTGGTGTCGAACAGCCTGGAGCCGCACGACATGGTGTTCGGCAGCTATGGCCTCGACCAGTGCCTGACCCTGGTGGAGGAGGCGTTGCAGGCCGATCCGGGGCCGGACCCGGAGCCCGGCTGGCGGAACGGCACCGGGATGGCGATGGCGATGATCGACACGATCCCGCCCCGTGGCCACCACGCCGAGGCGCGGGTGAGCCTGGAGGCGGACGGGGGCTACACCGTCCGGGTCGGTACCGCCGAGTTCGGCAACGGCACCAGCACGGTGCATCGCCAGATCGCGGCCTCCGCCCTGGGCGCGGATCCCGAGCGCGTGCGCATCCTGGGCGCGGATACCGACGCGGTCGGCCACGATACGGGCGCCTACGGCAGCACCGGCACCGTGGTGGCGGGTCTCGCGACCTTGCGCGCCGCCGAGGCCCTCGCCGAACGGATCCGCGCCCGGGCGGCCGAGCTGTCCGGCGCGGAACCGGGATCCTGCCGCCTCGCCGGCGATACGGTCAAGACGCCGAGCGGCCCGCGCGCGCTCGCCGCGATCGGGCCGCTGGAAGCGACGGGCCACGCCGACGGCAGCCCGCGCTCGGTGTCGTTCAACGTCCAGGCCTTCCGGGTGGCGGTCCACCCGCCGACGGGCGAGGTCCGCATCCTCAGGAGCGTCCACGCCGCCGATGCCGGGCGGGTGATCAACCCGATGCAGTGCCGCGGCCAGGTCGAGGGCGGCGTGGCGCAGGCGATCGGCGCCGCGCTCTACGAGGATCTCGGCATCGACGGGGAGGGCCGGGTCGTCACCCAGGCGTTCCGCGACTACCACATCCCCGCCTGCGCCGACGTGCCCGACACGCAGGTCCTGTTCGCCGACAGCCACGACAGCGTCGGTCCGCTCGGGGCGAAATCGATGAGCGAATCGCCCTACAATCCGGTCGCGGCTGCCCTGGGCAACGCCATCCGCGACGCCACCGGGGCGCGCCTGACCGCGACGCCCTTCGCGGCCGACAGGATCTACCGGGCCGTGGCGGCCAGCCGAAGCGGGGACACGGCGGAGACATGAAGCGCGGCGCCGGCCGGCCGCACCGCCTCCTGCGCGCGCATTGTCCGACTC
>CAXTCV010000089.1:11339-13948 GCA_964242725.1 uncultured Methylobacterium sp.
ACCCAGGCCGGTCCCGGCCCGGACCCGGTCGCCCTTGCGGGCCCGGTAGAACCTGTCGAACACCCGCCCGAGGCCGGCATCTCGGATGTCACCACGGCGCGTCCGGTCCAGGCGGCGCTGACCTCGGCGGCCACCTTCTCGGCCGGCGCGTCCCTGCCGTTGCTGGTGGCGGCGCTCACGCCCGGAGCGACAGCCGCCTACTGGGTGTCGGCCGCCTCGCTGGTGTTCCTGGCAGTCCTCGGCGCCCTAGGCGCAAAGGCGGGCGGCGCCCCCCTGGTCCGGGCCACGGCGCGCGTGACCTTCTGGGGGGCGCTCGCCATGGCGGTCACCGCGGGGGTCGGCAGGCTCGTCGGCAAGGCCGTCTGACGCGCACAGGCCGCGTCAGCGTGCGGTGCCGGCCCCGGTCGATCCGGTGACGTCGCCCCGGCTCGGCTTGATCGCCCAGAGTTCCGTCGGAAGACTGATCGGTGCGCCGGGCTTGTAGTCGGCCGCGTCCTGGATGTGCGACGTCGTCACGTAGATCGTGCCGTCCGGCCCCTCGCTGAACGTGTCCGGCCACCGCAGTTGCGGGTCCTGGACCAGGGTCGTGAGGCCGGCCCCCGTGCGGGAAAGATCGCGGACCTTGACGGCGTTGTCCTGCGGCGACGTCACGTACATCCGGCCGTCCGTGCGGGAGATCATCAGGCCGTCGGCGGGGCCGTTCTCGCCGACCGTGACGATCTTACCCCCCAGCGTCCGGTCGCTCAGCGACTCCGGCACGAAGGACGCGGTCGCCCAGCCGGTGAGCGCGTCGGTCGGCAGGCTGTAGAGCGTCTTGCCCTTGATGGCCTGCCAGTACAGCGTCTTGCCGTCCGGCGAGAGGGCGATGCCGTCCGCCGCGAAGTCGACGCCCCGCCCGTCCGGGCGGCGCAGGGGCTTGCCGTCGTACTGCACGGTCACGCTCTTGTCGGGCATCGTCGAGGCGTGGCCCGAGAGCAGACGCTTGGCCGATCCGCTGTCGAGATCGACCACGATCAGCGCACCCTCGGCGCCGGAATCGGTGAGGTAGGCGGTCTTTCCATCCGGCGCGATGCGCACGTCGTTGATGTAGGAGGCCTGCAGCACGGTGCTGCTGTCGAACGGGATGGTCTTCACCACCTGGTTTGTCTTCAGGTCGATCCCGACGAGCTTCGGCCCGTCCTTGATCACGTGGGCCATCGCGGGGGCCGCGGCATCGACCACCCAGAGGCGGTCCTGCTGGTCGGCGACGACGCTCTGCACGCAGACGAAGTGGGTCTTCGGATCGACGGTGTCGGCGTTCGCGTTGCGCCAGCCGTTCCACCCGGCATCCGGGAAGGGCACCGGCTTGCCGTCCTTCAGCTCCGCCACGGAGACGGGGGCGTCCTCGCTCCAGCGGGGAAAGTTGACGAACATGCGCCCGTCCCGGCTCACGGTGATGCCGGTGACCTGATGCTCGAAGCTGGCGACCTTGGTGAGCGGCGCTTGCCCGGCGGCAGACCCTTGCCCGGGGGTCCGATCCTGGGCCGAAGCGAGCGTCGGCAGACCCGCCGCGCCGGACATCAGCGAGAGGGCAAGTCCGAAGCGGATGCCGGCGGAAGACGTCATGGTGCACACTCCTGGGATTCGGCGGGGCAACGCGTCAGCGTGCGCCGGGGTCCCGGGAGCGGGTGGGTTGTGCCGTCCGCGGCCGCCTCTCGGATCGGGTCGCTCACCCCTGAGCGAACCTGCCGCCTGCGCACCGGGGGCCATGAATCGAGCGGGCGGCTCGTGAGAGCCGCCCGCTTGTCGTCCGATCGAACCACGTCACGCGTCGAGACGGGCCGTCGCTGAGGGCCAAGGTCGGCTCCGGCCCGCAGAGACGGGCCGTCGCCATCCGTTCGAAGGGTCTACGAGCAACCGGTCGTGGACCCGCAGGTGTCGCATTTCAGGCACGTGCCGTTCCGGACCAGCGTGAAGTTCGCGCATTCCGGGCAGGCCTCGCCGACATAGCCCTTCATCTTCGCCTCGGCGCGGCGGTCGGCGACGCTCCGCTCCCCCTTGGCGACGGGCAGGGTGTCGGCGATCGTCTCGACCTGACCGGCCATCGCCGGCTCGACCTTGAGCGCCGTGCTGCCGCGGATCGCGTGGACCGTGCCGCCGGCCGGCGTCGTCTGTCCGGCGCTCGCCGCCCCGACGCCCAGGCTCGCCCCGGCCGGGCCGCCCTGGATCAGGGTGAGCCGGTCGGCCGAGCCCCGGAGCAGGCCGCGGGAGACGACCGATGAGGCCGGGGCGGGCTTGGGACCCTCGCGGGTCGTGTCGCCGCTCTCGCCGCCGCCGATCACCGTCCCGCCGATCTCGGAGGGGCTGACATGGGCGAGGTCGGCGCGGCCGAGATACGAGACCGCCAGCTCCCGGAACACGTAGTCCAGGAGCGAGGTGGCGTTCTTGATCGCGTCGTTGCCCTGCACGAAGCCCGCCGGCTCGAACCGCGTGAAGGTGAAGGCCTCGACGTACTCCTCCAGCGGCACGCCGTACTGGAGCCCGAGCGAGATCGCGATGGCGAAGTTGTTCATCAGGCTCCGGAAGGTCGCGCCCTCCTTGTGCATGTCGATGAAGATCTCGCCGAGGCG
>CAXTCV010000090.1:0-13698 GCA_964242725.1 uncultured Methylobacterium sp.
GCTCCTCGCCGTCGCGGAAGCTCGGCTCGCCGTAGATCGCGAAGATGTCGGGGATCGTCAGGCCGGCCGCCGCCTCGATCTCGATGTCGGCATCCTTGAAGATCAGGCCGAGGCGGCTCGCGAGGCGACGGCCCACGGTGCTCTTGCCGGCCCCCATCAGGCCGACGAGCACGATCGAGCGCGGGCCGAGCGCCCGGCGCAGCCGCGCCTCGATCGGTTCGCCACCCTCCGCCTCGTTCAACGGCTCCTGCATCGCCCCCTGCACCGCATCCGTCCGGCGCCCCCAACGCCGCGCCGCCGCCCCGGGCGCACGGCCCCGGGCGATCTCGCATCCTGCGGCAGGCTCTTAGCGCGATTCAAGCGGCCAGCGAAACGCATCCCTGTGTCGTTGTGGGCCTTGTCAGCGCCTTGATCGCGTGATCGAAACCGGGCACCCGCGTCGGCGTGAAGAGAGCCGTCGCGGATCCCCATGCCCGCCGCCGATTCCCGCCGCCCGCACCGCCCGCCCGAGGTTCGACCGACGTGCCGACCCTGTTCCGTTTCTTTGCGATCCTCGCGATCCTGGCGGGTCTCGTCTTCGCCGCGATGTTCGCGCTCGCGAACTTCGTTCAGCCGACGCCCCGGGAGATGAGCGTGACGATCCCCGCCGCGAAGCTGCAGCCGGGCAGCCGTTGAGCGTGGCCGCGGGCGGCGGCCCCGGTCCGACGCCCTCCCCCGAAGTCGCCGACTACCTCGACATGATGGCCGCCGAGCGGGGCGCCGGCGCCAACACGCTGGCCGCCTACCGGCGCGACCTCGACGATTACCTTGCCTACCTCGCCCGGGTCGGGATCGCGCTGGCGGAGGTGGATGCCGGCGCGCTCCGGAGCTTCCTGGCCGATCTGGACACACGCGGTCTCAAGGCCTCGTCGGCGGCGCGGCGGCTGTCCTGCGTGCGCGGTTTCCACAAGTTCCTGTATGCCGAAGGCGTCGTCGCGGCCGATCCCAGCGTGGCGGTGTCGGGGCCGCGCCGGGGCCGGGTCCTGCCGAAGATCCTGTCCGTCGCCGAGGTCGACCGGCTCCTCGCCGCCGCGCAGGCGCCCGCGGGCACCGGGGAGGCGCCCGGCCCGGCCCGGCGGGCGCGCCGGATGGTCTGCCTGCTCGAACTCCTCTACGCCACGGGCCTGCGCGTGTCCGAACTCGTTGCGCTGCCCCGGGCCGCGGGGGCGAGCCTCGAGCCATACCTGTTCATCAAGGGAAAGGGCGGCCGCGAGCGCCTCGTGCCGCTGACCGAGGCGGCCCGCGCCGCCATGTCGGCCCATCTCGCGGCCGTGCCCGAGGACTGCGCGTGGCTGTTTCCGGCGGACAGCGACAGCGGCCACCTGACCCGGCAGGCCTTCGCCCGCGACCTCAAGGCCGTGGCCTCGGAGGCCGGCTTGCGGCCCGACCGCGTGAGCCCGCACGTCCTGCGTCACGCCTTCGCCAGTCATCTCCTGCAGAACGGAGCCGATCTGCGCATCGTGCAGGAACTGCTCGGCCACGCCGACATCTCGACGACGCAGATCTACACGCACGTCCTCGATGCGCGTCTGAAGGCAATGGTACGGGATCTGCACCCGCTGATGGACGGCTGAACGCCGGGCACACCCGTTTTAGCCGCGTTCCGCGCCGTTCACGCCAATTGTACTGGTGTGGCGAACTGCATAAGAGAGGCTTTCCGCCATACCGGTACGCGAGCCCGTTCTACCAGAGAGAGAGCATTCCCATGCCAGGCCCGACTGCTCTGCAGACCGGCGCTGCGCCGGATCGAGCGGGTCACGCGACCGTCGACCAGCCTGCGACGCAGGAGCGGCAGCGTCTCGACAACCAGCTGTGCTTCGCGGTCTACGCCGCCGCGCACGCCTTCGGGCGCGCCTATCGCAACCTGCTCGGCCGCCACGAACTGACGTATCCACAATATCTGGTTCTGCTGGTGCTGTGGGAGCAGGACGGTCTCTCGGTCAAGGAAATCGGCAACCGCCTGTTCCTCGATTCCGGTACGCTGACGCCGCTGCTGAAGCGTCTGGAGGCGTCGGGGCGCGTGCGTCGTGCCCGGGACCGGGCCGACGAGCGTCAGGTCAGCATCTTCCTCACGCCGGCCGGCGCGAAGCTGCGCGACCTCCTGGCCTGCATCCCCGATGAGGCGGGCGGCCTAACCGGACTCGATGTCGCGGGCCGGGAGACCCTGTTGCACGACCTCGTGACCCTGCGGATGGGTCTGCAGGCGGGCCTGATCACGGAATAGACCGTCCTGAATGGGTCCGGGGGCGGCCCTTCGGCCACCCCCGGGATCGGGTCAGCCGTGATCCGGGATCAGGACTGGGTCTTGAGATAGGCGATCACGTCGTTGATCTTCTTGTCGTCCGGGTAGCCCTGGAAGATCATCTTGGTGCCGGGCACCTTCGCCTTGGGGTTCTTCAGCCACTCGTGCAGATTGGCCTCATCCCAGGTAATGCCGGAAGCCTTCATCGCGGCGGAGTAGTTGTAGCCCTCGTAGGTGCCCGCCTTGCGGCCCACGACACCCTTCAGGTCCGGACCGACGCCGTTCTTCTGGAAGTTGTGGCACGCCTTGCACGGAGCGAACGCCTTCTCGCCTGCGGCCGCGTCTCCGGCCTCCTGGGCCTGAGCCGCGAGCGGGATCAGCGCGGCGAGGACGGCGCCGAAAACCAGTGAACGCATGAATTTCCTCCTGTTGGCCGCCGTCGCGGCAGCACTGTGAGGCAGAGCTCGCCTGCCTGGAATAGCTCTAATTGAATCCACATGCACGGCGCAACGGCCAAGCCTCACGAAGCCGACTGCCTGTGCCCGGGATTGGCGATCTTGTCCGGCCGCCTACGCCCTCAACCCGCAACCTGGCTTCCGGCTCCCTGCGGCACTTGGAAGCCCATCGCGCCGCGGCCCCGGAGCCAACGTGGCCTTTCCTTGGGTCCGCGGTCGGACGTCATCCGTCTCGGCGCATGCCGACGACGGCGAAGGCCTTGTCGCTCCGGCCCCGAGCCCTGTACGCTATATCGCGCCGTGCACCCCGATGACCGATCCCTTCCGGACAGCCTGACGCGCCTGCTCGCCGCGCCCCCGCCCGCGGCGCGGCACCGATCGTCGTCGGCCAAGCAGGATTCTCCACAAGCAGGTCGGCATTCCGCCCATGTGGCGCTCGAATCCGCGTTCCTGCGCGGCTTCGTGTACGGGGTATCCGGCCTCGTCTGGCTCGCCGTCATGGTGCTGTTCGTCCGCCATTTCGCCGCTTGAGCCCTGGCCGACGATCCGGACGGGACGGCGCGAGCGCTCGCGTTATTCGATCCGATCTTTCGGGACTTCGTCAGCCAAGTTTGATATCGAGCTGATACAGGGCGTGGACGGTATCGGCGTCCGTCTGAGACGCCGAGTCGCGGGGAAACCGGATCATGTCGCTGACCGGGCGGTTCTGGTTTCGGAAATCCTGGACGGGGCGGCTCGTGCTGCTCGTCGAGGAGGAGCGTCCGCGGTGGTTCGGACGCGGTGCCGGCAAGCCGCGCTGGCGCAATGCCAGGCTGCTCGACTTCGCCGAGCCCGAGTTGCGGCCGCTGATGTTGATGGAGAAGCATCATCGCGCCGGATCCGGGTCCGCTCAGGTGCGCACCCTCCGGCCCGTTCCCACATCGCCGGAAGCACGGGCGGCCAACAGCTGAGCCGCCGCGTCGACGTGCTCCCGCGCAAGGGGGTGATGCGCCGGACGGAGTCGAGGCCCACCTGTACGCGGTGCCCGAGCCGGACACTCCGCCATCGGTGAAGATCATGCCGCGGTATTTCTTCCATACGCAGATCGGCGATGAGCGAATCAGCGACACGACCGGGATCGCGTTGCGCGATCCGGACGAGGCCTGGGAGGCGGCGCGCCGCACGATCCGTGCCGCCCTGCGGGACGGCCAGGATCAGGCTCGGTTGATGGCCGCGTGCCTGGTGGTCACCGACGCGGCCGGCGACGTGGTCCTGGAATTTCCGTTCAGCGAGGCCGTCACCCTGCCGATCTCGGACGATCCCGTCCTGCACTGACGGCGGCGCAACCTGCGCCCTACATCGCGGCGGAGGCGGCAGCGCGGCGGCCCAGGTTACCGGAACCGGCACGCCGCGCTCGCTTTTGATGCGCGTCGCCTTCGCCGAGAGGCCGTCAGCCCGGTTTCGCGACGACGCGCCAGACCAAGGACCCGCGCCGAATGGATTCACCCCCCAACGACCTCGACACACACGCGCTCGGCCGCGCCGCCCCCGGGAAGGGTCTGGCCCGCGAGGCTTGCCCCTACGCGGAGGGCACGCAGGCCCGCACGCTCTGGCTCGCGGGCTACGATGCGGCCCTGGCGGACGGCGCCACGCCGGTCACCGGCGGCATCGCCCAGCACCCCATCGACGGGGCACGGTGATGGACGCGCGGACCGGCCCGCATCCCGGCGCGACGGCGCACCCGGCTCTCGACCGCAAGTCGGTCGGCGCCGTGGTGCTGGGCAACGCCCTCGAATTCTACGATTTTACGGTCTACGCCTTCTTCGCCAAGCCCATCGGGGCGGCGTTCTTCCCGGCCACCGATCCGACCCACAGCCTGCTCGCGTCGCTCGCCCTGTTCGGCGTCGGCTACGTCATGCGGCCGATCGGGGGCGCCCTGATCGGTGCCTTCGCGGATCGCGCCGGGCGCAAGCCGGCGATGCTGATCACCATCGCGCTGATGGCCCTCGGCATGCTGATCCTGGCCGCCTGCCCGTCCTACGCGGCGATCGGCGGCTGGGCGCAGGTGATCGTCATCGTCGGGCGGCTCATCCAGGGGCTCGCCCTGGGCGGCGAAGTCGGCCCGTCCACCGCCTATCTGCTGGAGGCGGCCCCGCCGGATCGGCGCGGCTTCGTCACGAGCTGGCAGATCGCCAGCCAGGGCTGCGCCGCCCTGTTCGCCGGGATCGTGGCCACCATCCTGGCGCTGGCTGTCGGCGAGCACGCGATGGCGGATTGGGGCTGGCGGCTGATGTTCCTGCTCGGTCTCGGCGTGGTGCCGGTGGGCCTGATCATCCGCAGCCACCTGCCGGAGACGGCCGGCGCCGAGGAGGATCCCAACGCCGCCGCCTCGACCCTCGCGGTGGTCGGCCGGCTCCTGCGCGAGCACGGGCGCCTGCTGGGGCTGACCTTCCTGGTCATCTCCGCCTCGACGGTATCCAACGCGGTCGGCACCAACATGCCGGTCTATGCCGGCGCCACGCTCGGCTTGAGCGAGACCGCCGCCACCGCCGTGCCGATCGCGCTCGGACTCGCCTCGGTGGCGTTTCCGCTGCTCGGCGGCTGGCTGGCCGACCGGGTCGGCCGGCGGCCCGTGATGATCTGGCCACGGGCGGCGATCCTGATCCTGTCCGTGCCGGCCTTCGCCTGGGTGGTGCAGGCGCCGAGCGCCGCCAGCGTCTACGCGGTGACGTTCCTCCTCTCGGCGCTGTCATCGATCAATGCCGCCGCGGTGATCGTCGGCATCCCGGAGGCCCTGCCCCGGGCGGTGCGCAGTGCCGGCCTGTCGATCGTCTATGCGGTTGCGGTCTCGGTCTTCGGCGGCAGCACCAACTACATGGTCAACTGGCTGATCGCCACGACCGGAGACCGGCTCGCGCCCGCCTACTACCTCGCGGCCTTCAGCCTGATCGGAACGGTCGCTGCCTTCATGCTGCCGGAGACCCGCGGCCGGGACCTCGATTCCAACAGCGAGGCCGGAACCGGATGATGGGCTCGCCCGGCCGACGGCGATGATCGATGTTCTGAAACGCCGCCCGGGAGTTCTCCCCTGCCGCGGCGGCGGTTCTTCCGGCCGGCCGATGTGCGCTTCCGCACGGACCTCGCGGTGAAGGATGCGCCGCTGTGTCGTGAAGCTGGGTGGTGCGCCCGCCGGGGCCTAGATCGGCGCCATGTCGATTCCCCCTCAGACGCGCCGCCCGCTGGTCCTCGCCGCGGTCATGGCAGCGATGTTCATGATCGCCATCGAGGCGACGATCGTCTCGACCGCGATGCCGCAGATCGCCGGGCAGCTCGGCGATCTGCATCTCTACGCCTGGGTGTTCGCGTCCTTCCTGCTGACCCAGACGGCCACCACGGTGGTGTTCGGCAAGCTGTCCGATCTCTACGGGCGCCGGCCGGTGCTGATGTTCGGCATCGCCGTGTTCCTCCTCGGCTCCCTGCTGTGCGGACTCGCCTGGTCGATGCCCTCGCTGATCCTGTTCCGCCTGGTGCAGGGGATCGGCGCAGGGGCGATCCAGCCGGTGAGCCTGACGGTGGTCGGCGACCTCTATTCGGCGCGGGAGCGCGGCCGGATCCAGGGCTACCTCGCGAGCGTGTGGGGCATCTCCTCGGTGGCCGGCCCGCTGGTCGGCGGCCTGATCATCGGCCACCTGAGCTGGTCCTGGATCTTCTGGATCAATTTGCCGATCGGTCTGATCGCGGCCGGGCTTTTCCTGCGCTTCCTGCATGAGGGCGTGGAGCGCCGCAGCCGCCGGACCGACGCCCTCGGCGCAGCCCTGCTCACCGCCGCCATCGCGGCGCTGATGATGGCGCTGACCGCCGCGGGGGACTCGCCCGCCGCCGCCCTGTGGCCGGGCGTGGCCTTCGTGGTCGCCGCAATCCTGTTCGTGCTCCAGGAGCGGCGCGCCCCGGACCCGATGCTCGATATCCGCCTGTGGATGCAGCGCCCGATCGCCACCGCCAACACCGCGACGCTGCTCTCCGGCATGACGGTGATCGGGCTCACGGCCTTCCTGCCGATGTACGTGCAGGGTGTGCTGCGGCAATCGCCCCTGATCGCCGGCCTGACCCTGACCCTGATGGTGCTCGGCTGGCCGATCGGCGCCACCACGGCGGCGCGCAGCTTCGTGCGCTTCGGCCTGCGCCCGATCCTGCTGGTCGGAGCGGGCCTCCTGCCGCTCGGCGCGGTCGCCTTCGTGGCGCTGGCACCGGACACCTCGCCTGTCGTCGCGGCCTGCGGCTCGGTCGTGATGGGCCTCGGCATGGGCTTCCTGTCGACCGCCGCCATCGTGATCATCCAGGACAGCGTCGCCTGGTCGCAGCGCGGGGCGGCGACCGCCTCGAACATCTTCGCGCGCAACCTCGGCTCGACCCTCGGGGCAACCGTGCTGGGGGCCGTGCTGAACTATCGGCTCGCGCACCCGTCGACCGGGCCGGCGGTGGATTCAGACCAGCTCCGGCGCCTCCTCGATGATCCGGGAAGCCTGGGAGCCGGCGGCGACGCGATCCGGGCCGGACTCCAGCATGCGCTCCACGGCACCTTCTGGACGGTCTTCGCAGTGGCGTCGCTGACGCTCGTGCTGTCGCTGCTGGTGCCGCGGGTCGCGATCTCGGACGCGCCACGCGAGCTCGCAGTCGAGTAGGCTGGCCCCGGACTTTGACCTCGCGACGCAGGCCGCCTAGCGTCCCGCCATGCCCCTCGTGCCGCCCCCGCGCCCCGCATCCCAGCCCGCGGCGGATATCCCGCCGACCAGCGTGCTCACCGCCAACCAGCCGGAATGGACGGTCGGCGATCTGGCGGGCGCCCTCAAGCGCACCCTGGAGGACGCCTTCGGGCATGTGCGCCTGCGCGGGGAGATCTCGGGCTATCGCGGGCAGCACGGCTCGGGCCACGCCTATTTCTCCCTGAAGGACGGGCAGGCCCGGATCGACGCCGTGGTCTGGAAGGGCGTGTTCGGGCGCCTGCGCCAGAAGCCCCAGGAGGGGCTGGAGGTGGTGGCCACCGGCCGCATCACCACCTTCGCGGGAAAGTCCTCGTACCAGATCGTGGTGGAGAGCCTGGAACCGGCGGGCCTCGGTGCCTGGATGGCCCTTCTGGAGGAGCGCAAGAAACAGCTCACCGCGGAAGGGCTGTTCGCCCCGGAGCACAAGCGGGCGATCCCCTATCTGCCGCGGGTAATCGGCGTCGTGACCTCGCCCACCGGGGCCGTGATCCGCGACATCCTGCACCGGCTGGAGGATCGGTTCCCGCGGCCCGTGCTGGTCTGGCCGGTGCGGGTCCAGGGCGACGGCGCGGCCGAGGAGGTCGCAGCCGCGATCCGCGGCTTCAACGCGCTGACGCCCGGCGGCCCGATCCCGCGCCCCGACGTCCTGATCGTCGCCCGCGGCGGCGGCTCCATTGAGGATCTCTGGGCTTTCAACGAAGAATGCGTGGTCCGCGCCGCCTTCGAGAGCACGATCCCGCTGATCTCGGCGGTGGGGCATGAGACCGACACCACGCTGATCGACTACGTCTCCGACCGCCGCGCCCCGACCCCCACGGGGGCCGCCGAAATGGCCGTGCCGGTCCGGGCCGATCTGATCGCCACGGTCGCCGACCTGTCCGCCCGGGCGGTCGGCGCGGTCGGGCGCCGGATCGAGCGCGACCGGGCGGATCTGCGGGCCCTCGGGCGGGCGCTGCCCGGCGCCGACGCCCTCCTGGCGGCCAAGCGCCAGCGGCTCGACCTCGCGGAGGCGCGCCTCGCCCCGGCGCTGGCCGCAGGCGCCAGCCGACACCGCGCCCGGCTCCAACTGCTCCTCGACCGCATGGCCCGGCGCTCCCCCGACGTGGCGCTGGCCAACGCCCGCGCGCGCCTGGGGCGGATCGATCACCGGCCGTTGACCGCCCTGCGCAACGACGTGCAGCGCAAGGGTGAGGCCCTGGTCCAGCTCGGGCGCCGCCTCGTCGTGGCCCGCGACGCGAGCCTGGAGCGGGCCCGCGCCCTCCAGGCGCGCCGCGCCGACCGGCTGCTCGCCCTGTCCGATCGGCTCGCCCAGGCCGGCGCGCGCGGCGTCGAGCGGCGGCGCGACCGTCTGGAGGGCCTCGCGCAGCTCCTGGGCTCGCTCAGCTACCGCGCCGTGCTCGACCGCGGCTACGTGCTGGTGCGCGACGCCGCCGGCCTGCCGGTCCGCCGGGCCGCGGAGGCCGCCGCGGCCGCCCGTCTCAGCCTGCAATTCTCCGACGGGACCGTCACGGCGGTGCCCGAGGGGACATCCGATCCGTCCCTGCCGCCGAAGACCGGACGTCGCGGAAGCCTGCCCGCCTCCCCGACGCCCGGCAGGCGAACCGGCGCACGTGCCGCGGCGACCCGGCAGGGATCGCTGTTCGAGGCCTGAGCGGGCATTCATGCCCCGGCGCGCACACGCTGCCGCCGCCTTCGCGGGTGAAGCGGGGTGCGGTGGCCCTGCGCAGGCCGTACCGCTCTTGCCCCGGCTGGCAGACGGCTCGACCGGCGGCCGCGCCCGACTTTCTCTATGCGGTCAGGGTCCGCCGCAGCCTGCGCCAGCCCGAAAGGATCCCGGTCACCGCGACAGCCGCAGCCAGGAGGTTCAGGATCCATTGGCTCGCATCGTGGAGCAAGCGGTTGCCGGTGAGCCCCGGCAGGTCGAGGCGGTGCGGGGCGTCGAACAGCCAGCGGCTGATCCGGCCCGAGCGATTTAGGCGCTGCAGGATCGTCCCGTCCCGGGGGTCGATGTGAAGCCAGGTCGAGGCCGGATCGTCGAAGCGCAGGCGCAGCACCGGGAGCGGCCGCGGATCGGCGCCGTGGGGATACCAGTAGGCGTCGTAGGCGGAGAGCGGCCTCACCGCCCGCAGGGAGCCGCCCGGCACGGCCCGCGCGGCCGCGCGGGCGATGACACCGGCCTCAAGACGTCCGCCCTCCGCCCCGGCTGCGCGGACGCGCTCCGGCGCCTCGGCGACGATCCACCAGGCTCCGCCTATGGCGGCGGCGCGCAGGCTTCGGGTCTCCGGTGTGGCGAAAGCCGGCAGGTGCCGTGGGTCGAGCCCGAGCGGCGGTGGCGTTCCGGCATAGGCGGAAAGCAGGTCCGCAGGCGGCCGGACCGACGAGAACCAGCGGTTCGGGTTCATCGAGATCCAGCCGCTCACGATGAACGCGCCCAGGCCGATCCCGCCCGCGAGGCCGAGCAGGTGATGCCAGCGGGCGAGCCCCCGATAGGGCGTCACGGCCCCGCCCGCGTAGCGTCGCCGGAGGCGCAGCCGCCAGATCCCGATCGCGAGGCCGCTCAGCGCCCCGAGGGCCGCGAACCCGGACAGCCAGAGCAGGATCGTCCGCCACAGCTCCGCGCGGGCGCGCAGGGGCTTGAGGTAGATCCAGTGCGCCACCGAGCCGAACCAGTTCCAGGCCCGCTCGGACCGGGTCGTGTCGAGGGCGATCTCGCCGGTGACCCGCGACACGTAGAGCTCGGTCCCCGCCGGATCGCCGAGGGCGACCTTCAGGAGTGGCCGGAGTGGATCGTACCGGGCCGTGACGGTCCACTGATCGCGCTCGACCGGCTCGACCCGCGCGTCCGGAAGACCCGGGGCCGCGACACGCAACGCCTCGCCGGGCGTTACCGGCCCGAGCCGTTCCCCGGTTTGGGCCGAGACCGTCGCCCGGGTCCCGTCGCGCCCGGTGATCCGGTAGACGGGGTCTGCCCCGCGCATCTCCAGGGCGAAGGCCTGCGGTACATCGGCGACGCCGCCGGCCTGAAGCGCCACGGCCGGTGCGACCGAGACCCGCTCCCAGGCGATCGGGGCGAGCCGTGCCAGGCGCTCGGTCTCGGTGAGCGTCGGGAACGGCACGTAGAGCATGACCAGCCCGGAGCCGATCCACAGGACGAAGAACAGGCCCGCGGCGATCCCGGCCCAGCGGTGGAACAGGAGCAGCCAGCGCCGCCCCGCCGTGCCGATCCGTCGCGGCCACCTCACCACGTCACCGTGTAGGCGACCTCGACCGAGCGCGGGCGGCCGAGCAGCCAGTTCGTGCCAACCCCGTTCACGGCGTTGCCACTGATCGCATAGACCGTGTCGAACAGATTGTAGACGCGCAGGCTCAGGCGCGATTCCGCCGTGACCTGATGGTCGAGGACGAGGTTGACGAGGCTGTAGGCCGGGCGCCGCGCCGTGTTCCCGAAGTCGCTGTAGACCTGACCCACACTCTGCAGACCGATCCGCGCGGTCCAGTCGTGGACAGGATCCCAGGTCAGCCAGAGGTTGGCCACGCGCTCGGGCACGTCGATCGGCTGGTTGCCGGCATACGAGACGGTGGCGCCGCTCACGGTCTGGTCGAACCGATCGTACTGGGCATGCAGAAGCGCGAGGTTGCCATCGAGCCGCCAGCTCGGCGCGAACCGCCAGCCGAGCGCCAGCTCGAATCCTTGAGAGGACTGGCGTCCCACCTGCGTGGAGAGCGTCGGCTGCCCCGGCACGGCCGAGATCAGGTTGTCCTTCACGATCCGGTAGCCGGCGACCGTCCATTCCACGGTGCCGTCGAAGGCGAGCCCCTTGGCGCCGATCTCGACCTGGTCGCCCGTGGCCAGTTTGAAGCCCGCCAGGGACTGCGACAGGGTGATCAGGCTGTTCACCGGGTCGGTGGCGACGCTGTACTGGGCGTAGAGCGCGGTGTCCGGCGTCGGGTTGTAGACGAGGCCGAACCGGTAGCCGAGCGCCCGGTAGGTTTTTTCGAACTGCGATCCCGTCTGCAGATCCTCCCGGCGGAGGGTCGGCACGTCGAGCCGTACCCCGGTGAGGAACGACAGCCTGTCCGACAGGATCAGCCGGTCCTCGGCGAAGACCGAGCCCTGGCTCGTCCGGGTGGCGTAAGCCGGCCGCGCCCGCCCGTCCTGCGGGAAAGAGCCCGGGTCATAGCCGGTCAGCGGCACGCTGGTGGTCTGGTCGACGTAAAAATTGTTCGTGTGGCGGAAGTCGATGTGGTTCAGGTCGAACCCGGCCACGAACTGGTTGGGCAGCCCGAACAGGCTGCCGCGGACGGTGGCATCGAGCCGGTCCCCGACCTGCTCCTGGCTGTGGTAGATTTCCAGGTAATCGCCCCGGTCCACCAGCCCGGTGCTGCGATGGTAGGAATACTGCTCGACATCGAGCCAGTGCCGTCGGCTGGTCAGCCGATAGGCGGTGTTGCGCACCGTGATGTCCGCCGAGGGCGACCACTCGGCCTTGAGCTGGGTCCAGTTGTCGGCCCAGGTGATCTTCGCGTCGCGGACGTTGTAGTTGTTGAACCGGATCAGGTCCGGAATCCGGCCCCCGACGAGCGGCGTGCCCCAGTAGCGCGCCGGCTCCTGGTAGCCGAGATCGTGGCTGAGCGTGACGGCGAGGTCCGGGCTCGCCTGGAACAGCAGGGCGGCCGAGACCGCGAGGTTGCGGAAGTCGCCCCCAGGCCGGACCCAGCCGTCGGCACGGTTGCCGCTGACGTTGAGGCGGTAGGCGAAGGTATCGCCGAACTCGGCCTGCCCGAGCGCCCCGCCGGAATCCAGGGCGAGCCGCGCCACCCCGTCCGTACCGATGACCGCGCGGGCCGCGTTGATCGGCACGAAGACCGGTTTCTTCGGCACCACGTTGATGACGCCGCCGATGGCGCCGTCGCCGTAGAGCACCGAGGACGGCCCGCGCAGCACCTCGATCCGCTCGACGTTCCAGGTGTCGAACGGGAAGGTGACGGTGTTCGCGCCCACGGAGAAGCGCGTGCCGTCGTAGAGCTGCTGGATCGAGTTCGGGCCCGCGAAGCCGCGGGACGTGAAGGCGCCGTTGCCGTTGCCGGGTGCCGCGATCGTGGTGATGCCGGTGGCGTCCTGTGTCACGGCCTCGGCGATCGTGTCCTGGCCGCGCAGCCGGGCGGTCTCCCCCGACACGATGTCGAGGCTCGCCGGCGTCTCCAGGGGCGTCAGGCCGATCCGGCTCGCGGTCCGGTCGGACGTGCGCAGGTTGAGGCCGTTCGGCGCGGCGCGGTTCGGGTCGCCACCGGCGCCTTGGACGGAGAGTTCGTCCAGGGCGACGGCCTCCTGCGCAGCGGCTGGATTCGCCAGAAGTGCGAGGAGCAGGCCGCAGAACGGGGCGGACCCGCCGGATCGGGCGTGGTGGATCGATGGCGACATGTCGGGGAGAGGTCCGTTCCCAGCGCGTTCCGGCCCGATCGTCCGATAAGCAATGTGATAACATTACACTTTCCGGATCGTCCGATTCGCGGACCGCCGACGAGCGCGTGGATGCGTCGTGGAATAGCGGTCGAACGAAGCGAGACGGCGGGAACGGACATCGGGACTGGCGTCGCGGGCGCGCTTGCTGTGGCACGTCACCGCGAACGAAGCCTCGCCGACCGTGCGGGCGCACGGGCGTCTCGACACCCGCCAGGACACCCCGCCCGACGCGTTTCGCGTGTGACCACGGCTGACGGCAGGTCTCCTGGCTCGCGGGTCGCCGCCCTCGCACCGTCTTCCCGGGGATCACCCAGTGACATGGTGGTGAAGGGCTCGCCGCTTACAGTTGCGGGGGCAGCCGCGGCCTCGGGACGGATCCCTCACCGCGTTCCCTTTTGATCCCCGAAGGGAACCGTCGGCAACAAGCTTGGCTGTGCGCGCGTGGCGCGTCAAGCGTCGGGAATGCCCGGCCCGCGGATCCGGCGGCGCGATGGTCGGTGTGCCATCGTCAGCGTCGCGACAAACGGTTGGAATAATTTTACGGCCTATGCGACGCACGCCTTGATCTTTATAATGATACTATGCTTAAGTTGATCAATATTTGTTGTAAAAAATAGTAAATCAGACTTTATGGTTGATATATGAACTGATAAAGTGGCCATATTTGTGTTTGAAAGAATCTTTGCGTCAAGAATTGACCGGCCTGCCATGGTGCATGCGATGCTGCGACGTATTATGAGACATGCGAATCAGCAA
>CAXTCV010000091.1:0-13676 GCA_964242725.1 uncultured Methylobacterium sp.
CAAGGCCACCATGGAGGTGGAGGCCATCGACGAGGGCGTGCTCGCCAAGATCCTGGTGCCCGAGGGCACCGCGGACGTGCCGGTCAACGACCTGATCGCCATCATCGCGGGCGAGGGCGAGGATCCGGCGAGCGTCCAGGCCGCGGGCGGGGCGCCGAAGGCCGCCTCCAACGGCGCGGCCCAGCCGGACCCGCAAGCCGGTGCGAAGGCCGCGCCGTCGCCAGCCGACCAGAACACCACGCCCGGCGGCGGCCACATGTCCTATGAGCGGGTGAACGAAGCGCCGGAGGGCGCGCAGCCCAGCGGCGCTTCGCAGCAGGGCGCCGGCAGCCGGGTGTTCGCCTCGCCGCTGGCCCGCCGGATCGCCAAGCAGGAAGGCGTCGCGCTCGGCGCCGTCCAGGGCAGCGGCCCGCACGGGCGCATCATCGCCCGCGACGTGCAGGCCGCCAAGGCCTCCGGCGCGACCAAGGCACCCGCGCCCCAGGCTGCCGCCGAGGCGCCGAAGGCGGCCGCCCCGGCCCCGAAGCCCGCACCCGCACCCGCGGGCGGCGGGCCGGCCGGCCTCACGACCGACCAGGTCCGAGGCTTCTTCGCCAAGGATTCCTACGCGGAAGTCCCGCTCGACGGGATGCGCAAGACCATCGCCAAGCGCCTCACCGAGGCGATGCAGGTGGCCCCGCACTTCTACCTGACGATGGATTGCGAGCTCGACGCGCTGATGAAGCTGCGCGAAACCCTCAACGCCTCCGCGGGCAAGGACAAGGACGGCAAGCCGGCCTTCAAGCTCTCGGTGAACGACTTCGTCATCAAGGCGATGGGCCTGGCGCTCACCCGCGTGCCCGCCGCCAACGCGGTCTGGGCCGAGGACCGGATCCTGCGCTTCAAGAACGCCGAGGTCGGGGTCGCGGTGGCGATCGACGGCGGGCTGTTCACCCCGGTGATCCGCCGGGCGAACGAGAAGACGCTGTCGACCATCTCCACCGAGATGAAGGACTTCGCCGCCCGGGCCCGCGCCAAGAAGCTGAAGCCGGAGGAGTACCAGGGCGGCGTCACCTCGGTGTCGAATCTCGGCATGTTCGGCATCAAGCACTTCACCGCGGTGATCAACCCGCCCCAATCGAGCATCCTGGCGGTGGGCGCCGGCGAGAAGCGCGTGGTCGTGAAGGACGGCGCCCCGGCGGTGGTCCAGGTGATGACCTGCACCCTGTCCTGCGACCACCGGGTGCTTGACGGGGCACTCGGCGCGGAGCTGATCTCGGCCTTCAAGGGGCTGATCGAGAACCCGATGGGCATGCTGGTGTGAGGGGCGACTCTGCTATGATCGCGCGCGCGGTCAGTGGAGAGTCGCGTGTCCGAGGACACGGATCTCATCCTGCCGGTTCTTCGGCGGATGCAGAGCGATATCGCCGAGGTAACGCGCGACGTCGCGGCGATCCGGACGACGCTGACGGGTCACACCGAGAAGCTCGACGAGCTGGAGATCTACGTCGCCTACGAGACCGGCCCCGACACGCAGGCGAAGGCGGATCTCCGGGCGATCAAGAAGACGATCAGGGCCATGGAGCAGCGGCGGGGCGCGCTGGAGACCTCGCCCTGATCGCCGCGTCAACGACGGTGCGGGCGCGCGCCACACAGCGGAGAGCTGAGACACGATGTCCGACACCTACGACGTCCTCATCATCGGCGCCGGGCCCGGCGGCTACGTCACGGCGATCCGGGCGGCGCAGCTCGGGTTCAAGACCGCGGTGGTCGACCGCGAGCATCTCGGCGGCATCTGCCTGAACTGGGGCTGCATCCCCACCAAGGCGCTGCTCCGCTCGGCCGAGATCTACCACTACTTCCAGCACGCCGGCGATTACGGGCTGACCGTGGAAAAGGTCGGGTTCGACACCGCCGCGATCGTGAAGCGCTCGCGCGGGGTCTCAGGCCGGCTCAACGGCGGCGTCGGCATGCTGCTCAAGAAGAACAAGGTCGACGTGATCTGGGGCGAGGCGTCGGTCGACAGCGTCGCGAAGGGCAACCAGCCCGGCCAGGTCACCGTCAAGGAGACCAAGCGCGCCGAGGCGCCGAAGGGCGCCAAGGGCGCCGGCACCTACGGCGCCAAGCACATCATCGTGGCGACCGGCGCCCGACCCCGTGCGATCCCCGGGATCGAGCCCGACAAGAAACTGATCTGGACCTACTACGAGGCCATGGTCCCCGAGACGATGCCCAAAAGCCTGCTGGTGATGGGCTCGGGCGCCATCGGCATCGAGTTCGCCTCGTTCTACCGCACCATGGGCGCCGAGGTGACCGTGGTCGAGCTGCTGCCGCAGATCCTGCCGGTGGAGGATGCCGAGATCGCCGGCCTCGCCCGCAAGCGCTTCGAGAAGCAGGGCATCAAGATCCTCACCGGCGCCAAGGTGACCAAGGTCGAGAAGGGCGCGACCTCCGTCACCGCCACCATCGAGGGCGGCGACGGCAAGACCCAGCAGATTACCGCCGAGAAGCTGATCTCGGCCGTGGGCGTCGTCGGCAACATCGAGGGCATCGGTCTCGAAAAACTCGGGGTTCAGATCGACCGTGGGATCGTGGTGACGGACGGGCTCGGCCGCACCAACGTGCCCGGCCTCTACGCCATCGGCGACGTCGCCGGGCCGCCGATGCTCGCCCACAAGGCCGAGCACGAGGGCGTCCTCTGCATCGAGACGATCAAGGGCCTGCACACCCACCCGATGGACAAGGCCAAGATCCCGGGCTGCACCTATTGCCAGCCGCAGATCGCCAGCGTCGGGCTGACCGAGGCCAAGGCCAAG
Source organism: uncultured Methylobacterium sp. (assembly GCA_964242725.1). Classification (GTDB taxonomy): domain Bacteria; phylum Pseudomonadota; class Alphaproteobacteria; order Rhizobiales; family Beijerinckiaceae; genus Methylobacterium. Next base: position 2,796 of record CAXTCV010000091.1, read on the forward strand.
GAGCAGGGTTTCGCCGTGAAGGTCGGCCGCTTCCCCTTTGCGGGCAACGGCAAGGCGATCGCGCTGGGCGAGCCGGACGGGCTGATCAAGACCGTGTTCGACGCCAAGACCGGCCAGCTGCTCGGCGCCCACATGGTCGGCGCCGAGGTGACCGAGCTCATCCAGGGCTACGTGGTGGCGATGAACCTGGAGAGCACCGAGGAGGAGCTGATGCACACGGTGTTCCCGCACCCGACGCTCAGCGAGATGATGCACGAGAGCGTGCTCGATGCGTATGGGAAGGTGATCCATACGTAGGGGGATCGACGCAGCCGCAATCGGCCTGTCCCGAAGGATCTCCGTTTGAGGTCTTCTGCGACGGGGGCCCTCCGTCATCGCGCGCGCAGCGGGATGATCGGAGGCGGCGCGACATCGTGAGCGTGGCGCCACTGGATTGCTTCGCTCCGCTCGCGAGGACGGCGGTGTCGACGTCGTCATCGGGAACCGGCTCAGAGCGGCAGCGGCCGGCCCGCTCCGCCGGCTCCGCCTCGTCGGGCAACGGATCCTAAGCGCACCCCTCGCATATGCCGTGCTCTTCTCCACGCTGAGCGTTGCGCTGCGAGCAGAGTGGGCCGACGAGCAGGATCAGGCGCGCAGGGCCAGCCCGCGGCCCCGGAACGTGACCTCGGCGGCGCTGTCGCCCGCGGGGCGCTCCCGGATCCGGGCGCTCACGACGCGCCGCCCCGGGCCGGCCTGTCACCCGGCCCCGCGCGCCAAAAAAAATCCGATCCCATCCGCATGGCGAAGCCGCCCCCCGGCGGTGCTGCCCGGTCGATCACATCGGGATAAGCGGTCGGCCGGCGAATGGCTCCGCTTCCGGTCGTGCATCGGACCGGGATGCGCGCGCAGGCGAACGCTCGTATGAGTCGCCTCGACACGGAGCGGGAGCGAGGCGGGATCCGATGCTGGACGAGCGAGCCGGGGCGGACGGCGTGCCCACCTACGCCGACGTGGCGCGCGCGGCCGAGCGCATCGCGGGCGCGGCGCACCGCACCCCGGTGCTGACCTCCCGCACCGCGGACGCGATGACCGGCGCGAAGCTGTTCTTCAAGGCCGAGAATCTGCAGCGGGCCGGCGCCTTCAAGTTCCGCGGGGCCTACAACGCGATCAGCGCCCTGCCGGAGGCGGTCCGCGCCCGGGGGGTGCTGTCCTTCTCCTCGGGCAACCACGCCCAGGCCATCGCCCTGGCGAGCCGGCTCCTCGGCGTGCCCGCCACGATCATCATGCCTGCGGACGCCCCCGCGGCGAAGATCGCCGCCACCCGGGGCTACGGTGCCGAGGTCGTCCTCTACGACCGCTACAGCCAGGATCGGGAGGCGCTCGGGCGCGCGATAGCCGAGCCGCGCGGCCTGACCGTCATCCCGCCCTTCAACCATCCGGACGTCATCGCCGGGCAGGGGACCCTGGCGCAGGAGCTGATCGAGACGGTGGGGCCGCTCGACGTGCTGGTGGCCTGCCTCGGCGGCGGCGGCCAGCTCGCGGGCTGCGCGCTGGCCGCCGCCGCCCTGTCGCCGGGCTGCCGGGTGATCGGCGTCGAGCCGGAGGCCGGCAATGACGGGCAGCGCTCGTTGCGCGAGGGCCGGGTGGTGACGATCCCGGTGCCCCGGACCATCGCCGACGGGGCGCAATCGACGGCGCTGGGCGACCTGACCTTCGCGATCATCCGCGCCCAGGTCGCCGACATCGTGACCGTTTCCGACGCGCAACTCGTGGAGACGATGCGGTTCTTCGCCAGCCGCATGAAGCTCGTGGTCGAGCCGACAGGCTGCCTCGCGGCGGCAGCTGTGCTGCATGGGCTCGTGGATGTCCGGGACAGGCGCGTCGGCGTCGTGATCAGCGGCGGCAACGTCGACCTCGCGACCTTCGCACGCCTCACCGCCGAGGCTGCCTGACCGTGCCGAATGCCCGGCAGGTGTGACCTGGGGGCGGTGGACCGGCAGCCGCGGGCGGCTTATCTTGTCCCTGTCAGAATACGCGCTCCCGGGCCTTGAACCCGGATGGGCGGGAGGGTGACGATGTCCGTTGGTTTCAAGGTTCTCTCGCTGACCGATCGCGCCGCCGATCGGATCAAGGCGATCATGGCGGAGGCCGAGCGGCCGATCGCGGGACTCCGGGTCGGCGTCCGCAACGGCGGCTGCGCCGGGATGTCCTACACGATGGAATATGCCGAGGCGGTCAAGCCCGGCGAGGACGTGGTCGAGGATCGCGGCGTCCGGGTGTTCGTCGATCCGAAGGCGGTGCTGTTCCTGCTCGGCACCGAGATGGATTTCACCACCACCAAGCTGGCGTCCCAGTTCGTGTTCAACAACCCGAACCAGACCTCGGCTTGCGGCTGCGGCGAGTCCGTGGCGATCACCCCGGTCTCGGCCGACCGGCTGCCCGCGCCGGTCTGAGCGGGCAGGAGCGGCCGCGCGTCAGGCGACCTGCGACAGCGCCTCGGCGGTATCGTCCACGGTGCGGTTGCGGCCGCCACGCTTGGCGACGAACATGCACAGGTCGGCCCGCTCCAGGAGCGCGGCCGGCGTGTCGCCCTGGCGCAGGACCGCGACCCCCAGCGAGACCGTGATCTTGCCCAGCGACTCGCCGGTGGAGCGCTTGACCAGCTCGCGCCCCATCACGCTGGCCCGGACGGTCTCGGCCACCTGCAGTGCCCGAACGCGGTCCGCCTCGGGCAGGATGATCCCGAACTCCTCGCCGCCGAACCGGGCGAGCTGTGCCTGGCGGCCGGCATTCTCGCGCATCACGATCGCCACGAGCCGCAGCACCTGATCGCCCGTCAGGTGGCCGTAGAGGTCGTTGAAGCGCTTGAAGAAGTCGATGTCGAGGATGATCAGGCTCATCGGGCCGGCGCGCAGGCGGGCGGCCTCGACGGCCGCCTTCAGGCTCTCCTCGAAATGTTTGCGATTCGAGAGACCGGTGAGCGTGTCGGTCAGACTCTCGAGCCGGGTCGCCTCAAGCTTCTCGCGCAGGGTCTCGATCTCGCTGCGGGTCTCGCGCAGGCGCGCTTCGAGAACCCGGTTGTTGACCGCGACCTCGCGGGTCGTGGAGACCAGCGTCGCGACGATCTCGCCCAGCCGTGCGCCGTTGGGCAGGCCCTGGGCGAGGTCCTGGGCGAGCCCGCGCAGGGATTCGCCGTACTCCTTCGTGGAGCCGAGCGACAAATCGAGGATCTCGGTGACCGCCGCGATCTCGCCCAGGACCACGCGGCTGATATCGCCGGTGGCGCTCTCCAGGACGTGCCCGTCCAGATAGGTCTCGTGGAGGTCGTCGATGTCGGCCTCGGTGAGCGTCCCCTTCTCGGTGGTGAGGCGCTTCACCGCGTCGCCGAGCAGCGGCAGCTCCGCCGACACGTAGGCGTACCAGACCGCGTAGGCGCGCGGGGTCGCCGAGGGGCCGTAATCGCGAATCAGGTCGTGGGTCCGCTTCGCCAGCGCGAAGCTGCGATCCCGATCCGAATGGCTCTCATGGCTCATGCCCGTCCCGCCGCCCTCGGGCCACCGACGCCTCGTCGCATCGCGGCACGAAGACCAGACTATCGCAGCCTGGTAGACAGAGAGTTAAACCCGATTTCGGGCCTCTTATTTCTCTTTCTTCGCCAAGACTGGACGAAGCAGGAAGGCCGGAACATGCGCGCCGAGGCCGATGGGCGTCTCGCCGTCCGCCTCGTTCCGGCGACCACGCTCGTCGCGCACCCGCTCCGACCGGCCGGGCTCGCGCCGCGGCTCCGGGACGGGACGGGACTCCGGGACGGGACGGGGCTCGGCATGCGCGGCGGATGCGCCGCCGCGGGTCTCGGCTCGTGGCGCGGACACGCCGCCACGGGTTTCGGCACGCTGCGGAGACGCGCCGCCACGCGCGCCGCGCGCCTTCGGGCGGTCCGCGGCTGCGGCGGAGCTGTTTCCGTCGACCTTGGCCGAGCGGGCCCCGCGACGGGTATCGCTCGAGCGGCCTCGATGGCGGGTACCGGTATCGGCGGAGGGCTCGGCCACCGACGACAGGTCGCCGTCGAACCACGGGATCGGCTGGCCGATCAGCACCTCGATGGCGCCGAGGGAGCGGGAATCCTCCGGAGAGGCCAGCGTGTAGGCCGTGCCGGACCGGCCGGCGCGGCCTGTCCGGCCGATCCGGTGGACGTAGTCCTCGGGGTGATGCGGTACGTCGAAGTTGAAGACGTGGCTGACCGCCGGGATGTCGAGCCCGCGGGCCGCCACGTCGCTGGCGACCAGCAGGGCGGTCTCGCCGTTCCGGAACGCGTCGAGGGCGGTGGTCCGCGCCCGCTGATCCATGTCACCGTGCAGGGCCGCCGCGTCGAAGCCGTGGCTGACCAGCGACTTCTGGAGCAGGGCAACATCCCGCTTGCGGTTGCAGAAGATGATCCCGTTCTTGAGCTCGGCCTCGCCGCGGATCAGGTCGCGCAGGCGCTCGCGCTTGGCGTGCCCCTCCGAGCCGGTGGCGACGAGACGCTGCGTGATCGTGGTGGCGGTGGAGGCGGGCCGGGCCACCTCGACCCGCTGGGGATTGTGCAGGAACATGTCCGCCAGCCGCTCGATCTCCGGCGGCATGGTCGCCGAGAAGAACAGGGTCTGCCGGGTGAACGGCACCATCTTCACGATCCGCTCGATGTCCGGGATGAACCCCATGTCGAGCATGCGGTCCGCCTCGTCGATGACCAGAAGCTCCACGCCGGTCAGCAGCAGCTTGCCGCGCTCGAAATGGTCGAGCAGGCGGCCCGGCGTCGCGATCAGCACGTCGGTGCCCCGCATCAGCTTGGCATCCTGATCGGCGAACGAGACCCCGCCGATGATCAGCGCGACGTTGAGCTTGTGGTTGGTGCCATAGCGGTCGAAGTTCTCGACCACCTGGGCGGCCAGTTCGCGGGTCGGTTCCAGGATCAGCGTGCGCGGCATCCGGGCGCGGGCGCGCCCGTTCTCCAGCAGGGTCAGCATCGGCAGCGTGAAGGCTGCGGTCTTGCCGGTCCCCGTCTGGGCGATTCCCAGGACGTCGCGGCGGGCAAGGACGTGAGGGATAGCCTCGGCCTGGATCGGCGTCGGCTCGGTATAGCCCGCCGTCTCGACGGCGTTCAGGACTTTCTCGCTCAGTCCCAGGTCGGAAAAAGGCATCTGCGTTCAGGAACCGTTGCGCGCCCGGCCGGCGCGATGGACACCGTCGCGGCAACGGCTGGGAAGGATCGCGTGGGGCGCTTGTACGCTCCCGGGGCCGCGGGGCGCATGCTGACCGTCAGTTAGGGGCTTGGCGCGGCTTGTCAATCTCGCAATGCGCGGCGACGCGCCGCGACGCACAGGCGATCAGGGCCGGAGACGGTCCGAGACGGGCGGGAGGCAGGGATCGATCTGCGGGGCCCGTGCGGCCCCAGCCGCGCCTGGGAGGCCGCCGGTCGTCTCAGGGTCGGGCGGGACCGGATTCGCCAGGGTGGGGATCCGGGTGGGCGGAACGCCCGGCGTGTTCCACCGCGCCAGCCGAGATGCGCCAGCGACCGCCGGGAGACCGACGACCGTCGATACGCCCAGCGACCAGGCGAGGAGCGTTCCCCGGCGGACCAGATTCCTCCGGTCCAGGCGGACGGCCGCACCGGCGGGTTGCCGCATGCCAAACGCTTTCGAATCCCGGTTTGGGCGGATGTGCATGGGCGACTCGTTCTGCCGAGCGCGCGCCCGGCCTTCGGACGCGCATCGTCGGGCACCCGCGCATCGTCGGGCACCATGGTGAACCGCCGTTCTACGCCAAGCGACGGCGAACGATCAGACGGCGCAGAACCAATCAGCGCTGCCCGATGCGGAATCGCCCGCACGGGAAGGATCTCGAGCCAATCATGCCTGATATTTCCATGATCTAAAGTTTTTTTAGATATTTTTCGAGATAGTCTCTTTTGCAAACGCGTAATTATTCCGCAAAATGCGATAAAGACCAGATAAATTTCGATCAATTACCTTCATGATGTGCCGATATGATCCGGCTATTCCGAGCCTGATCGTTGCAGGAGAGCGACAGATCTTGGGATGGGGAACGCCTAGAAGGCTGTCGTCTTCAGCTAACCCGGGACCTTTGGAATCATGAAGAAGCTTCTCCTTGCGTCGACTGTGCTGGCCGGCGCCACCGCCGCGGCCTCCGCGGCCGATCTGCCGCGCCGCGCCGCGCCGCCGCCGGCTTTCACGCCGGTGCCGGTCTTCACCTGGACGGGGTTCTACTTCGGTGTGAACGCCGGCTACGGCTTCGATGCCGACAGCCGCAAGACCACCAACTACTTCCTGCCCTACGGTTCGGTGGTGAACTCGGCCGACACCAACGCGGTGGTCAGCGTCAACAACCGCAGCAGCAACGACGGCTTCACCGGCGGCGCGCAGATCGGCTACAATTATCAGTTCACGCCGGGCTCGGGCATCGTGGTCGGCTTCGAGGCGGACGCGCAGTACGTCGACTTCGCCCGCCGCGCCAACGGCACGCTGAACTACACCGGCTTCGGCGCTCCCGGCGTCGCCTTCTCGCGGCCGCGCGCCTACGTCGCCACCAGCGGCAACGGCCTCGACTATTTCGGCACCGCGCGCGGCCGTCTCGGCTACGCCTTCGACCGCACCCTGGTCTACGGCACCGGCGGCTTCGCCTATGCGTCGGGCCAGGACGATCAGAACTTCGCGGGCAACCGGTTCCGCGACAGCTTCCGCACCGGCTACGCGGTCGGCGGCGGCGTCGAGTACGCCCTGCCCACCGATTCGTTCCTGAACTTCTTCAAGTCCACGGCCGTGACGTTGAAGGTCGAAGGTCTGTACGTGAGCCTCGATCGCCAGAAGAGCGCCGCCTCCGGCATCTTCTACAACTACCTGCTGCCCCCGAACGGCACCGCCTACCTCAACGGCGCCGCGGCCAAGACCGAGTTCGCGGTCGTGCGCGCCGGCGTGAACTACAAGTTCGGCTCGTACTGAGATCGAACGTCGGAGCCGGGCATCCCGGCGCCCTGGACCGGGTCCGGCCGAACGGCCGGGCCCCTCGCACGTTCCAGACCCGATGCTCCGCGGGCGGGTGCGACATGCCGGGCCGGAACCGTGCCGGCATCGGGCGATTGAGGCCCCGGCGCCCCAGCGGGATAGGGCGCACGGAACGACCTGCGATGCGTAGCCGAATCCTCGTCCTGTCGCTGACGGCCCTCTGCCTGGCGGTGCCTCAGGCCCGTGCCCAGGATGCCTCCGTGATCGGCCGGGGCACGGTACTCCCCGGGACGGGGCCGGGCACAGCGACCGAGGGTGCCGGAGCCGGACGCCTGATGGAGGCCGCCAGCGCCGAGGATGCCGCCAAGCGTCAGGGACTCAAGCCGGTCGCCGTCCTGGCCTCCAAGATGATCGGCGTCGAGGTGCGCAACGCCGCCGGCGACAGCGTGGGCAAGGTGGACGACCTCCTGATCACCGATGGCGGTACGCTCAACGCGGTGGTGATGGATGTCGGCGGCTTCCTCGGGCTCGGGAGCAAGCGCATCGCGGTGGAGCCCAGCGCCCTGGTCCTCCGGCCCGGCGGCAGCCGATTCTCGGCGGTTCTCAACATGAGCAAGGACACCATCGCGGCGGCCCAACCCTTCGATCCGGCGAAGGCGATCGCCGCGCATTAGCGCTGCCGCCCGGCTCTGCTCTCCCGCAGGACGCACGCGCGGGGGATTTTCGCGATCCTCCGTCGGAACACCGGAACGTGCCGCCGCCGCGTGGGGGGCGTGCGGCATCCCGGAACGGCGCGACCGCCTCAGACGCCCCCTCAGATGTCGAGATCGGCCCCTTCGGCGAAGGCGGCGCGCTCACTGATGAAGGCGAAACGGGCCTCGGGCTTGTTGCCCATCAGGCGCTCGACCGTATCGCCCGTCGATTCCCTTGCCTCCTCGAGGATCGCGACGCGCAGGAGCGTGCGCTTCTTCGGATCCATGGTGGTCTCCTTGAGCTGGGCCGGCATCATCTCGCCCAGGCCCTTGAAGCGCCCGATCTCGACCTTGCCGCCCTTGAACACCGTCTTGGTGATCCGTTCCCGGTCGGCATCGTCCCGGGCATAGGCCACCTTCGAGCCCTGCTGAAGCCGGTAGAGCGGCGGGATCGCCAGGTAGAGGTGGCCGCGGTCGATGAGCTTCGGCATCTGCCGGTAGAAGAACGTGATCAGCAGCGAGGCGATGTGGGCGCCGTCGACGTCGGCGTCCGTCATGATGATCACCTTGTCGTAGCGCAGATCCGTCTCCCGGAAGGCCGACCCGGTACCGCAGCCCAAAGCCAGGGTCAGGTCCGAGATGAGCTGGTTGGCGCCGAGCTTGTCCCGGGAGGCCGAGGCGACGTTCAGGATCTTGCCGCGCAGCGGCAGGATCGCCTGGGTGGCCCGGTCGCGGGCCTGCTTGGCCGAGCCGCCGGCGGAGTCGCCCTCGACGATGAAGATCTCCGAGCCGGCGGTGCCGGCGGCCGAGCAATCGGCGAGCTTGCCGGGGAGGCGGAGCTTCCGGGTGGCGCTCTTGCGGGCGACCTCCTTCTCCTGGCGGCGGCGCAGACGCTCCTCGGCCCGGTCGATCACCCAGTCGAGGAGCTTGTTGGCCTGGGCCGGGGAGGCGGCCAGCCAATGATCGAAGGCGTCGCGCACCGCCGTCTCGACGATGCGCTGGGCCTCGACGGTGGCGAGCTTGTCCTTGGTCTGGCCCTGGAACTCGGGCTCGCGGATGAACACCGACAGCATGGACGCGCAGGTCGCCATCACGTCGTCGGTGGTCACCGCCGTCATGCGCTTGGCCTGGTTCACGCGCTCGGCGTGCTCGCGTAGGGCCCGCAGCAGGGCGACCCGCAGACCGGCCTCGTGGGTGCCGCCCTCGGGCGTCGGGATGGTGTTGCAGTAGGAATGCGAGAACCCGTCCTCGGCGACCATCCAGGCCACCGCCCATTCGAGGGAGCCGTGCGAGCCCGGCTTGGTGATCTTGCCGGAGAACATCGCGTCTGTGACGAGGTCCTTGCCGTCGATGTCCCGGGCGAGGTAGTCGCGCAGGCCGTCCGGGAACCGGTGCACGGCCTCGGCGGGTACGCCTTCCAGACCCTCCAGAAGGGCGGGGGCGCAGCGCCAGCGGATCTCGACGCCGCCGAAGAGGTAGGCCTTGGAGCGCGCCATCTTGAACAGGCGGCGCGGATCGAACTTCAGCGAGCCGAAGATCTGGGCGTCGGGATGGAAGCGGACCCTGGTGCCGCGGCGGTTCTGCACCCGGCCGACCAGTTCCAGCGCCCCCTGCGCGTGGCCACGCGAAAAGGTCTGGCGGTAGAGGGTCTGGTTGCGCGCCACCTCGACCTCCAGGAGATCCGACAGGGCGTTCACCACCGAGATGCCGACGCCGTGCAGCCCGCCGGAGGTCTCGTAGACCTTCGAGTCGAACTTACCCCCTGCGTGCAGCGTGGTCATGATGACCTCGAGCGCGGACTTGCCTGGGAATTTCGGGTGCGGGTCGACCGGGATGCCGCGGCCATTGTCGGTGACCACGAGGATCCCGGATTCCTCCAGCTCCACCTCGATGAAACTGGCATGGCCGGCCACCGCCTCGTCCATGGAATTGTCGATCACCTCGGCGAAGAGGTGGTGCAGCGCCCGCTCGTCGGTGCCGCCGATATACATGCCGGGCCGGCGCCGGACCGGCTCCAGCCCCTCCAGCACCTCGATGTCGGAGGCCGTGTAGCCGGCCTCGGGCTCGGCCGCCGCGATGGCCGGCACCGAGGCCGAGGCGGCCAGGCGCCGTCGCGGCTCGGGCAATCGGGCGGCGGGGGTGGCCGCCTTCCCACCCGGCCCCAACAGGTCGCGCGCCGGGTCGCTCACGCGCGGCCTCCGCGGACGCGGCCCATCGGCCGGCTCGATCTCACGCGGACGGTTATGCGGTCGTGGAGCATGCGCCTTCATCCCCGCATGATAGCGGAACAAAACAGAAACATCAAAGCCGTTCGCCCCCGGGCGACGCGGTGGCACCATCGCATGCTGCGGCGCCGCGAGCGAGGGGCCCCGCGGCAGCGGAGTCCCCGGACGCGCCGCCGGCCGTCATCACCACGTTGCACAACAAGAGGTTAAGCATTGTCGTGACGCGCACGATCAATCTCAGCAGATCGCCACCGGAACGGTTCGAAATGGTCGACGTTATTGGCCGAGACAGAACTTGACCGTGGTCAGGGAGCCGCAGTCGATGAGCAACGCCGCGATCGAGGCCCGTCGCCTCACCCTGATCCGTTTCGAGCACGCGGCCGGCGCCGCCTTCGGGTGCGAGGACGAGGCGGCCGGGGTCAAGCCCGCCCGCGCCGTCGTGACCGCCACGACCCTCGCGCTGGCCACTCTGGCTACCGCAGTGGCAGCCACGATCAGCTACCTCGTCTGAGGCGAGCCGGACCCGCAGCCTCAGGCGGTTCCCGACTTCTTCGCGGGCGCCTTCCTGGCCGCAGGGCGCTTCGCGGCGCCACTCTTCGCCGCCCCACCGGCCGCAGCCGGTTTCTTGGCGACGGCCTTCTTCGCCGCCGGCTTATCGCCGCTCGTCGCCCGTGCGGAGGTCTTCCGCGCCGATCCGCGCTTGGCCGGCTTGCCGCCCCCCGAGGCACGCTTGGCATTCACCAGGGCGATCGCCTCGTCCAACGTCAGCGCCTCGGCCGCCATCGTCTTCGGAAGCGTGGCGTTCACCTCACCATCCGTGACGTAGGGGCCGTACTTGCCGGCCTTGACCACGAGGTCGCGCCCGCTCGCCGCGTCCTGACCGAGCGGCCGGCCCGGATCGGCGGCCGGGCGGCCGCGCCCGCCGCCCGTCTCCTTGGCGACGATCAGGTCGATGGCGCGGTTGCCGCCGATCTCCAGCACGTC
>CAXTCV010000092.1:0-13669 GCA_964242725.1 uncultured Methylobacterium sp.
CGGTGCCGATCACCTCCTCGGGCAGCAGGATGCCGTCGGTGCGGGCCGGGACCAGGGCCTCGCGGAAGGCGTAGAGCGGGCTCGTGCCGATATCGCCGTAGACGACGCCGACGGAGCCGACCAGCAGCGTCCAGAAGCCCGCATGGCCTTGCCGGGTCTCGGCTTTTTCGGGGGCGTCGAGGGTGCCGGAGGTTGCCGGCCCCTGCGTCGAGGCCGGGCTGTCGGCCCCCTCGGCCGCGGGGGCCGTGGCGCGCGCGCCGTCGGACGCGTCGGGCGCGGGCTGGGGTGCTACGCCGGGTGCGAAGGTTTGGCTCATGCGGATGTTGGAAGCTCGGGCGTGGCCGGCGCTTCGCGGTTCGGCTCAGGGGCCAGTCGGGGCCGGGCAGAAAACGCGAAGACTCCGCCGAACCGCGCGGGCCGGCCACCGGGCCGACCGCTCACGGGATCGTGGCGCCTTGCTATCACGACCTCGGGCGGGCGGGAACCGTGTGCATCTGCGAAGACCGGGGGGCTGGGTCTCGGCGTGGGGAGGTTGATCGACGCGGGTCGCGCGAGCGGACGAACCGAAGATCTGGGTGCGACGCCCCCTCCTTCCCCCGCAGAGGGGGGAGGGAGACGCGCGGGTCCCTTGCGCCAATCCTCACTCGGCGGCGGTGCGCGTCCCGCCGCCCTGGCCGAATCGGCGCTCGATGTAGTCGATCACGATCGTCTCGAAATCCTTGGCGAGCGTCGCGCCGCGCAGCGTCATCGCCTTCTTGCCGTCGATGAAGACCGGCGCGGTCGGGGTCTCTCCGGTGCCGGGCAGCGAGATCCCGATATCGGCGTGCTTCGATTCGCCCGGGCCGTTCACGATGCAGCCCATCACGGCGACGTTCAGCCCCTCGACGCCCGGATAGGTCTTCTTCCATTCCGGCATGGACGTGACGATCCAGTTCTGGATGTCCCGGGCCAGCTCCTGGAAGGTGGTCGAGGTCGTGCGGCCGCAGCCCGGGCAGGCCGCGACCATCGGCACGAAGGTGCGGAACCCCATGGTCTGCAGCAGTTCCTGGCTCGCCTTGACCTCGACGCTGCGGTCGCCGCCGGGCTCGGGGGTGAGCGAGTAGCGGATCGTGTCGCCGATCCCCTCCTGGAGCAGCACGCCGATGGCCGCCGAGGCGGCCACGAGCCCCTTCGAGCCCATGCCAGCCTCGGTGAGCCCGAGGTGGATCGCGTAGTCGGAGCGCCGCGCCACCTCGCGGTAGACCGCGATCAGGTCCTGCACCGCCGACACCTTGGCCGAGAGGATGATCCGGTTCTGCGGCAGGCCGAGTTCCACGGCGCGGTCGGCGGAGCCGATCGCGGAGCGCACCATCGCCTCGCGCATCACCGCGCGGGCATCGATCGGTCGCGGTGCCTTGGCGTTCTCGTCCATCAGGTGGGTGAGCAACTCGCCGTCCAGCGAGCCCCAGTTGGCGCCGATCCGCACGGTCTTGCCGTACTTGATCGCCTGCTCGATGATCGAGGAGAACTGGGTGTCCTTCTTGTCCTTGAAGCCGACGTTGCCGGGGTTGATCCGGTACTTGGCCAGAGCCTCGGCGCAGGCCGGGTGGTCGGCGAGCAGCTTGTGGCCGATATAGTGGAAATCGCCGATCAGGGGCACGTGGACGCCGATCCGGTCCAGGCGCTCGCGGATCTTCGGCACCGCGGCCGCCGCCTCGTCGCGGTCGACGGTGATGCGGACCAGCTCCGAGCCGACCCGGGCGAGCTGGGCGACCTGCGCCACCGTGGCGTCGATGTCGGCGGTGTCGGTGTTGGTCATCGACTGGACGACGATGGGCGCACCGCCGCCGACCGTGACCGCGCCCTCACCCTCGCCGACCGTGACGCCGACCGTGCGGTGACGCGGGGCGGGGCCCGCGATCTCGGGGCCGCCCGCGGCCAGCGGATGTCCGGCGGCGGGACTTTCGGCGGCGGTGTCGGAACGGGTGGCTTCCATGACTTCCATCGTGGACCTTCGCGTGCGCGCCTCGCGAGGCGCCGGAGCCTTCAGAGCCGTCGGGCCTGTCCCGGGGACACGCCGCACCGGAACTTCGGGGCTGCCGCGGGGGAGGTGCGGACGACCCGGCGCGGCGTCAAGCCGGTGCCCCACGGGACAGCATCGCGCAGGACAACATCGCGGATCTCATGTCGCATCTGCGCGCGGATGTCGAGTTTGCCGTGCGGCCGGCGGGATTTTCGTCCGCCGCTGTTGCCGATCCGCTCAAGCGGGCGCGCCACCGGGCGACGGGCCGCAACCCTGCCGCGCGGTTGATGCTGCGCTGCAGCATATCCATTTCGTCAGCCTGACCCAGGAGGCCGACATGAGCCAGCATTTCGGCGGCGCCGAGCCGCACAATCCCGTCACCGCCGTGCCGGAGACGCCCGTCTCGGACGCGATCGACGCGCAGCCGGGGCAGATGCCGGGCCACATGCTGGCCGGGCCCGGGGCCGAGAAGCCGGTCGCCCTGGCCCTCCAGGGGGGCGGGGCGCACGGCGCCTTCACCTGGGGCGTGCTCGACGCCCTGATCGAGGACGGGCGCCTCGGATTCGAGGCGGTGACGGGGGCGAGCGCGGGGGCGATGAATGCCGTCGTCCTGGTTGACGGCTGGCTCAAGGGCGGCCCGGACGGGGCCCGCGAGGGGCTCGAGCGATTCTGGCGGGAGGTCAGCCTCGACGGCGACCTCGGCCCGGCCCAGCGCAACCTCGTCAGCGGCTTGTTCAACCTGTGGAAAGGCAACCCGGTCGCCGAGTTCTGGTCCAAGATCCTGTCGCCGAGCCCCTACGTGTCGAACCCGCTCAACATCAACCCGCTGCGCAAGGCGCTGGCCGAGCAGGTCGATTTCGAGCGCCTGCGCGCGGCCGACACGGCGGGCCTGTTCGTCTCGGCGACCAATGTCTGGACCGGCAAGCTCGCGGTGTTCGAGCGGGAACGCCTGACCGTGGACCACCTGATGGCCTCGGCCTGCCTGCCCACGGTCTTCCAGGCGGTGGAGATCGACGGCGTGCCCTACTGGGACGGGGGCTATCTCGGCAATCCGCCGCTCTATCCCCTGCACCGGGGCGCCCAGACCCGCGACATCGTGCTCGTCCAGATCAACCCCGTCGAACGGCGCGAGACCCCGCGCACGGAGCGCGAGATCCGTGACCGGCTCAATGAGATCACCTTCAACGCCAACCTGATGCGGGAACTGCGCGCCATCGATTTCCTCGACGGGCTGATCGAGGAGGGCACCCTCGGCCAGGGGCAGTACCGCCGGGTCCTGGTGCATCGGATCGACGGCACCGACGCCCTGGAGGACTACAACGCCGCCTCCAAGCTCGACGCCCGCTGGACCGTGTTCAAGCGCCTGCGCGACAAGGGCCGCGGGGCGGCACAGTCTTGGCTCGCCGAGACCTATGAGGCGATCGGCCGGGATTGCTCGATTGACCTGCAACAGGCCTATCAGTGACCGTGCGCCAGCTCTGCGGCGAGCCGTCGTTCAGTAATCGTTTGAACTGCGAATCGAAAATACAAGAGTCTTTTGGCATGATATCGTGTAATTCAACACCGTATGTCGTCTAATTTATACGGATATCTGTTGCATTAACAATAATAAGACCTTCATGCGCGGGACTTATGCGTCTTCGTCTGGGTTCTCGAGACCCATACGAAGACGGAAAACCGTGCCGGGAGGGGGCGTATCATGCCATTTCGCTTGGTAAAAATGAGAATCAGCGTCAAGATCGCGCTCGTCATAAGCGCGCTGCTGGCCGTGATGTTTGTCGTGTCGGCGATTTCAGTCACGAATATCGGCCGAATCCAGGAGACCGAGGAACGGAACGCGCATACGCAGGCGTTGCTGGTCGAGGTCGAGCGCATGAGCGCCGCGATGATCGATCGCGAGACCGGCCTGCGCGGCTACCTGATCTCCGCGGATCCGCGCTTCCTCGAGCCCGAAACCGCGGGTCGACAGACCTTTTCCACGACGTGGGCGGCGGTCCAGCGACTGACCGCGGACAATCCCGTGCAACAGGCCCGGCTCGCGTCGCTGAGGAGCGCGGCCGAGCGCTGGAGCCACGAGATCGCCGACAGCGAGATTGCGTTGATGGGCGATGCCGCGACGCGGGAGGATGCACGCCGTAAGGTCAGTGCGGGCACGGGCAAGGCGTTGATGGACAGCATCCGCGCGAAGACGGCCGAGATCGCACAGACCGAGCGGGCTCTGATGCAGGAACGCGCCGCCGCCTCCGCGGAGGCCATCACGACGTCGCGCTTGGCCAGTCTCGGCGGCCTCGGCCTGATGACGGTGATCGCCTTGATCGGGTTGGTCCTGCTGCAACTCGGCATCGCCAAGCCGATCCGCGCCATAACGGAAGCGATGCGCAAATTCGCCGCGGACGACCTCTCGGCCGAGGTGCCCGGCGTTGGCCGGGGCGACGAGATCGGGGCCATGGCCGACGCCGTGCAGGTCTTCCGGGACGGACTGGCGCGCGCCAAGGCCCTGGAAATGGAGGCGGCCCAGGCCCACGCCACCCAGGAGACGCAGCGCAGGGCCACGATGCGCGAGATGGCCGACCACTTCGAGGCGGCGGTCGGGGGTGTGGTGCGCGCCGTTACGGCCGCGGCCGCCGAACTGCAATCCACCGCCGAGACCATGAGCGCGGCCGCCGCCGAGACCGCGAGCCAATCGACCTCGGTGGCCGTCGCGGCCGAGGAGGCGGCCGCGAATGTCGGAACGGTGGCGGCGGCCGCCGAGCAACTCGGCGCGACGGTCGGCGAGATCGGCCGTCAGGTGCAGGAATCGTCCGGCGTCGCCAACGCGGCCGTCGCCGAAGCCGGGAAATCCTCGGACCTGATGCAGAGCCTGCAGGCGAGCGCGGCGCGGATCGGCGACGTCGTCGGCCTCATCTCGGGCATCGCCGCGCAAACGAACCTCCTGGCGCTCAATGCCACGATCGAGGCCGCCCGGGCCGGGGAATCCGGCCGCGGCTTCGCCGTGGTGGCGACGGAGGTCAAGGAGCTGGCCGCACAGACCGCCAGGGCCACCGAGGAGGTCGCCCGCCAGATCGGGGAGATCCGATCCTGCACCGGGGACGCCTCCGGGGCGCTCGTTGTGGTCGTCTCGCGCATCAAGGAGATCAGCGCGTTGGCCGATGGGATCGCCGCCGCGATCCAGCAGCAGGGATCGGCGACCGAGGAGATCGTCCGGAACGTCGGGCACGCGTCGACCGGCACCGGCGCGGTGACGCACAACATCGCGGGGGTCGCCCGGGCGGCGCAGGGGGCGGGGGCGGCCGCCGCGCACGTGCTCGGCTCCGCCTCGGACCTCTCGGTCCAGGCACAGCGGCTCGACGCGGAGGTCCGCGACTTCCTCGACACCGTCCGGGCGGCCTGAGCCGGTCCGTCCGCCGGGACGGCCCGCCCCGCGCCTGCGACGAAGCCGCCATCCCGGCGGGCGAAACACGGGCCGGCCCGGCGCGTTGTCACGTCGCCGGACGCTGGGTCGGGTCCTGCGCCGGGTCCTGCGCGATACGAGGCCACTCCCATGACGCTGCTGCGCCGCGAGGCCCTGATCCTGATCGGTGCCGGCCTTGCCAGCGGCGCCCGCGCCGCCGAGGCCACGCGGGCCACCGACTTCGCCTTCGAGACTCCGGAGGGCGGCCGGATGCCGCTCGCGGCACATGCAGGCAAGCCTATCCTGGTGGTCAACACCGCCACCGCCTGCGGCTATGCCGGACAGCTCGTCGGCCTCCAGACCCTGTGGACCCGCTTCGGTGACCGGGGTCTCACGGTGATCGGCGTGCCGTCCCCCGATTTCGGCAATCAGGAGCCGCTGGACGGCCCCGCCATCGCCGAGGCCGCCCGAAAGAACCACGGCGTCACCTTCCCGCTCACCGCCAAGACCCACGTGAAGATGCCGGCGGCCCACCCGTTCTACCGCTGGGCGGCCGCCGAGCGCCCGACCGAGACCCCGCACTGGAACTTTCACAAATATCTCGTCGCCCGGGACGGCACCCTGGCGGCAGCCTTCGCCACGCAGGTCGAGCCCACCGATCCGCGGGTGATCGCGGGCATCGCGGCCGCCCTCGACCGGGCCTGAGCGCCGGCCGGCGGGATTAAAGCGCCGCGCCCCGGCGTTCACACCCCATGGCATCGGATACGCAGAAGCACCCCGACATCCTCGACCTGCTGGTGCCCCTGCGGCGCTACGCCCGGTCCCTCACCCGCGACGCCTTGCGGGCGGACGATCTCGTGCACGACACGCTCGTGCGCGCACTGGAAATGCAGGGCACGCTCCGCCCGAACACCAACATGCGCACCTGGATGATGACGGTGCTGCACAACGCCTTCATCGACGAGCAGCGCCGCCGGCAGGTCGAGGCGCGCCACGCCGACACGCTGGTGCGCATGGCCGAGGACACGGCGCCCCCGGCCCAGGAGGGGCAGGTCCGCCTCGCCCAGATCCGGCAGGCCTTCCTGACCCTCCCGGAGGAGCAGCGCGCCGCGCTCCACCTCGTCACCCTGGAGGGCATGGCCTATGCCGACGCGGCGTCCGTGCTCGGCATCCCGATCGGCACGCTGATGTCCCGCCTCGGCCGCGGCCGGGCCGCCCTGCGGGCCTTCGAGGAGGGGACGCGGGCTTCCGGGGAATCCGAGGCCGGCGCGACGGTCTCCGAGACGCGGCGCGGGCCGCCCTCAACCCTCCGGCTCGTGGTCTCCGACGCACCGCCGCGGGCCCGGTCCGCCTGGCCCCTCCGGCGCGCCGCCGGGGAGTCCTGAGCGCAGGCATGACGATCGACCGGCACCGAGGGGTGCCGGCGCGGACTGACGATTGCGACCGGCGGATCGCCTCCGGGGCACGCTGGATTCGAGGACCTCACGATGATCGATCCGATCACAGACGACGATCTCATCGCCTTCGTCGACGGGCAGATCGATCCGATGCGCCGCCTCGACGTCGAGGCCCATCTGGCCGCCAATCCCGCCGCCGCCGCCCGGGTGATGGCCGAGATGCACGATCGCGACGCCCTGCGGGCTTCCTTCGCGCGGGTCCCGGGACCCGGGCCCGACCGGACCGTCGTCCTGGCGCGCCGGTTCGACCGGAACCTGCGCTGGCGCCGGGTCGCCGCGCGCCTGAAGCGGGCCGCCGCCATCGCGGTGCTGGTCGGCGCGGGCTGGCTCGCCCATGACGAGATCGGCCGGTTCGGCGTGCCGGACACCCAGGCGGCGACGCCGGATCCGGCCCTGATCGCCGATGCCCGGCAGGCCCGCGCTGTGGCGCAGCTGCGCAAGAGCGTCACGGGCCAGGCCGAGGGCCAGGCCGAGGGTCCGGTCTACGACCGGATGCGTCTGCGCGCCGTCACGGGCATCGACCTGCCGACGCTCCCGGACGGCTGGCGGGTGCGCGACATCCAGATCTTCCCCGCCCGCCACGGCACCGGCATCGAGATCGCGCTGGAGGCCGGGGGCTTCGGCGAGGCGTCGCTGTTCGCCACGCGCGGCCTGCGCGGGGGAGCCACGGCCCTCACCGGCTCCGACGACGGCGACGTCATATCCTGGAACGCGGGCGACACCGCCTACGCGCTGATCGGCCCGCGGGACGACGCGGCGCTGCGGCAGGTGGCGGGCCTCCTCGGGGCCGAGCCGTCGGCGCGCTGAGGCGGCGCAATCAGACTTGCAGGCCTCGTCCTGACCCCATTGCGACAGGCCGCGCCCGCTTCAGGCGTCGTAGGGCATTGGGCGATCTCGAGGACTTGATCCTCTCCGACGCCTTTCACGCGATACACGAGGCGGTGCTCCCCCGTGATCCGGCGCGACCACCGTCCGTTGAGATTGCCTCTCGAGGGCTCGCCTTTCCCGATGCACGCGACCGGCCTTCGCATGCTGACCTTGATCAGATCATTGACGCGGACAAGCGTATCCCGGTCGGTCGCCGGCCAGTGCAGGTAATCCACCCAGGCATTCACCGAGCAGACGGCTTCACGGCTCCATGAGGCTATGCTCAGGGCGCCCTACGGCATCAAGCTGTGCGACACCGTCGAGAAGACGCTTGCCGTTCGCCGGCGTCGAGAGCAGGGTCCGCGTCTCGCGGATGCTGTTCAGCTCGGCCAGCGGCATGACCACCATGTCCGGGCGGTTCTGTCGGGTGCGGATCAACTCCGCCGGATCCTCCTCGACGCGGTCGAGGTAGGTCGCGAGGGGCGCACGGACCTCGGTGTAGCTGACCGGACTCATCCGAATCCTCGGCCGTACAGGATGGTGTCCCTAGTCCGGGCGCGTGTCCTCCACAAGGCTGGGCGATGCGCACATCGCGACACCGCCCTCGACCCGCCTGAGCCTCGACATCCCGCCCCGGCGGGTGGCAAAGATCGACCATGCAGGCTGCGGATTCGGCACAGGCGGATGAGGGGGCGGCCCTGCTGGCGGCCGCCAAGGCGGTCCGGGAGCGGGCTCACGCGCCCTATTCCCGCTTCCGGGTCGGCGCGGCGCTGCGCGACGAGCGCGGCGCGCTCCATGCCGGCTGCAACGTCGAGAACGCCGCCTACCCGGTGGGCACCTGCGCGGAGGCCGGGGCGATCGCCGCCATGGTGGCGGCCGGCGGGCGGCGCATCGCGGCGATCCTCGTCTGCGGGGATGGCGTCGGTCTTGTGACGCCCTGCGGCGCCTGCCGCCAGCGCATCCGGGAATTCGCCGGGCCGGACACGCCGATCCACGCCGCCCATCCGGACGGCATCGCGAAAACCTTCACCCTGGCGGAGCTGCTGCCGGAATCCTTCGGCCCGGAGACGCTCGCGTGAGTGAGGCCGCCGCCCTCGACGTGCTGCGCACCGCCGGCTTCGCGGGCTCCTATGCCTGCGCCCTCGTGACCGGGACCGGCCTCGGCGGGATCGCGGCCGCCCTCGCGGATCCCGTCTCGCTCGCCTACGCGGCGATCCCCGGCTTCCCGGCGGCCGGCGTCAGCGGTCATGGCGGCCGGCTCCATCGCGGATTTCTTGCCGGGCGGCCCGTCCTGGTCTTCGAGGGGCGGGCGCATGCCTACGAGGGGGGCGACCCGGCGGTGATGCGCGTGCCGCTCGCCTGCGCCCGGCAGTTGGGCGCGCGGCACCTGCTCCTGACCAACGCGTCCGGATCGCTGCGGCCGGAGACCGGCCCCGGCAGCCTCGTGTTGCTGTCCGACCACATCAACCTCTCCGGCCTGAACCCGCTGATCGGCGAGGCCAGCGACGGCCGCTTCGTACCGATGACCGAGGCCTACGATCCGGACCTGCGGGCACGCCTGCGCGCGGCGGCCACGGCCTGCGGTCTGCCCCTGGGGGAGGGGATCTACGCATGGTTCTCCGGCCCGAGCTTCGAGACGCCCGCCGAGGTCCGGATGGCCGGCATCCTGGGGGCCGACCTCGTGGGCATGTCGACGGTGCCCGAGGTCATCCTCGCCCGCTTCCTCGATCTGCCGGTGGCGGCGGTCTCGGTGGTGACCAACCGCGCGGCCGGGATCGCCGGGGGCGCCCCGCACCACGCCGAGACGAAGGCGGTGGCTGCCCGGGCCGCGGAGGATCTCGGCCGCCTGATCCGGGCCTTCGTGGCCGGCCTGGCCGCCGGAGACCTGCCCGAAGGACATCTGCCCGAAGGAGATCTGCCATGACCGATCCCGAGACCGGCGCGGTCGCCCGGCGGGCGCTGCCGCTCCTCGACCTCACCGAGCTGGGCGAGACCTGGACGGAGACGAAAATCGACGCCCTCTGCCGGGACGCGAAGGACGGCCGCGTCGCGGCGATCTGCGTCTGGCCGCGCTTCGTCGCGCAGGGCGCACGGGCGCTCTCCGGCACCGGCATCCGGATCGCCACGGTGATCAACTTCCCGGCCGGCGCCGAGGATTGCGCCCGGGCCACCGACGACACCGCCGAGGCCCTGCGCGACGGCGCGGACGAGATCGACCTCGTCCTGCCCTACCGCGCCCTGAAGCGGGGCGATGCGGCGCTCGCCCGCGACATGGTCGAGGCCGTGCGCGACACCTGTGGGTCCGCGACCCTCAAGGTGATCCTGGAGACCGGCGAACTCGCCGATCCGGACACGATCCGGGTCGCGGGCCGGCTCGCCCTGGAGGCGGGGGCCGACTTCCTGAAGACCTCCACGGGCAAGAGCCCGGTCTCGGCGACCCCGGAGGCCGCCGAGGCGATGCTGACCGAGATTCGCGCCAGCGGCCGCCCGGCCGGCTTGAAGGTCTCCGGCGGCCTGCGCAGCGTCGCCGACGCCGCCGCCTATCTCGCCCTCGCCGACCGGATCATGGGCCCGGACTGGGCGAGTCCGAAAACCTTCCGGCTCGGGGCGAGCAGCCTGTTCGGTGCCCTGATGCGGGCCCGGGGGCTCTGAGCATGCGCCTCCCGCAGGAGACCATCCGGGCCAAGCGCGACGGCCTGACATTGGATCCCGAGGAGATCGGGGCCTTCGTCACGGGCCTCACGCAGGGCAGTGTCGGCGAGGGGCAGGCGGCGGCCTTCGCCATGGCGGTGTTCTTCCGCGGCCTCGCGCTCCCCGAGCGGGTGGCGCTGACCCGGGCGATGGCGGAATCGGGACGGGTGCTGACCTGGACGCTGCCGGGGCCGGTTCTGGACAAGCATTCCACCGGCGGCATCGGCGACACGGTGAGCCTCGTCCTCGCCCCGATGGTGGCGGCCTGCGGCGGCTACGTGCCGATGATCTCCGGGCGCGGCCTCGGCCATACCGGGGGGACGCTCGACAAGCTCGGCAGCATCCCGGGCTACGACGCGACCCCGGGGCTCGACACCTTCCGCCAGGTCGTCCGCCGCGTCGGCTGCGCGATCATCGGCCAGACCGCCGACCTCGCCCCGGCCGACCGGCGCCTCTACGCGATCCGCGACGTCACCGGCACGGTCGAGTCCCTCGACCTGATCACCGCGTCGATCCTGTCGAAGAAGCTCGCCGCCGGGCTCGACGGGCTGGTGATGGACGTCAAGCAGGGCTCCGGCGCCTTCATGGCGAGCTTGCCCGAGGCGCAGGCGCTGGCCGGGAGCATCGTCACGGTGGCGGAGGGGGCGGGCCTGCGCACCGCCGCGCTCATCACCGACATGGACGCGCCGCTGGCCAGCGCCGCCGGCAACGCCGTCGAGGTCGGCTACGCCATCGACTATCTGAAGGGCTCGCGCCGGGAGCCCCGCTTCCACACGGTCACGCTGGCCCTGGCGGGCGAGATGCTTGTGGCCGGCGGGCTGGCGCGGCACGCCGCCGATGCCTCGGAGCGGCTCGAAGCGGTCCTGGCCTCGGGCCGCGCGGCCGAGATCTTCGCCGGAATGGTCGCGGCTTTGGGCGGACCGGCCGATCTCCTGGACCAGCCCGGGAAAGACCTGCCCGCCGCGCCGGTGCGGCGGCCGGTCCATCAGGCCGGGACGGTCGCCGGCATCGCGACCCGGGCGATCGGGCTGGCGGTGATCGGGCTCGGCGGCGGCCGGACCCGCCCGGAGGATGCCATCGACCCCCGGGTCGGGTTCACCGATCTCGCCGGCCCGGGGTCGTCGGGCGGCCTGCTCGGGATCGTCCACGCGGCCGACGAGGCCGCCGCGGATCGGGCGGAGGCGGCCCTGCGGTCTGCCTACCGGATGGGCGAGGCGCCCGCCGAACGGCCGGCGATCCTCGGATCCGTCAGGGCCGACGGGTCTCCGGGAGGGCCCTGACGCGGCCGCCGGATGGTCGCCGCCGGCCTCGGGACCACGTCGCCGCCTGCGGAATCCGGAGTGGTGGGATTCGGTTCCCCCGCCTGTGGTGCTGAAGATCGGTTCGGAGCGCGCCGGTTCTCGTGAACGGGCCGCGGGCGCCGGCAGGTTCTGCCCCACCGGAGCGCGGGCCAGCCCGAGACCGTGGCTCGACCGGCAGGAGGCCCGGGACCGCATCGCGCGGCACGTGGCGCGACGGGAGATCGGACCCCGGCCGGCCGAGATCGGCCGGTGCCGGGCAAGAGCACGGCGACCACGTCCTGCGCCGCGGCATCGCCCCCGACACGATGCAGAAGGCCGGGAGCGCCTGTGAGGCGGCGATCGCCCGGCGCCTGAAGCATCCGCTGCGGGTCGATTTCGGCCGCCGGGCCCGGGGCCGTCCGGCGGCGACCTCGGCCGTCCACAGCCCGGTCGCGAGCCCGCCGACCTGCGGGGCGTCGCGCTCCGGTCTCCCGGCCCGAGAGCCGGTGACCCTGTCGGGGATTGCCCCGAAGCCTGAAGCTGGCCGGGCCCGTCGCATCGGCGGTGCGACGGCCCGGCCGATCCGCCTACCAGCCACCGTAGCCGTGGCGGTGACCCCAGCCCCGGTGATGGTGATGGCCGTGATGCCGCCAGCCGAAATGGGGCCCGCGCCCCGGGCCGAAGCCGTGGTGGTGCCGGAAGCCCGGGCCGAAACCGGGCCGGCCCCCCCAGCCATGGTGATGCGGATGGCCGTAGCCGTACTGGACGGCCACGATGTCGCGGGCGTCCGGCCGCAGGCCCGCATCGGGTCCGAGCGGCAGTGCCATCGCGGGGGCCGCGACCAAGAGCCCCCCAACCGCCAGGGCGACGGCCGTGAATGGCGAGTGTGGGGTTCTGCTGAACATCGCCGTCCTCCTGGGCCACGCCGGTCGCGGTACCGCGGCGGGCAGGGTCCCGGGTTTGCGCCCTCCAAGGTGACGTCAACGTGAGCCCGTCAATCAGACCGTGTTCAGCTCAAGGCCGGCGGTAGACCCAGACCCGCGCGGGCGGCAGGTTCAGCCAGACCCGGTTGGAGCGGTCGGCCGTGTAGCTGCCCGCCTCGCACCGGGCCGGGATCGGCGGCACCACCGCGTAGGTGAACTGCACGAAGGGGGCGCCCGGCTGCATCAGGTCGTGGGCGGTGTTGAGCAGATCGAGCCGCTGCTCCAGCGGCTTGGTGAACAGCGGCAGGCTCGAGATCGTGGCGGCGGCCGGCTGCGCCAGCACGTCCTTGAGGCTCGCCCGCATGTCGTAGGCATCGCCCCGGATCACCGTCACGCCGGGGAAGCGGCGGGTCAGGAGGCTGCAGAAATCGGGGTTGAACTCCACCAGGATCAGCCGCTCGGGCGCGACGCCGCGCCGGATCAGCGCCTCGGTGACCGGACCGGTGCCGGGGCCGAGCTCGACCACCGGCCCGTCCCGACGGGGATCGACGTAGGATGCCATGGTCCGGGCGAGCATCTTGCCCGACGGCGTCACCGCACCGGTGACCAGCGGGCGCTCCAGCCAGGAGCGCAGGAACCGGGCCTCGTCCTCCAGGGGGTCGCGCCGCGGCCCGAAAATCGCGCTCCGGGTGGCAGGAGCCTTCGCGGTGGAACGGCGGAGCGGCGGCAAGTCCTGGATTCCTTGATGCCGGATGGGAATGAAAGTCCCGGTACGGCGCTGTCATACAGTCAAGCCGGGACGGCGCCTAGGGTACGCAAGCCACGCCGGGGCCGCATGCATAACGAGCCGCCCGGGTTTCGGATCCGGCCTTACGGACGGACCGCACCCCCGAAGAAGTCCCGCACCTTCGAGAAGAAGCCCGCCGATTCCGGATGGTTCTCCGGCGAGGCCGACTGATCGAATTCCTGAAGGAGCTCGCGCTGGCGCTTGGTCAGGTTCTGTGGGGTCTCGACGAAGACCTGGATGTAGAGGTCGCCGACCTCCCGGGCGCGGAGCA
>CAXTCV010000093.1:0-13520 GCA_964242725.1 uncultured Methylobacterium sp.
GGATCCGCAAGCAGGACCACAGCGAGCGCCAGGAGCAGGAGGCCATCCTCGAGCTCTACATGCAGGCCCTCGGCATGGCGTAGGCCCCGATCCGGAACGACCCAGCCGCGTTCGGGACGATACGGTCCCGAACGGCGGCTCAGGGGGCCTCAGGGCGGCGGAACGACGCCGCCGGGCCCCCCCTCTGGCGATCTCAGTGCGCTTCGATCGCGGCCGGGTGGTCCTCCCCGCTCAAGCCCAGGGTGCGTCCCGGATAGCCGGCGGCATCGAAATAGCGCGTCTCCCCGACCGTCTGATACCTCAGGATCGTCGCCAGACCGGTGGCGTCGGGGTCCGAACGCACGACCGTCGCTTCGGTTGTGGGCGTCGCGCCGTTGACCAGCGCCTCGGTGAGGACGCGGCCGACCAGCGTGCCCTTGGCGGGGATCGTGAGATCGAGGATCCGGGCGATCGTCTTGCCGAGGTCGGCGTTGCTCGCCGGGACCGGGCTCTCGAGACCGGCGCGGAAACTCGGGCCCATCGCGCCCATCACGTTCCGCGTATCCGCCCGCGAGAAGCTGCCGTGCATGCCCTGGCCCTGCTGCAGCGCGGTGTCCGAGACCTCGACGCCGCACGTAGTCGGATCGGCGCAACCGGTGGAGAAACTCCGGAAGTTCACGACGATGGCGGGCATCGGGGTCAGCGCCGAGCCGTCGAGGGCGATGGCCGAGAGCGGTAGGGTCCCCGGGATCGGGCCCAGGGCGGCGCTGACGAACAAGCCGCTCACGTAATCCTGCCGGGACAGGGCCTCGACCACCCGGCGCGCCAGGTCTTGGTCGCCGCTCGGGAGGTAGACGAGGTCCGAGCCGCCATTGGCCGCCACCACCACATCCGGCTTGACCGGATCCGTGCCGATCAGGCCGTTCGCCCGGCTCGGGAAGCTGTCCGGCGCGAGCGTGGCGCCCTTCGCGTCGGGATCGAACAGGGTCAAGCCGAGGGCATGCGCGATGTCGATGGCGACGAAGCCGGGCGGAAGCTGCCGGGTCGGGACACCCTTGTAGCGCTGGGCGGCCGCGAAGCTCGTCGCGCTTTCCTTGGAGATCGTGGAGAAGCCGTGATCCGAGGTCAGGATCACGTCGGTCGTTTCCGCGAGCCCCTGCTCCTTCAGCGCGGCGAGCAGGGTGGCGAGGTTGGTGTCGGCGTTGTGGATGGCCGCCAGGCTGGTCGGGCCGTTGATGCCGGGAACCAGCCGGCCCAGACTGTCACCCTGGTTGTGCTGTGTCCCATCCGGATCCCGCGACCAGAACACCAGCACGAAGGGGGCCTTCCGCGCGGTGAACAGCGGCAGCACCGCCTTGGTCGCCACGTCGGCGAAGTAGGCCTGCTGCTCGACATTGGCCGCTACGGTGCCCGGCGTCTCGGCGTTTCCGGCGGATCCGTTCGCACCGCGCGTCGGTGCCTGGACCGGCAGGCCAGCCGCGCCGAGGCGCGTCCTGAGTTCGTCGCTCAGCGGGATGCCGCCGGCGCGTCCCGTGCTGTCGTCGATCAGGACCGTCTCCTGGCCGGCGCGGGCGGTATGATCGAAGACCAGGGACGGCCCGAGCTTGCCGATGCTCGCGGTGGACAGGCCCTTGGCGTGGGCCGCTCGCAGGATCGTCTCCTCGTTCAGGTAATTGCCGGCGAAATGCTCATCGACATCGCCGAGGACCGGGTCGTTCTCCAGGAACGGCGTGAGGCTCTCGCCCGCACCCGGGACCGGAAACGCCGTGTGGATCGTGTTCCCGTACTGGCCGGTATCGCCGAGCATGTGCCCGGTCGCCATGGCGGTGGCGTTCGGCATCGTGAAGGTCGGGAACAGCGAATGGGTGTTGGTGAACCGCACGCCGGCCTTCAGAAGCCGGTCCATGGTCGGGGCATTCGTGGCATCGACCAGGCCGTAGCGCAGGCCGTCGGCGACGAACAGCACGACGTTGCGCGGCTCTGCCTGCGCTCCCGACGAACCCAGGAGC
Source organism: uncultured Methylobacterium sp. (assembly GCA_964242725.1). GTDB lineage: Bacteria > Pseudomonadota > Alphaproteobacteria > Rhizobiales > Beijerinckiaceae > Methylobacterium. Next base: position 1,989 of record CAXTCV010000093.1, read on the forward strand.
CCCAAGCCGATCAGGCAGGAATGGATGGCACGCCGCACGATGAATCTCCGAAGGTCCCGGCGTGCGACCTGAGCGGAGAAGATGACAGGCGCGTGACAGGTGTGCCGTCGGATTCCGCCGCGAACGGAGCCACAGATCTCTGTTCGAGACCGGGGGCGAACGCATCCGCGTCTTTTGCTGTCCCCCTGCGGCGGAGGGTGCACAGGCGTCCCGGAGTTGCGTGAGCATCCGCGGACGGCGCAGGCGGGGATGCGGGTGCGTCAGCCCGCATCCCTCTGAGAGCGCCCGGCTTCAGGCCGCGCGCTTGGCCCGGTTCAGCAGCTTGCGGTTGATGAGGACCTCGGCGATCTGCACGGCGTTCAGGGCGGCGCCCTTACGCAGATTGTCCGAGACGCACCAGAAGTTCAGGCCGTTCTCGATGGTCGCATCCTCGCGGATGCGCGAGACGTAGGTCGCGTCCTCGCCGGCCGCCTCGTGGGGCGTCATGTAGCCGCCGTTCTCGCGCTTATCGACCACCAGGACGCCGGGGGCGCTGCGCAGGATCTCGGTGGCCCTCTCGGCCGAGAGCGGCCGCTCGAACTCGACGTTCACCGCCTCGGCATGCCCGATGAAGACCGGAACGCGGACGGCGGTCGCCGTCAGCTTGATCTTCGGATCGAGCATCTTCTTGGTCTCGGCGACCATCTTCCACTCTTCCTTCGTGTAGCCATCCTCCATGAACACGTCGATGTGAGGGATGACGTTGAAGGCGATGCGCTTGGTGAACTTGCCGCCCTGCTTGATCTCGCCGGCGGTGAAGACCGCGCGGGTCTGGTTGAACAGCTCGTCCATCGCCTCCTTGCCGGCGCCGGAAACCGACTGGTAGGTCGAGACCACCACGCGCTTGATCGTCGCCGCCTCGTGGAGCGGCTTCAGCGCGACAACCAGCTGTGCGGTCGAGCAATTCGGGTTGGCGATGATGTTGCGCTTGCTGAAGCCGACCACCGCGTCGGCATTCACCTCGGGCACGATCAGCGGCACGTCCGCGTCGTAGCGGAAGGCCGAGGAGTTATCGATCACCACGCAGCCCTGCTGGCCGATGCGGGGCGACCATTCCTTCGACGTTTCGCCGCCCGCCGACATCAGGCAGATGTCCGTGTCGGAGAAGTCGTAGGCGTCGAGGGTTTTGACCTTGAGCGTCTTGTCGCCGTAGGAGACTTCCTGCCCCTGGCTGCGGCGCGAGGCCAGAGCCACGACCTCGTCGGCGGGGAAAGCCCGCTCAGCTAGGATATCGAGGATCTCGCGGCCCACGTTGCCCGTGGCGCCGACGACGGCAACCTTGTAACCCATCTCTCGTCTCCGCGCGGAAAACCCCGACCGACCCGGGCGCCGCGCCCCTGCCAGACCTATCGGCCGAAGGATCGTTCGTGCCGGACAGCGCCCACACACGGGCGCGGCCGCAGACCCCGTCCTCAACGGAGGTGGGATCGACGGTCGGCCCGAGCAAGGCGCGCAAGGCCCAGCGCTGTCAAGGCCGGCTCCTGCGCAACGATCGATTCACCCTGCGCCGGAAAAGCCCGCGACGGCCGCAGTTCGGAAAGGGAATTCAATCCTTTCCTGCGACGGTCGCGGGCGAACCACGGGGTTCATCGTCCGCACGGGGTGCCATGCTGATCGGATCGGCAGCCGCGAAGGCCTGGATCGCCCCCCCGGGGCTCGTCGAGCGGACCGCGCTGTCTCCGGGCGCGCTCGGCCTGCGCCTCGTCCTCGCCTCGGCCGTCATCGCCCTGCTGTGCGTCTGCGCGTGGCGTCCGGGGGGTGGGCCCGCCGCCACGGTCCCCGGCATGACCCTCGCCGTTGCCGGCGCCGGGCTCGGCTTCGTCCCGACGATGCCGGCGCCGCCGGTGCCGGCGGCCCTCCCCGCCGCCCGATTCGACGTGGCGGAGCCCGGTCTCGCGCCTGTGCGCGTGTCCGCCCGGATCGACCCGCGATCGGGCCTGCGCGAGGATACGCTCACCCGAGGCGACTTCGATGCCCTAAAGGCGCCCGCCCTGCGGGTGACGCTCACCCGCGGGACGGACGCCGGCATGGCACCCACGCTGTTCGTCCTGCTGGCGCGACGGGCCGCAACCGGCCCGACCATCGACCGGCCGGCCCTCTCCGTGCTGCGGACCGGATCACGCGGCCAGGTCGACACCAAGTTCGGTGCGGCGGAAACTCTGGAGGTGACCTTCGGCGGCCCGACACCGCGAACCTGCGCGGGCTTTGTCACCCGGAGTGCCGCCTTCCGCCTCGACGGCTGGTCCTGCGCCCCGTTCGGGCGGCCGCCCGAGGCCCGGGCGCTGGCTTGCACGCTCGACGCGCTGAGCTTCGTCGATCTCGGCGATCCCGAGACGACCGTGGCCTTCGCGGTCGCGTCGTCGGGGCGGTCCTGTCCTTTCGTCGCGACGGTCGCGGAGGCGTCGGGCGGGGCCGGATCAATCGGGAAACGATCGCGAAATAAAAAATGAGGCTCAAGTGTGGCATAACGCACAAGCTCAGCCTTAAAGACGGAACAACAGCCTCGGCCAAGCGTCTTCTCGTCAAACGCGGCGAACTGTTAAGTTTCGCCCGTCACACTGGTGGCACTCACAGATAAGGTTGGCCATGCGCTCGCTCAGAATCGCCCTTCTCGGCGTCATCGCCGCCACCGGCCTCGGCGCGCTGGCCGCCGCGCCCGCCGAGGCGCAGGATGGTTTCGTTCCGGGCCCGATCTACCGGGTCAGCCGCCCGCTCCCGATCCGCGTGCGCCCCCGCAGCTGGCTCGACGCCGGCAACGTCCCGCTCACCTCCAACGTTCCGGGCGCCGGCGGCTCGCGCAACCCGGCCCTCAATCCTTACCTGATCGCCGCCTCCAACCAGCTGACGCCTCCCTACGGCCCGAGCGATCGCTACGGCCGCGGGATCCTGCCGGATCCGATCACCAACGGGCCGTTCATCGGCGCCCGCTCGTCGGCGGTCCGGAACGTCGATCTCTCCTTCGTCGACCGGCTGGACCCGACCTCGCCGCTCTACGGCCGCCCCTACTAGGCACCGTCGTCCCGACAATTCGAACGTCGTGCAGCGCGGGCCCTCGGGTCCGCGTTTTGCGTTTGCGGCCTGCCGACCCGGGCCTTCACGGAGACGGAATATCCTGTATGCCAGGAGCGGCGGTCACGGTCGTGCCGCCGCCGCGGGATCTGAGCCATGAAGCCGTTCGACTGGGTATCCGGGTATCCGTCCCTGCGGATGCCGATGTTCGGGCGCAACTGCGTGGCGACCTCGCATGCCCTGGCCGCGCAGGCCGGACTCCAGATGCTTCAGGCCGGCGGCAACGCCGTGGATGCGGCCATCGCCACGGCCGCCGCCAAGACCGTGACCGAGCCGTGCAGCAATGGTCTCGGCTCGGACGCCTTCTGCATCCTGTGGGACGGGCAGACGCTGCACGGCCTCAACGCCTCGGGGGGTGCCCCGGCGGCCTGGACCCGCGACTACTTCCTGCGGAAATACGGCCCCGCGGAACGGCCGCCGATGCGGGGCTGGGACTCGGTCACCGTCCCCGGCGCGGTCGCCGCCTGGGTCGCGCTGAGCGAGCGCTTCGGCCGCCTGCCCTTCGCCGACCTAATGCAGCCGGCGATCCGCATCGCCGAGCGGGGCTATCTCGCGCCGGTGGTGGTGCAGCAGAAATGGGCGGCGGCCGCCAAGGTCGAGGCGATCACCCGGCAGCCGGGCTTCGCGGCGTTCTTCCTGCCCCGCGGCCGGGCCCCGGAGGTCGGCGAGCTGGTGACCTTCCCCGGCGCCGAGAAGACCCTGCGTCTGATCGGCGAGACCAAGGGCGAGGCCTTCTACCGGGGCGAGATCGCCGCGGCGATCGCCGCGCATGCCCAGGCCCAGGGCGGCGCCCTGACGGCGGCGGACCTCGCCGCGTACCGCCCCGAATGGGTGACGCCCACCGCCCAGGACTATCGCGGCCACACGCTGCACGAGATCCCGCCGAACGGCCAGGGCATCGCCGCGCAGATCGCCCTGGGCATCCTGGAGCATTTCGACCTCGCCGGTCTGGCCGTCGACGGACCGGAGGCCCAGCATCTCCAGATCGAGGCGATGAAGCTCGCCTTCAGCGACACCTACCGGTACGTCGCCGACCCGCGCGGGATGACGGTGACGCCGGAGGCGATGCTCGACCCGGCCTATCTGGCGGGGCGCGCCCGGCTGATCGACCGGAACCGCGCCCAGGTGTTCGGGCCCGGCAAGCCGCCCGCCGGCGGGACGATCTACCTCACCGCCGCGGACGAATCCGGCATGATGGTGAGCTTCATTCAGTCGAACTTCATGGGCTTCGGCTCCGGCGTCGTGGTTCCCGGCTGGGGAATCTCTCTGCAGAACCGCGGCTACGGCTTCGTGCTCGATCCGGAAAGCCCCAACGTCGTCGCCCCGGGCAAGCGGCCGTTCCACACGATCATCCCGGGCTTCCTCACCCGGGACGGCGCGCCGGTGATGAGCTTCGGCGTGATGGGCGGCAACATGCAGCCGCAGGGCCACGTCCAGACACTGGTGCGGATGCTCGATCACGGCCAGAACCCGCAGGCAGCCTGTGACGCGCCGCGGTGGCGCGTGAGCGAGGGTCTCGACATCAACGTCGAAGCGGCGATGCCGGCCGCCACCCTGGATCGGCTGAAAGCCCTGGGCCACCGGTTGGAGGTGATCGAGGACAGCTATCAGGATTTCGGCGCCGGCCAGTTCATCTGGCGGATGGGCGACCCGTCCGTGGAGGGCTACGTCGCGGCGAGCGACCCCCGCCGCGACGGACAGGCCGCGGTGTGGTGAGGCGCTACTTGATCTGCACGCTGTCGACCAGTTCCCGGAACTTACCCAGCACCGCGCTCCGCTGATCCTGGCGGACCACGCCGAGGGCGCGCAGGTAGCCGTCCGGGTTGAACCGGATGGTCTGCGAGACCACCACCGGCATGTTGGTCGGCTGGTCGACGGCACGGGCGACGATCTCGTGCCAGTCGACGCCGTTCGAGCGGTAGCTCTGCGCCCGCTCGATCACGAAATCCTTCAGGGTCTGGTTCGAGGCCAGCGCCGCGCGGGCGAAGCCGTCGCGCTGCTCGGCGGTCGGCGGCTGCTGCACCGCCTGCGCCAGCACCAGGATCGGCTGCTCCAGATTCTGCATCTGGTCCTTGGGACCCTGGGTCAGCAGGATGGAGTTCCCCGCGAGAACCCGGACGGGACGGAAGCCCGCCATGTCGGCGATGCGGAAGGGCAGCGCGTCGACCTGCTGGTCCAGCGTCAGCGCCGGGCGCAGGCTGACGCCTGTCACCATCCGCCGCATCGATTCCTCGGTCTCGGCGTCGGGCAGCGCCTGGGCGATGACCAGGCCTGTCACGCTGGGCGCGCCGACGACCAGGATCCATTTCCGGATCGCCGGCGCGGCGGCGTTCGGGTCGGCGGGCTGCTCGCCGGTGTAGAGCATGCCCTCGTTGTCGCCGATCTTGATCTCTTCGCGCTTCTCGACCGCGAACCCCTGGCTCAGGAGGTTTGCATCGGTGAAGCCGCTGACGAGTTCCGCGAAGGCGTTCGGCGGCAATTCGACCACCGAGACGGTGGCCCCCCCCTCCTTGCGCTCGAAGCCCGAGAAACGCCGGGACAGCGTCATGTCGGCCGGGGGCTCGAAGCCGAAGCGCGAGCCTGGCGGGAACACGGCGTCCCCGGCCCGGGCCGGGGCGCCGGGTCCGAATGCCAAGGTCGCGGGCACGAGGGTCGCGAGGACGAGGATTCGTCCGAGACGCAGCGACAGGTTACGCACGAGCATCGGCCTTCGTGTCTCCCCGGCGGACCCGATGGGCCGCGCCTTGCGCGATGCGTCCGACGCCGCGCCGCCGCTGTCAAGCGGTTGGGAGATCAGGATATTGGGAGGCCCGATCAGCCGGCGGCCACGGTGACCCGGCGCAGCGTCAGGTTGCAGCGGCCCCCGATCGGCAGAAATCCAGGGTGCGGATCCTCGACGAGCGGATCGCCGGACGGATAGAGGCGGTCGATCCCGTGATGGATCAGCCGCGAAGCGCCCCCGATGACGAGGGCATCGCCGGCGCGCAGCCGGACCGAGCGGGTCGGATCGGTGCGCCGCAGGCCGCCATAACGGAAGAGCGCGGGCGCCCCGAGGGACAGGGAGACGACGGGGGCGGAGAAATCCGCCTCGTCGCGGTCCTGGTGGAGCCCCATGCGGGCGCCCGGATCGTAGAGGTTGATCAGGCAGGCCTCCGGCGGGGCTGGGTGGCACGCGAGCTCGTCCCAGGCCGCCAGCGCCGTTTGCGGGATCGGCGGCCAAAACCGGCCCGTCTCCGGATGCGCCGCCTGGTAGCGGTAGCCCCGGATGTCCGAGACCCAGCCGAGCGGCCCGGCATTCGACATCCGTACGGAGAAGGGCGTGCCGGTGCGCGGCATTCGCGGCGTGACGGGCGGCGCGTCGTCGAGCACCGCGGCGATCTCGTCGGCGAGGCAGCGGCGCGCCGCCGGATCGAGGAAGCCCGGGTGGTGGATCAGGCCGGGTGCGAGTTCCCGCGCCATTCAGCCGGCCGCCGGGTCTCGCGCGAGGACCGTCTTGGCGGCCACGGTGGTGTCCGTCTGAAGCCGGTAGATCAGGGGCTCGCCCGTCCGGATCTCCAGCGCCGCGACCGTCTCGCTGTCAAGCTGATCGAGGACCATGACCAGGGCCCGCAGCGAGTTGCCATGGGCCGCCACCAGCACCCGGTCGCCGCGCATCACCCGGGGCAGGATCGCCTCGATATAGAAGGGCAGCACCCGCGCCGCCGTATCCTTCAGGCTCTCGCCGCCGGGCGGCCGCACGTCGTAGGAGCGGCGCCACTGGTAGACCTGTGCATCGCCCCAGCGACCGCGGGCCTCGTCCTTGTTGAGGCCCGACAGGTCGCCGTAGTCGCGCTCGTCGAGCGCGCGGTCCCTCAGCACCGGGATATCCGACAGCCCCATCTCTTCGAGCATGAGCGCGCAGGTATGCTGCGCCCGCACCAGACCGGAGGTGAACGCGACGTCGAATGTATGACCCGCGCGCTTCAGCCCTCGTCCCGCGGCCCGGGCTTCGGCGATGCCGCATTCGGTGAGGTCGGGGTCGCGCCAGCCCGTGAACAGGTTGAGCCGGTTGAACTCGCTCTGGCCGTGGCGGGCGAGGACAAGGACGCGTTCCATCGGCGGTACGGTCCCCGTCACAGGCCGAGCACGTCCGCCATGGCGAAGAGGCCCGGGGGCTTCGGATGTGCCCAGAGGGCGGCCTTGATTGCCCCGGCGGCGAACAGCCCACGGTCGGCGGCGTGGTGGCTGATCGTCAGGCTCTCGCCCGGGCCTGCGAAGATCACGCTGTGATCCCCGACCACCGTGCCGCCCCGGAGGGTCGCGAAGCCGATGTCGCCGGGCCGGCGCGCCCCGGTATGCCCGTCCCGGGTCGAGACGCGGACCGCCTTCAGGTCGACTTCGCGGCCCTCGGCGGCGGCCTCGCCGAGCAGCAGCGCCGTCCCGGAGGGGGCATCGACCTTCATGCGGTGGTGCATCTCGCAGATCTCGATGTCGAACTCGTCGCCGAGCGCCTTGGCGACCCGCCGGACGAGCGCGGCCATCAGGTTGATGCCGAGCGACATGTTCCCCGATTGGACGATCCGCGCGTGATACGAGGCCGCCTTGAGCTTGGTCAGATCGTCGTCCGACAGGTCGGTGGTGCCGACGACGTGGACGATGCGGGCCTGGGCGGCGAGTTCGGCGAAGTGGATCGTGGCCGCCGGGGTTGTAAAGTCGAGCACGCCGTCGGCGGCGGCGAAGGCCGAGAGCGGATCGTCGGTAACGGGGACGCCGAGGGGCGGGAGGCCGGCGAGCGTCCCCGCATCCTGCCCGAGCGCCGGCGAGCCCGCACGCTCGATCGCCGCAGAGAGCGTGCAACCCTCCGCCTGCGCCACCGCGTGCACCAGCATCCGTCCCATGCGCCCGTCGGCGCCGACCACAACGAGCCGCATCCCGATTCCCGTTCCCGTGCCTCGTGGCGCGGGCCGTCCGAGCCAGCTGCGCCATCCTTACGTGGGCCCCCGCATCGCCGCGGGCGACGCGGAGACCCGGAGCCGATTAATCCTTCTCGGGCGCGATCGGCTCAAGCCCGCCGATATGCCGCTGCGCGTAGAGGGGCAGGCCGATCTGCTTGATGAGGTCGAGCTGCGTTTCGAGGAAGTCGATATGGCCCTCCTCGTCCTCCGCCAGCTCCTCGAACAGGCGCATGGACACGCGGTCGTTGATCGAGTCGCAGTACTGCGCGGCTTCGAGGTAGAGGTTCCGTGCGCCATGCTCGGCGGCGAGATCGCACTCGATGACCTCCTGGACGTTCTGGCCGATCCGGAGCGGCTCGAGTTCCTGAAGATTCGGGAACCCTTCGAGGAACAGGATCCGGTCGATGAACCGATCGGCGTGGTTCATCTCCTCGATCGATTCCTTGCGCCAGAATTTGGCCAGGTCGATATAGCCCCAGTTGTTGAGCATGCGGAAGTGCAGCCAGTACTGGCTGACGGCGGTCAGCTCGCTGCGCAGGCCGCGGTTGAGATACTCGATGACCTTGGTGTCGCCCTTCATAGCCCCCGAACTCCTTGCAATCTTCTCTGGCGGGGGCAGTCACGTCAGGCGGCGACTCCCTCATCCGCAGTTTGGAGCAAAACCAAACTGCAAGCCTGAGCGCAAGCGGTCGAGCAGGCATGGCTGCCCTCCGATGACTCGTCCTGACCGAGCGCGCTCCGCATGATGGCACGGATGGTCCGGGCGCAGCGCCCGCATTTCGGGCTGCATCCGAGGCAGGCGTAGACCTGCGCCGGTGTCCGGGGGCATCCCGGTCCAGGGGCCAGGCAGGAGCGCACGGCGCCGTCGGAAAGGACGTTGCAAGAACAGACGATCATGCGTGCCGCAGATCCCGCCTTCTTCCAGTGCGGTCCGACGTTTCCGGACCGAACCCCTGCACTCCGCCAGATTAGAAAAGTTGAAAACTAGCGAAGTTTCAACACCTTACTGGTCTTTTTCGGAAATGGCATCCGACAATGACTGGGTCAAGAGACCCGGATGGATATGTTCGGGCCCGGACCCCGTGCGCCGCTGCGCCCGGGCCGGCGGTGGGGCGTCAACGCGCGAGTTCGCGCAGCCCGAGGCGGATCAGCACCCTGGCTTCGGCCTCCGGCCCGGCGTCCTTCAGCGCCGCGGCGATGGCGGTCGCAGCCTGGATCTGCGGGTAGCCGAGATTGACCAGGGCCGACACGGCATCGGCGACGGGCCCGGGGGTCACGCCGGTCTCCGCGGCGCCGCTCAGGGCGACCAGGGCGGGATCCATGGGGGCGAAGGCGGGGGCCTTGTCCTTCAGCTCGGCCGTCAGCCTCGCGGCGAGCCGCGGTCCGACGCCGGGCGCGCGGCTGATCGCCCCCTTGTCGCCCGTGGCGATGGCGCCGGCCAGCGCCTCCGGCTCCAGCACCGACAGAATTCCGAGCGCCACCCGGGCGCCGACGCCCTGCACGGTCTGGAGCAGGCGGAACCACTCCCGCTCCGCGTCGGACCGGAACCCGTAGAGGCGGATCATGTCCTCGCGGACATACGTCTCGATGGAGAGCTCCGCGGGCTCGCCGACCTTGGGCATGCGCTGAAGGGTCCGGGCCGAGCAATGCGCGATGTATCCGACGCCCGAGACGTCGAGGATCACGAAATCCTCTCCGAACGAATCCACCACGCCCCTGAGTTTACCGATCATTCCTAGCCCGCCCGCTGTCGAAGGATGCCTACAGAAGCGCGGTCGTCTCCGCCAGACGCGCTTGAGCCCGCCGGGACTTCATGAAATCACGGGCCCCGCGCCGTCCGAGCTTGGCCGGCCGTGGGGGGACGACCATGCGCGCGCCACTTCTTGCCCTGCTGGGCCTGCTGATCCTGGCGCCCGCCAGGGCGGCGGAGGACCCCGCTCCGGCGGCCGTGCCGGTCGCGCCGAGCGCGGATCCCACCCAGGTGCGGCCGGGCGATTACGTGCTCGATCCCGACCACGGCAAGATCACGTGGTCGATCTCGCATCTCGGCTACTCGACCTACTATGGGCAATTCGCCGGCCTGACCGGCACCCTCACCCTCGATCCGAAGGCCCCGGAGAAGAGCCGCCTCGCCGTGAGTGTGCCCTTGGCTGGCGTGATCACCGGCAGCACGCGCCTGAACGAGCACCTCGCGGCGCCGGACTTCTTCGACACGGCGAAGTTCCCGGCGGCGACCTTCACCGCCACCACGGTCGAGCCGACGAGCCCGACCACCGCGCGGATCACCGGGGACCTGAACCTGCGCGGCACTGTCCGGCCGCTCGCCATCGACGCGACCTTCAACCAGGCCGGGATCCATCCGGTCGACCAGCGCTATACCGTCGGGTTCGATGGGCGGGCCATGGTCAAGCGTTCGGAGTTCGGCATCAACGCCTACCTCCCGGGCCTCGGCGACGAGGTGAGCCTGCGCATCGAGGGGGAGTTCAAGGCGGTTCCGTGAGGCGGTTGCCCTGCGGCCGACCGGGTGACGCCGGCCCCGGCGCGGGTGTAGGCAGCCGCCGTCGCTGCACCGCATCGGAAGGGTGGCCGAGCATGACGAAGCGCGTTGTCGACGGGGCCCGGACCAGCCCGACCCGGCGGGAGGGCCGAGACGGCCGCGTCGAGGTCCGAGCGCTGCGCCTGCCATCAGTCTTCCTGGCCCTGGTCCTCGCCGGACCGGCCTGCGCGCAAGCGCCAGTCGCCCAAGCATCCCCCCTCGACAGCTACGCCGAGGCGGCGGCCACGACGATCATCGCCGAGCAATCCTGTCCCGGGGTTCAGGTGAAGGCCGGGCAGCTGACGACCCTGCGCCTCGGCGCCCGGGTCAATGCCGGCCAGGAAGCCGTGCTGCAGGAGAAGCTGCGGACCCGCGCCTCGCAGGTCCGCCAGCAACTCGCCGCAGACGGCCGCGAAGCGTGGTGCGCCGGGGCGCTGGCGGCGTTCGGCCCGCAGGGCAGCATCGCCAAGGGTATCCTGGTGACCGGAGCGCCGATCCGCTGAGCGCGTCCGGCGAGGATTGACACGGCGGTGCCTCGCCCCTACTGAGCCCGCATGGCGCGCGGCCTCTCAAGGGTCCGCGCGTTTCGCGTTGTCCGGGCTCAAGCCCGCGCAATGACTTCAAACAAGAAGCCGGTCCAGGGGCAGCCGCCCCGGAGGCCGTTCGAGAACACGAGAGAACGATGTTCGCAGTCATCAAGACGGGCGGTAAGCAATACCGTGTCGCCGCCAACGACACCATCACCATCGCCACCCTGGCCGGCGAGGCCGGCGAGGCCGTGACCTTCGGCGAGGTCCTGCTGTTCGCCGACGGCGCGGGCGCGACGCAGGTCGGCGCCCCGACCCTGTCGGGCATCAGCGTCACGGGCGAGATCGTGCGCCATGGCCGCGACAAGAAGGTGATCGCCTTCAAGAAGCGCCGCCGCCAGAACTCGCGCCGCAAGCGCGGTCACCG
>CAXTCV010000094.1:0-13360 GCA_964242725.1 uncultured Methylobacterium sp.
GGGCCGCGGTGGTGCCGCCCTCAAGCCCGACACCGACGACTGGCAGGAGTTCTGAAGCCCGCAGAGGCAGAACCGCTCCTGGAGCAGGCAGGTCGGAGCATTAGAGCATCGCTGGTTCAACGACATGCCGTCGACCCAGGAGGCGGGTGGTCGGCTTCGTGCCGCGCCAAGCCAAAAGGCCTGATTGCGGAGCATCCGCGCCCCCTCGACATGCGAGGGGGCGCTTCGACCTCTGAGATAACCTTCGGCTAAAACATCATCGGGTATACTACGCACTCCCCGGAGGATCGCTCCCATGCCGCCCTGCAGCGAACGCGACGTTCTGACGTGGTGACCGAGGCCCAGCCTCGCCTGCGGCGGCGCGAGATCCGCGAGGATGATCTCGCCGGCGTCGTCGATCTGCTGGTGCGCGGGTTTCCGGTTCGGCCGCGCGCCTACTGGGAGAAGGGCCTCGCCCGCATGAAAGCCATGCCGCAGCCGGCCGGTTGTCCGCGCTATGGCTTCCTGCTCGACGATGGCCACCGGCCGGTCGGCGTGTCCCTGATGCTATTCTCGGCCGACCAGGACGGTCACGTCAGCTGCAACCTATCGAGCTGGACAGCCGATCCCGCCTATCGGATGCAGGCCTCGATCCTGATCTCCTCAGCGTTGAAGCTGCCCCACGTCACATTCACCAATGTCTCGCCTGCCCCTCACACCTGGACGACCATCGAGGCGCAGGGCTTCAAGGTCGATTCCGAGGGACAGAGCATCGCCTTCCCGACCTTCAGCCGGTCCGGCGAGCGTGCGCGGCTTCTCGCGGACCCGGCGGCTTGGCGCGACCTGCCCGAGGCGAAGCTGCTCGACGATCACGCAGGGTTCGGCTGTACATCCCTCGCCGTCGTGTCCGGCGGCGAGATCCGCCCGCTCGTGCTGGCGCCCGCCCGCGCGCGCGGCGGTCGCTGGCCGTTGCCGCTGATGCAACTCGTCTACTGCCGCGACATTGCGGATCTGTCGCGCTTCTCCGGCGCGATCGGCCGCTGGATGACGATGCGCGGCGTCGTCGGCCTGCTGCTCGATGGCGAACCTCCGGCCGGCCTGACCGGGCTGCACCGGGTCCGTCGCACGCGCCGCTACAGCAAGGGCCCGCATCCGCCGCGCGTCGGCGACCTCAGCTATACCGAGCGGGTGATCTTCGGGCCTTGAACGTGTTGCGGTGGCAGACGGCATCCTCTCATGCCGCAGCGCGGGCGGCTTCGCTCAGGTCCTCGGTACCGCTCCGTCGCCGCCCTTTGCTTCAAGACCCTTCAAGGTCTTGACCTCGTATAGAACGACGATGAGCCGCCACTCTCCGTCCATGCCGCGCCGATCGGCTTTAGACGCGCGTCGACATCGGCGTCTCGTTCAGTTGCAGCACAGCGAGATAGCGTAGACCGAACATCGCGACCAGCATAGTGAACCACATCGGGTCACCCCGGGCGAACAGAATGCTTTCGAACGAGCAATTGACCAGAGCGAAGATCCAGATCCGCAGGAACAGGTTGGCCAGTGCCGGGTCGGCCCGACGCTTCAGGCAGTCGTTCAAGTCTCGAAGCGGCAGGACCAGGGCCCATGCGAAGGCCAGAACCGCGCCCGGCAGCCCTGTCGTGACGGCAAGGTTGAAGATGGCATTGTGGGCATGGTCCGCCGTCGCGGCGCCTGGGTTCATTTCCGAGCTGCCCTGGAACATGACCTCCGGTGTCTGCCAGAACGCCCCATAGCCGAAGCCCAGGATTGGGCGCTTTGGGATCCAGTCGACCGCGATTTGCCAGATTTCGGTTCGCCCCGTGAAGGTCGGATCGGAAAAGACCTTCTGGGTGATGGATGCGATCCCGTCCGAATAGAGCGAGCCGACGCTCAGGATATTCAGCAGCGCCAGGATGACGAATATCACCGACAAGCGCAGCCAAAAGGCCCAGCGCCGGTTCGAAACCCAGGCCAGTCCAAGAACCAGAGGCAGGAAACCCGTGGCCGACTTGGCTTCCGTGAAGTAGAGGAAGATGGCAGCCGACAGTACGATTGCGGCGCCGATGAGCCGGCTGCGGACCTCGATGACGAACAGCCCGATGAAGATGAAGATCGCCATCATCTCGCCGGCGATATTCTTGTGATAGAAAATTCCTCGCCAGTTTCCGGCGAGGCGCGGCTCGACAAGGTCGGTGACCTGATGGACCGCCAGGTCCGGTGCCAGCGCCACGCCGACATAGCAGAGCACAATGATGGCCACCGTGACGCTTGCGAGGAGATCGCAAAATCGCTGCCGTCCCGCTGGCATGAGCGGTACCACGGCACCCATGGCGACGACGCAGGCGGCAAAGACGAACCGGCGCAAAGACAGCATCGGATAGTACGACGTGATCGACGTGACCAACAGCCAGAGCAGGGTGACGATGTACACGGGCCGCCATAAGGCCCGACGGATGCCGAGTTCGCGCCACAGGATCAGGGCCGAGCAGAGCCCAAGCGTGCCGTAGCCGAGTTGGTTGAGCAGATCGCTCGTATTGCCCGTGTCGAGCCAGCGCGTGTCGGCGAGACTCGGGAACGGATTGGTCGAGACCCAGCACAGGATGAAGCTGGCGACAAAGAGAGCGCCGCGCCCAGGTCTGATGCGCGAGACGGGAGGGGCGCCGATCTCGACGGCTGTCATGGGTCAAGTCCCGGCCTGAAAGGCGAGACGCACGATGCCCCCGTGGTCAGCCCGTTGTAGGATGCCGCGTCACCGGGCGAGGGGGCTTTCAGATAAGCCATGACGGTGCGGCCGAAGGCATTGGGTGTTCGCCAATCGTCCTCGAGCATCGCCGGTGACGCTCCGGAGCTCCAACTCCAGGCCGTCGAATGCAGATGAAGGCCGTCGAGGACGTTGCGAGTGAACGGGATGCCGAAATCTCCCGGCGTGCCGCTCAGATCGGAGTCGCAGGGCGCGCAGAAGCCCCATTCGGTGACCACGACAGGCTTGGCGCAGCTTAATCCATCGAGACTGGCGGCCCAGCCACCCGAATCCTCCCGTGCCTCCTTGGGGTAGCAGTGCCATGCATAGGCCGTCCTTGGATCGTCGATGAGATCGGCCGAGACGCCCGTGAGGTCGTGTGCCCAGCGCCCGCCGGATGCGAGGACCACGGTGTCGCTGTACCGGCGGATGCTGGCGATCAACTCCAGCCAGGTTCGCTTCAGCAAGGGCCAGTGCTGTCCGGTGCTGACCCAGAGCTTGGGGTCCACGACAGGCTCGTTCCAGATCTCGAAGATCACACCATGATCCTTCCCGAAACTGCGCGCCATCTCGGACCAGAACGAGGTCGCAAGTGCCAAGCTGGGATCGTAGGCGTCTGCGGGCAGTCCCCAGGAGGGATCGGGCCGGTCCATGTAGTGGTCCGGGAAGCCGATGCTGTGCCAGTCGAGGATCACGAAGAGTCCGCTGGACCGCGCCGCCGTGATGTCGCGATCGAGCGCCCGCAGGGCTGCCGTGGGGTCGGCCCTCCAATGGCCGGGATGAAGGCTGATGCGAACCGTGTTGGCTTTCCACACCTCGGCGATCACGGCATAGTCGGACGGGGGCCGATCCTTGCGGATGTAGATCGGGTCACCCACCGCTACGCCCTTCAGCCGCACGGGGTGTCCTCCCCAGCGAAGCTCTGCTCCGGCGACCTCGAACCGTGGCCCCTCCTTCGCCTTTGCCGGCGATACCCAGGCCGGGGACAGGGCCGCTCCTGCCAGAAGCGCCCGACGCGTGATCCCCGAAACGGCCGCAGGGCCGTTCACGCCGCCCATTCCGACCCTTCGCGGAGACGGCCGCGGCCGACAGGTGTCGGCATCAACAATGCCGCGAGACATCCGCCGGCCCCGGCGCCGAGCAGACCCGTCACGAGAAGGATGATCCACGGCTTCGGAGGGAAACCCTTTTCGGGGAACGCCGCATCGGAGATGACGCTCACATTGGCGCTGTTCAGTCTTCCCTCCTGCCCGGTTTCCTGCGACCTCACCAGAAAGGACTGGTAGACCGTGCGGCTGGCCTCGACGTCGCGCTCGAGCTCGCGCAGATGGACCAGCGACTGGTCGGTCGAATGGTTGCG
Organism: uncultured Methylobacterium sp.; assembly: GCA_964242725.1. GTDB lineage: Bacteria > Pseudomonadota > Alphaproteobacteria > Rhizobiales > Beijerinckiaceae > Methylobacterium. Next base: position 4,086 of record CAXTCV010000094.1, read on the forward strand.
CGCTTCCTGAAGGTCGACGGCCTTCGACAGGGCGATCTGGCTGGACAGCGCGCGCTGGTAGTCGCCCTGCGCGGAGGCCGCCAGGCGCCGGACTTCGGCCGCGATGAGGTTCTTCAGTTGAAGGTCCTGCGCCTTGATGTCGATCACCGAAGGATGGCGAGCCCCCAGCTGGCCCATCAACTCCGCCTCTCTCCGGACGATCTCGGCATATTGCAGTCGAAGCCCGGAGATGGTCGGGGACTGGACCGCCTCCGTCAGGGCTCCGATGTCGGTGGATTTGGTCAGCGCGGAGCGGATCTGGTCGAAACGGGATTTCGCTGCATCCGTACGGGCCCGGGCAGCAACGAGCTGGGTGCTCATCTCGCCGAGTTGCTGATCCGTCAGGATGCCGTTCGGGCCACGCGTCGAGGAGATCCCGTTTTTTGACTTGTAGTCTTCGACGCGGTCCTCCGCATCGCGGACCTTCGCCTTGAGGTCATCCAGACGTCCGGACAACTCCCGTGTGGCCCGGTCCGCGAGCGCCGTCCTGGTCTGACCTTGCGACTGGAGATAGGCCTCTACGATCGCGTCGGCGATCGCGACCGACTTCTCCGGCTCGGCCGTCGTGACCGCCAGATCGACCACATAGGTCCGGTCTTCCCGGCGGGCGCTCACGATATTGGCCAGCACGCGCTGTGCACTCACGGCGGGGTTGTTCGCTTCCGGGGCCGGATGAAGGCCCAAGGTCGACACCATGTCTTTGACGGCTGTCATCAGCTGGGAGGAGTGATGAACGAACTCCGGATCGTGGGTCAGATCGAGTTTGTCGACCACTTGGCCCAAGACCTTCTGGGAAACGAGCACGCGGACCTGGCTCTCGACCTCCGCCAGATTGGCTTCGCTCTGCTGGCTGGGAGCCGTGACGCTGTTGTCGACGAGCCGGAGATCCTGAGGATTGATGAGAAGCTGCGAGGATGCGGTGTAGCGGGGCGTCGCCACAACGAGAAAAGCGATACCGCAGAAGAGACCAAGAAGAGCGCCGAAGGAGATCCAGAAACGGCCCCGCCACAGGAGGTCCAGCACCGCCGATGTAGTCAGCGACGCGGATTGGTTGGCTTGGAGCGGCGGGACCCTCGAGACGTAAGGTGGATCGAGCAGGGTCTTCGAGTCCTCCCTGCCGCTCGCCAGCGGGTTATGAAACATGACGCTCCCTTATACCCGACAGCCGAACAGGATCGGCCCCTCTCCTCGGCACGCCCCGCACAGAGGAGCAGCCTCACGCTCCCACCCGACGACACAAGTCCAGCCAACATTATCGCAGGGTCGCTTAACGACTCACCTCCGCGCCCGGCTCGTCGAGAGGCGTCAATCCTTTCAATCGGCCATGACTTGCGCCGACCATCAGGCCGCGATAGGCGGCGATCATGCGCTCCACCGTATAGCGCCCTCCCTCGACGGCTTCGGGCCGTGACCCTCCGGTCTCGGTGAGGATCGACCGCGTGGCTGCGGCCCAGGCCGCGGCATCGTCCAAAGCCGCGAAACGGACCGGAACACCGCAACCCGCCAGCACCTCCCGGAGGACAGCAAGGTCAGACGCCACGATGGGAAGGCCCGCGACGGCGGCTTCCACGGCGGCGAGGCCGAAGGTCTCCCAGCGGGAGGGAAATACAAAAAGATCGGCCGCTCCGAGAAGGTCGGCCACGCCCTGCCGGTCGACGGAGCCGAGGAGATGGAGCCGGTCGGCCACGCCGGCCGAGACCGCGAGAGATTCGAGCTCTTCCCGGAGAGGACCATCGCCCGCCACGACGAGGCGGAAGGACGGCAGCATCGCGAGGGCCTCGATCAACACGGCCTGGTTCTTTTGGGTCGCGAGACGCCCGACGTTGAGCAGAATGGGATCACCATCCGGAACCGAATGGCTTGCGAGGGTCTCGGCACGGCTACGCACAGGCCGCTGTCGTGCGACGCCGTGCTCGATGAGCACCATGGCGTCGCGATACCGGCCCTGGTAGCCGGCGAAGGCCGCCCAAGTGGCGCGAGAGTTCAGCACGTTGTCGGTGTAGAAGCCCAGTGATCCGGCCCAGCGATCGAGGAGGCGCAGCAGGGGCTTCACTTCGGCCGGCAGGGCGGTCTGGTGGACGATCCGCCTTGGGCACCCTGCAAGGCGGCCGACAAGGCCCGCGACGATGCAAGCCGTCGACTGATAGGCCACGATGGCATCGTAACGGCCACGCAGGATCATCAAGGCAACACGGACCACCCCCGCCAGCTTGCCCAGGGCACCGGCCGGTCCTGGCGGAAAGAGACAGGCGAGGTCGACCGAGTGACCGTCCGCCGTGAAGGCGTGCTCCAGAGTTTCGGCAAGGGTCCAAACGCCCCCGGCCTCGCACCCGTGGACGATCTGAAGAATGCGCTTTCCCGTCATCGGCGAGCGCTCCCGAAGGGGGCCGCGACCAACCGCGCGGCACTTCTCAGCCCGAGGATGTCATAGGACCAGACGACCCCGGCACCGGCCCCCATCAGGAGTGCGAATTGCAGGGCGCTCTTGGCCGCCGCTCCAAGAGCACTCGCCTGTCCGATCAGAAGCGCGGCCGTCAACGTGGCGAGGCCGATGGAGACGATGCTGAGCGCACTGCCGACCGGGATGGGCATTCGCGGCCGTGCGACGGCAAAGACCGCACAGGCGGCGAACTGGCCGGCGGTCGCCGCCAGTGCGGCCCCGTGAACACCGAACCGGGGAACGCCGAGGAGGGCCACCACCGAGGTCACCGCGATCATCAGAAGAGACGCGATCGCCTCGTTGCGGCTGGACTGCCCGAAATAGATGGCTTGCCCGAAATAGAAGGCGCGCAGGACCACCATCGAACTCGCAAAGATCAACCAGGGCAGCACATCCTGTGCGGCTGCACGGAAGCTTGGCCCGAAGACGAGGTTCACGACATCGGCTGAGAACAGCGTCATGGCGACAGCGCCGAAGACAATGATGGCGAGCACGGCGCGGAAGGCGTCTTCGAGCGCCAGGCGAGAACTGGTGAGATCGCCACGGGTCCTGGCATCCTTGGCCACCGACATGTAGGCCAGCGCGATGGCTTCACCGGCGACCCCGAAGCCCTGCTTCAGAAAGTCGAACGTCGCACCATAGGCTCCCAGCGATCCCGTGCCTTCGAACCGGGCCAGGATCAGCCGGTCGACGTTCTGGCCTGCCGCCATGACACCGAAGGCGATGATCAGCGGCCAGGCATAGCTCGCGACCTCCACCACGACCTTACGATCAGGAACATGCATCATGTCCGGAAGCAGGCGGAGGATGCCGGGCAGAGCCGCGGTGAGACTTGCGATCGACAGAGCGAGGGCGAGGGCGAGCGATCCACCACCGAGCAGGAGGGTGGCACTCCCCAGCACGAGGATCAGGGCCGCGCGCAGGATGTACATCACGGCGACGCGGCCGGCCTGCAACCTGGTGCGCTCCAACTCCGTGACGGTCACGAAACACAGAAGGCCGGCGGTCGTCACCATCACGGTGCCGCCGAAAGCCCAACTGACCGCGCCGACCATCGCGGCGATCGCGATCGCCCCACAGGACACCACAAGGGCCGCGACAGACATTCGGGCCATCAGAGCCACCTGACGCTCGGCATCGGCGGGGCGATGCAGGGCGAAGAACGAGGCTCCGAGCCATTGTCCGCAGAACCCGAACACCAGGAAGGCCCAGGCGAAGACCAGCAACGACCCTCCATAGACCTCGGTACCGGCGAGCCGCGTGAAAATAGCCACGGACGCCAGGTTGGCCGAAGCGGCCGCTAGCCGCGACCCTAGATATAAAAATGTGTGCCTGGTGACCATTCGCCCAATCGTAGCGGGAGCCGTGGGATTGCCAGGAGCAGAAAGACCCTCGCCTGCCCGGCTTAGATATCCGTATCTGCAGGTCCTGAACGGCCCGTGCATTTCAGCGTTCGGAAGTTATCTGCGCGATGTCGCGTCCTGCAGCAATATTGCCCGACGTGGTTAAATACGGACGGGGCTCCGAGGGGCGGATTGCAGGCGGATTTGGTGCGGTGGATAAGGCCGATACAGGTCATTTACCCCGATCTGCCAAAGGATGGCGCTTCCGTCGGGCCGATTGTCGGCCGAACGAGAGACGTGGCCCGTGATGCCGGCAACTGATGCGCTGTGCGAGTCCGATTGGACGACCGAGGAGACGCCCCGATCGGACGCTGTCGTCGCCTTCTTCATCCGGGCCCTGGACGGCGGTGGCGCCCAGCGTGACATGATCCTGCTCGCCAACGCGATCGCGGCGCAGGGGCGCCCCGTCGACATCCTGTCTCTCGTCACCGAGGGAGCCCTGAAGGAACTCATTGCTCCCGAGGTCACGATCGTGACCGTGCCGGGCGGCAAGATCAGGTCGGCGTTACCGGGGTTGCGCCGGGTCCTGGCCCAGCGCCGGCCCGCTGCCGTGGTCAGTGCGGAAGCGGCGTCGAATCTATTGACCTTGTTGGCGGTCAAGTCGCTGCCGAAAAGGCTGCGACCGCGTGTGATCCTGCGCGAGGTCAGCAGCGCTTCGATCAGCCAGCGCCACGACCCCTACCGGCAGACCCGTATGGCCTATGCACTCCTGCGCATCGCCTATCGGTGGGCCGATGTCGTCGTCACGCTGACGGAAGGCGCTCTCGACGATCTCAACCGGAACTTCGGCGTGCCGCGGTCGAAGCTGGTTCACATCCAGTCCAACGCCGTCATCGTCGAGGCCGAGGCCTCCGTTGCCGCAGTCGAGCGGGACCGCGAGCTCATCGTGTCGGTGGGCCGCTTGTCTCCGGAAAAAGATCACGACACGCTGCTCCGCGCCTTCGCGGCCCTTGCTTCCCAGAGGTCGGTCCGACTGGAGATCTACGGTACGGGACCCCTGGGCCCCGAACTGGTGAAGCTCATCGGCAAGCTCGGGCTCGACGATCGCGTCACTCTGCGTGGGTTCGTGCTCGACCCCTTCGACGTCATGCGAAGGGCGTCGCTCGTCGTCTCGTCCTCTCGCTTCGAAGGATTCGGGAACGTCATCGTCGAGGCCCTGAGCTGCGGCACGCCCGTCGTGGCGACGGATTGTCCCTACGGACCGGGTGAGATCCTTCAATGGGGACGCTACGGTCAACTGGTGCCGGTCGGCGATGCCGAGGCGCTCTGCGCCGCCATGACCCGCGCGCTCGACACCGAGCCGGATCGCGACGCGCTTCGAGCCAGGGCGTCCCCGCATACGGTGGAGCGGGCCGGGGCAGCTCTGGCTGCCATCATCGACAAGGTGCTCCAGCCCGAACACCCAGACGGGCCAACGGAGCCTGGACGCGGTCCCGGCACATCGGATCGAGCGGGTCGTGTCGTCGTGGCGGCTGAGCCGTCGCCGCTCGCCTCGGCCAGCCAGCCGCTCCGGTGCCGCGAGATCGCCGAGAAGGACCTCGACGATGTGATTCGCCTGCTGCGGCGCGGTTTTCCCGACCGCGGCGAAGCCTACTGGCGCCGTGGTTTCGCCCGTCACGTCACCCGCACCTTGCCGACGGACTATCCCCGCTATGGCTTTGTCCTCGAACAGCCGGAGGGCTTGGTCGGCGTGCTTCTCACGCTGCACACGCGGGCGGACTTCGTGCAGGGCGACGTCGTGCGCTGCAACCTGTCGAGCTGGTATGTCGATCCCCGCTTCCGGGCCTACGCAACGTTGCTCGACAGGAAGGCACAACAGAATCCGACCGTCACCTACCTGAACGTCACCCCGGCTCCCGAAACCTTCAGGATCCAGGAGGCGTTCGGCAGCGTCCGTTACTGCAGGGGCCAGATGCTGGTTCTACCCCTGTTCGGCCGGCGCCACGCCGGCGTCACGATCCGGGAGGTCGGTGCTGGGGATGACCTGTCCGATCTCGCGCCCGGGGCCCGCACCCTCATCCGTGACCACCGCTCCTACGGATGTCTGTGTTTCGTGTGGAGCGACGGCGGGGAAGGGAGGCCGTTGATCTTACAGAAGCGCGACATGCAGCTCTGGCGCGGTTCCCCCGGATTGCGGGTTCCCATCTACTCGGTCGTTTTCGTCAGCCCCTTCGAGGATCTGCATCGTGTCGTCGGGTCTCTGGGACGCCTGTTGCTGAAGCGCCGCGCGATGCCCTGGATCCTTGTCGACAGTACCGGTCCTATTCGGGGGTTGGTGGGCCGATTCGTCGAGGGTCGGCGGGTCAAGTTCAGCCGAGGGCCATCTCCCATGCCTCTCGGCGACCTTGCCTACACCGAGTTGGTCCTCTTCGGCCAATGATGGGTCCTGTCGATCGTAACCTTGTTTCAAGATGCTGCCAGCCGTTCCTGCAGACACTCTGCTACCCATGGTGAGGTTCGGGCAGGCTCAAAAGCGGTCGACACAACTGCGGCAGGCGGCTCTTTCGCAACGGAACGGTTTGAAGGAACAGACCTCTACGCTGCTCTTGTTCGATGAGCTGAGAGCCTGTTTCAAAAGAGGTAGGCCAAAGAGAATAGCGCCTGCTCCGGCCTGACGTCTCCCCTCAATGGCGGAGCGCGAGGCCGGGCTTTTGGAATAGGCTTTCAGCCGGTTCGTCTGTGGTGAACGTGCGGCGGCTCGGAGCGCGAGTTGCACGTCTTCTTCGCCTCGCGAACAGAACCGACCGAAGCGGCGTCGACGAGTCCTTGTCCTACATCGTGGAACGACTGGTGTTCTATGCGGATCGAAGTCAAAGTGGGCGGCGCGGGGCCTCGACAATGGCATGTCAACCTTGCGGAGCGTCTGCGCCGTCGGCACGATCGTCCGGAGGTTCAGCTTTCCGTCCACGACGGAGGGGGCTCCCTGCCGAGCCAAGCGCTGGCTCTTCTTCAGCTCGAGCGTGTTCTCCTCAACCGGCATCGTGACACGCTGTTCGATCCTGCAACAGGCCCGCAGGAGTCCTGGAGCGGTCGAGGCGGTCCTCCCGCCGACATCGTCGTCGATTGTCGTGGCATTCTGGCTTCGCCGGCGGTTGGCGACGCGGCACACCACCTTCGGCCGCTCTTCGACGGGCACAGCACGGAGGAGGCTCTGGTCGCCGCCGTGCTCGGCGGAGCCATGCCGTCGATCGACATCGAAGACACGGGCCGCCGTAGACTCGTGCTCTCAGGACGTCCCGGCGGCGGAAATTCAGGACTGATCGGCGGACTGGAGGCGGTCCTGTCCCGAACCGTCCTGCTTCTCGAACGGGCCGTCGACGATGTGGCGGCTGGGCGGGGCTTTAGCTCGCCGACGGACATGCGCCGACCCGCAACAGGGGGGGCGGCGCGGAGCGCTCTCTCCTACGCAGTCCACAACCTGGCGAGCCAATGTGCTCGCGCCATTTTCAATCTCTGCTTCCACTCGCCTCATTGGCGGATCGGCTGGCGCCTGCATGACGGGCCGGGCGTGATGGAACGCGGAGACCTCGGTGGGCCGCGATGGTCCGTGCTGCAGGACACCGGACGTGGTTTCTTTGCCGATCCGTTCCCCGTGACCTGGCAAGGTCGCACCGTGCTGTTCTTCGAGGAATATGATTACAGGGTCGGCCGTGGCACGATCTCGGGTGTGGAATTCGATAGCAAAGGGCCGACCGGGGCGTCATTTCCGGTTCTCATCGAACCTTGGCATCAATCCTACCCGTTCATAGTGGAACACGAGGGCTCCCTTTACATGGTGCCCGAAGCGTCGCTCACCGGCACCATTCCGCTCTACCGCTGTATCGACTTTCCGAAGCGTTGGGAGCGGGTCGGAACGCTGCTGGAGGGAGTCGAGGCCTCCGACTGTTCGTTGTTCCGCCACGATGGGCTCTGGTGGATGACGGCCTGCACCCGCGAAGGGTACGGGGGTTATTCGGATACGCTGTCGATCTACCATGCAGAAACGCTGCAGGGTGTCTGGACCCCCCATGCGCAACACCCGGTTCTGGTCGACTGCGCTTTGGCGCGACCAGCAGGCCGGGTCGTCACGCGGAATGGAAAGCTGTGGCGGCCGATTCAGGACTGCAGGCGGGGCTACGGAAAAGGGCTGGTCCTTGCCGAAATCGAGACACTCGATCGCGACACCTTCGTCCAGACGGTCCGAGCCGAGATCGCTCCCGGGGAGCACTGGGGGGGGAGCCGGCTGCATACCCTGAACCGGTGCGGCTCCCTGGAGGTCATCGACGGCGCCACGACGGTGCGCCGCCAGCCGCTCGGCGCTCTCGTCCCCAATCTGTGGCAGGTGCCGGAGCCGGCGTGAAAACGGAGATCAGCGGTGAGCGGGGTCAGGACGGCAGGCTGTCCGACCCTGGCTTGCCGATGCGATCCAGGCTCGCGTGCGACGGGCGAGGCGCCAGGAGATCGCGGATCATGATCATCAGGGCGTGCGGGTTCGTGACCAGATAGCGCCACCCCAAGCGCCGCGGTTCCAGCAGCAATCGGAATAGCCACTCGAAGCCGGCTCTTTGAACCAGGACCGGAGCGCGCTTCTTCGCGCCGCTGAGAAAATCGAAGAGCCCGCCGGAGGTCTTGATGATGGCGACGCCGCTCAGCGCATCACGATGTCGGACACAAAACTCTTGCTCGCGCGGTGCGCCGAGCCCGACCCAGAGGATATCGGGCTTCAGCGCCGCGATCTCCGCCACCACACGGGCCTCGTCGTCCCGAGACAGGTAGCCATGGGAGCGCCCCACGATGGTGAGGCCGGGATTGGCGGCGATGCTGTTGTCCGCCGCGCGGCGGTTGGCGTCCTCGCTGCCGCCCAGCAGGTAGAAGGTGACCTGTCGCCGGGCCGCCTGCTCTGCCACAGCCGGGTAGAGGTCCGTCGTTGCGACCCGTTCCGGGATCGCGCCCGCACCCCTCAATCGCGACAGCAGGACCAGCGGCTGCCCGTCGCAATGCACGATATCGGCCTTTGCGAAGAGCTGGAGGACCCCGGCATCTCGCGCGCAGAGTGACAGGACCTGCCCGTTGATGGAGGTGATCACGATCGGTCGGGCCTGCCGGCTCGTCCCGCGACAGTAGTCGATCATGTCGCTGGTCGTGTCGGCGAGCGTCGACGCCGTCACCGAGAGTCCACCAACCGCCACGACGGGCCAGGGACGAAACTCTGAGGGGAGTTGTCGGGACAGCATATCCAGCGTCGGCTCTGCTAAGAAAAAGATGGAGCCTGAGGTTGGCGAGCTTCGGCTGCGCGATGCAAGCTGGGGCCACGATCGTGGTGAATGGATCAGGCTGCGCGCCTCATCCAGGCCGCACGGCCGCCCAGATCACGCCCTCCGCGTCGCCACCCAGACCACGTGGCGGATGCCGCG
>CAXTCV010000095.1:0-13305 GCA_964242725.1 uncultured Methylobacterium sp.
CGCCCTGGCCAAGGCCATCGGCCTCGGACAGCCCGGCGCCATGGCCGAGCGCGAGACGGCCGCACGCACCCGGATGGGCGGCGGCACCGCCTGAGCGGGATTTCCCGGATCTGCGCCGGTGGCGGCCGGATCCGGAACGCGGGTCTCCCGGCCGCCGCCGCTACGGCCGATCCGGACGGGGCGGCACCGCCAACCCGCCCGCCCCCGTCCAGCCGCGGGCATAGCCGCGGGAGATCAGGCCATCCTGCCGGGCCGTGCGCCGCTCCGCCGCATCGAGATCGGCGAGCGCGTCCGTGATCGCGGCCACGAGGGCGTCCCAGGCGTTGCCCCGGGCGGCCCGATGATAGGCGTAGGCGATCACCTCCGCCTCCCGGGGACGGATCTCCACAGGCACCTCGTCAGGATCTGCGTGCATCGCGGCTCGATTCCATCTAGAACATTCCGTGAACAAAGCGCATCGGCCGGCCCGGTTCAACCCTCGGCCCGTCGCGGTTTCGGATTGCGGTGGAACGCTGTGGATGGATCGAGGAAACGCCAATGCCGACGCGGCTTTACCGCTTCCACTGCACGGACGGCCACGAGCTGGTGACCGATCTCGGGGGCAGCCGGCTCCCGAACCCCGCGCAGATGCGGGTCCATGCCGAACGCGTGGCGCTCGCCCTGATGGAGCGGGTCGTCGAGCGGTTCGACTGGTCGCGCTGGCAGGTTGAGGTCTACGACGCGCGGGGGCGGCGGGTCTGGATCAAGGCCTTCCCCGACGTGAACGTCGATGCGCGGGCCGCGTGAGCGGCGCGGCCGCCGGGCCGGGACAGAGAGGGACGAGCAGAATGGCCTTCACGCCGAAATCCGCCGCGCAGACGAAAGCGCGGGATCTGGGCCTCGCCCTCGCCCGGATCGCCGAGGGCGAGGGGGTGCCGGCGATCATCGCGGTGGACCGGCTGCGGCAGGCGAGCCCGCGCCTGACACCGCTCGCGGTCGGCCAGATGGTCCGCAAGGAGCGGGAGACCGTCGTGGCGACCCTGGCCGAACGCGGCCTGACCCTCGCCGACTATTCCGACCACGGCCCGGGCCGCGGCATGACCTTCACGATCGACGCGTCGGATTGAGCGTCCCGGTCAGGCGGCGGCCGGGCGGCCGCGCAGCAGGCGGGCGGCGAAGCGGAACGGCATGAGCGGCAGCTTGAACAGAGCCGTGACCATCAGGACCGCGAGGACCGTCAGGAGGGCCAGGAAGGAATTGATCATGGGGTCTTCGCCTGCGACCGGGCTGCCCCGTGGGGCTGATGCCGCCAGGGGGCGCCCGGAACACGGCGAGACTATGAACGCGGCCGGTCGGTCGGGTCGCAGGGGACAGGCCGGCGGCGCGCTCGCCAGGATCGACGGCGGGCCGGAGACATCCCGTGCGTCCCGCACTCTCGGATCGGGACATTCTGGTTTCAGCAGGTCCGTGACCCAGCCCGTTCCCGGCGTCGCCTCAGCGGCCGGCGTCTCGGGCGAGCGGACCCGTCCGGCGCGGGTTGAAGCGCCGGTTCGGCTTCGTCCCCGGCGGGCGCACCGCACCGCCCGGAGGCCGGTCCGGATCACGCCCCCGGCGCGGTCCTGCAGGGCGGGATCGAGGGGCTCTGACCGGCCGGATTCCGCCGCGCCCGCCGCCACAGGGCCCCGGGCCGAGGACCGGCAATCTTCGTCGCGCCGGGGCAAGCATCGGCCGGTCCGGCCCCGTCGTCCCGAAGGCCGGGCATGTGTCCACCAAGCAGACACAAGGCGTCCGATTTCACGACACTTTGCGGGATCTGTCCGGGGCGTCGACGGCGATCACGAAAAATTAGGTTCCCCCGCGGCCACGCTTGGGCCCGAGGCCGGAACTCGGCTGCATCCGGGGCGTCGGGCCGGTCACGACTGTCGCGGTGGATGGTCGGGGCCCATCCGGAGTGTGCGATGGCGGACGGGACATTCAGGGTGAGCGGACGGGGGGCGGCCCATCGCCACGCCGGTGCCCCATGAGCGCGGCCCGCGACGTGTTCGCCTTCGCGCATATCGGCGACCTGCACCTGGAATGCGCGGGCGACCGCAATGCCGAGGACCTGCGGGGGATCCTGCGCGAGATCGACGGCCTCCACGGGCGGGGTCTCCTCGACTTCGCCTATCTGCCGGGGGACCTTGCCGAGGACGGGACGGCGGAGCAGTACGCGATCCTGACGGAGGCCCTGGCGGCGCATCCGGATCTCCCGATCCGCCTGATCCCCGGCGACCACGACCGCCAGCACGGCGCGATGGCGGCGTTCGACGCGCTGTTCGCCGCGGTGGCGCAGGGCGCGCGGGGCGGCGCGCACGCGCCACGGCACCACGACCTGCCCCGGCCCGAGCAGCCGACCCGGATCGCGCACTACTACTTCGCCGAGACGATCGCGGGGGTGCGCTGCGTGTTCCTCGACATGGTCAGCCCCGGCTACGGCCGGAAAGGCTTCGGCCTCGACTTCCGGCTCGGACCCTTCCAGCTCGCCTGGTTCGAGGAGGAACTCGCGCACGCCACCCGGAACGGCCTGCCCTGCGCGGTCTTCATCCACACCTATCCGGACGACCTGCAGCACCACGCAGAGAAAACGGCCCTCGCCGGCCTGATCCGGGGCCACGCGGTGCGCCTCGTCGAGATGGGCCACACCCACTACAACGAACTCGCCCATGACGGGCGCACGCTCTACGCCTCGGCCCGCTCGGTCGGCCAGAATGAGGACGGCTCGGTGGGCTACGCGGTCGCGGCGATCGACGGCGCGGTCACGAGCTGGCGCTTCAAGCCCCTCGACCGGGCCCTGCCCTTCGCGATGATCACGGGCCCCGCCGACCGGCGCCTCGCCACCGCTGCCCTCGACGCCGCGGACGGGGCGATCACGGTGCGGGCCCTGGTGCTCTCGGACGCCCCCCAGGCGGAGTGGCGCTGCCAGGCCCGCGTCGACCACGGGCCACCGCACCCGATGCGTCCGGCCGGCCCGCGCATCGTCGAGGCGCGGATCCCCTGGCCGGACGGGTCGCGCCGCCTCTCGGTCACGGTGACGGACGGCACGCTGGACCCCCGCACGGGCGCGGCGAACACCGATACCGACACGATCGAGCCGGTGGCACGCGGCTTCACGCCGCCCCCCGCCCCGGACCGCCCCGGCAGCGACGCGTTCCGGATACCGGCCTGGCCGGAGAAGGGCATCCGCGGCGACCAGCTCGGCCCCAACCGCTTCGGCCGGCACTGGTAGCCGGCTCCCTCCCCGAACCAGACCCTCGAACCCCACGACCTGAGGAAGACCGGACCCGATGGCCGCGCTGACGCTGACACCCAACCTCGCCACCTGGGCCATCGCGGCGCTCGCGACCCTCGGGGTCATCGTGCGCCCCTTCTCCTGGCCGGAGGCGATCTGGGCGGTGCTCGGCGCCGGCGCCCTGGTCGCCCTCGGGCTGCTCGCCCCCGCCACCGCCTGGGAGGGCGTGCTCAAGGGCACCGACGTCTACCTGTTCCTGATCGGCATGATGCTGATGTCGGAGGTGGCCCGGAAGGAGGGCCTGTTCGACTGGCTCGCCTCGATCGCCGTGCGGGCCGCCAAGGGCTCGGCCACGCGGCTGTTCACCCTGGTCTACCTCGTCGGCACCGTCGTCACGGTGTTCCTGTCGAACGACGCCTGCGCGGTGGTGCTGACGCCGGCCGTCTACGCGGCCACCAAGGCCGCCAAGGTGGAGAACCCCCTCCCCTACCTGTTCATCTGCGCCTTCATCGCCAACGCGGCGAGCTTCGTGCTGCCGATCTCGAACCCGGCCAACCTCGTGGTCTTCGCCGCCCATATGCCGCCGCTCGTGCGCTGGCTCGGCCTGTTCGCCCTGCCCTCGCTGCTCGCCATCGCGACGACCTATGCGGTGCTGCGCCTGACCCAGGCCGGGACGCTGCGCGGCCAGAGCGTGGCCACCGATGTCGCGGCGGCGACGCTGTCGCGCACCGGCCTCGTGGCGGGGATCGGCATCGTGGCCACCGGCGGCGTGCTGATCGGGGCCTCGGCGCTCGGCCTCGACCTCGGCCTGCCGACCTTCGTGGCCGGGCTCGCCACCACCCTGGTCGTGCTGCTGCTCAAGCGCGGCGGCTTCGTCGAGGTCGCCAAGGACGTGTCGTGGAGCGTGCTGCCGCTGGTGGCCGGCCTGTTCGTGCTGGTGGAGGCCCTGGAGAAGACCGGCGTGCTGGCCATGCTGGCGAACCTGCTCAAGGGCTCCGCGCACGCCGCCCCGGCGGCGACCGCCTGGGGGGCGGGCGGCCTGGTCGCGGTGCTGTGCAACCTCGTCAACAACCTGCCGGCCGGCTTGATCGCGGGCGCCGCCGTCCAGGCCGCCGACGTGCCCGAGAAGGTCGCGGGCGCGATCCTGGTCGGCGTGGATCTCGGGCCGAACCTGTCGGTGACGGGCTCGCTGGCCACGATCCTGTGGCTCACCGCCATCCGCCGCGAGGGCCAGGATGTCGGCGCCTGGACCTTCCTGAAGCTCGGCCTGCTGGTGATGCCGCCGGCCCTGGTGCTGGCGCTCGCCGGCCTCCTCCTCGTCTGATCCCTTTCCGGAAACCCAAGGTCCGCGCGCGTGACGGCTGCCCTCCTCTACCCCTTCATCCTCGTGGCGGGCGCGCTGCAGGCGCTCGGCAACGCCATGAACGCGCAGCTGCGCGGCAGGCTGGTCAATCCCTGGCTCGCCGCGACCGTCTCGTTCCTGCCGATCGTCTTCGTGTTCACGACCCTGTTCTTCACGATGCCGACGCCGCTGCCGAGCCTCGACTCCCTGAGCCGGATGCCCTGGTACGCGCCGCTCGGGGGCGTCGCCGGCGCGGTGGCGGTGTTCGGCGGCCTCGCCTTCATCGACAAGGTCGGCGCCGGGCCGTTCAACGGCCTGACGCTCACCGCCAACATCCTCACCTCCCTGGCCATGGACGCGCTCGGCCTGTTCGGCCTGCAGGCCGCGGGCTTCAAGCCGATGCCCTGGCTCGGGGGCCTGCTGATGGCGGTCGGCGTGACCTTCATCGCCCGGTCCGGCGGCAAGCGCGACGGCGGCGAGGCCGGGGTCGGCGGCAAGCTGCTCTATCCGTTCATCCTCGTGGCCGGCGCCCTCATGGCGATCGGCGTGGTCTGGAACGCGCAGCTGCGGGGCGCCCTGGAGAACCCCTGGCTCGCCGCGGCGGTGTCGTTCGTGCCCGTCGTGTTCGTGTTCGCGCTGGTGTTCCTGCTGCGGCCCTCGCCGCTGCCGAGCCGGGCGGACGTCGCGGGCGTCCGCTGGTGGATGCCGCTCGCCGGGATCACCGGGGCGGTGGCAGTGTTCGCCGGGCTGCTCTTCGTCGACAAGGTCGGCGCGGGGGCCTTCAACGGCCTGCTCATCACCGCCAACCTGATCACCTCGGTGGCCCTCGACCATTTCGGCTGGTTCGGCATGAGGCAGGTCAAGGCCGGCCGGCCGCGCCTGATCGGCGCCGCCCTGATGGTCGCCGGCATCGTCCTGATCTCGCTGTTCTGAGCGTCCGGGGCGATGTGGAGCCTCCCCGCCTGGCTGCTGCGCCGGGAAGTCCTGCTCCTGGCAGGCGCCGCCCTCCTGGGCGCGGGCGGGCTCGCGGCGTGGTACCTCCTGCAGGCGACCGTCCTGACCATCGCGGTGGCCCCCCGCGACGGCACCGAGCCGGAGTTGATCAAGGCCTATGCCGACGCCCTGGAGGCCGGCCACGGGACCGTCCGGCTGAAGATCCTGCCCTTCGACGATGTGCGCGAGAGCGCCGCCGCCCTGCAGGACGGGCGCGCCGACCTCGCGGTGGTCCGCCCCGACGTGCTGCTGCCGACCAACGGCCTCACCCTGGCGATCCTGCGCGACCAGGCAATGATCATCGCCTCGCCGGACCCCGGCGGGATCACGAGCTTCCCGAAGCTCGCCGGCAAGCGGCTCGGCATCGCGGCCCACCGGGACGCCGACCTCTGGCTGCTGCGCAACCTCCTCGGCTATTACGGCCTCACCCTGGAGGAGACGGCCGGCCCGGCCCGGGAGTCCGCGGTCCTGCTGGTCCCGGTCGATCAGGAGGCGGTGGCGGAGGGATTCCGCGCCAGGCGGATCGACGCCTTCGTGAGCATCATCGCCCCCTCCGCCCCCAAGGCGCTGGCCCTGGTCGGGGCCGTGCAGTCGGTCGCCCGCGGCGGCAAGGTCGCCTTCGTCGCCGTGGAGGACGACGATGCCGTGATCGAGCGCTTCCCGCGGCTCCAGGCGGTGACCGTCCCGGGGGGCCTGTTCGGCGGTCGCCCGAAGCTGCCGGCCGACGACGTCAAGACGGTGGGCGCCTCCTACCGGCTGATGGCGCGGGCGTCCCTGAGCCGCGTGGTGGCGGCCGACGTGACCCAGTTGCTGTTCGAGAAACGCACCGCCGCCGCGCAGGTGACGGACGCCGCCGAGTACGTCCAGGCCCCGGCCTACGACACGACCGTGGCGGCCACCAGCGCCCGCATCCCGATCCATCCCGGGGCGATCGACTATTTCGAGCGCGACCAGCACGGCTTCATCGAGCGCTACGGCGACACGCTCTATCTCCTGGGCGCCCTCGCCGGCGGCCTCGTCTCGGTCCTGGCCTGGATCCGCCAGCGTCTCGCCAGCCTGCGCCGGGAGCGCATCGACGAGATCATGGACCGGCTCCTGGAGATCGCCGGACAGGCCCGGGCGCTGCAGGATCCGGCGGCGATCGACGCCCTCACCGTCGAGGTCGACGCGCTGGCCATGGACGTGGTGCGCTATGCCCGGGCGCGGGAGCCGGATCAGCGGACCCTGTCGGCGGCCACCGTGGCGATCGACACGGCCCGGGCGACCCTCGCCGATGACCGCACGCTCGCGGAGGATGCCGGCGCCCGGATCGGACGACCGGTGCGGCTGCGGGGCGGCTGAGGGAACGCCCGCGCGGATCGGGGCCCGGGGCCGGTTCGCCTGTCCCACGGAGGACCGCCCCCCGCCGGGCCGGAGATTCGCCGCTCTCCGGCCACGCCCCGACCGATGAGAAGAAGATGTTCGTCGCTACACGCAAGGAGAGAACAAGCGTCTCTCGGCCCGCGGAAATACGAAAGACGCGTCCATTGCGGACGGGGCACCCGGAGGCAACATTCCACTTTATGCGTACCCTCCCGGAAACCCGGCCGACAGCCTTCGATCCGTTCGGCGAACCCGTGGCGGACGGTGTCGCGCGCGCCTGCCCGGAGGCCGCCGGCGACCGGTCGGCCCGCCGTTTCGCCGGCGCCGTGTTCTGGATCCTCGCCCTGGCGATCCTGGCCGGCCGGGTCTACACCTACGACCTGCCGGCGGTGCACGACGTCGCCGCCCACGCGGCCCAGATCCTGGCCCTGCGCTAGAACCTCGACCCGAACAGGTCGGACGCGGTGCGGGCCGACAGACCCGCATAGGGCATCCGAGGCGGTGTCCGGCCGTCATCCGGCGGTCGCCGCATTGGCGCGAGAATCCGGACGGCCATCCGCGTCGAGGCGAGGGCCGGCGATGCCCGAGACGGTTTCCGCGCACGGTTCGCCATGCGATCGCGGCCGGTCGCTCCGGGGCACGGGCGTGTCCCACCCGTGATCCTCATCCCGCGGTGCCAGCGGAGCGGAGGCCGCCTTCGGGACGGCCGCGCCGCGCCGCGGGAGGCGGGTTGTGATCGGGATATGGCCAGGCGCGACTGTGATCGCCCGGGCCTCAGGGCAACAGCCATCTGTCGCGGTCTTGGCGAGCACGAGGGCACCTTCGTGCCCCGACCCCGCGGCCGTCCCGCGTCCTCACATCGGGTGCCACCACCGGCCCCGCAGCACCACGCCCTCGGCAAAGATCCGCTGGGCGCCGGTCATGTGCTCGCCCCGGGTGTCGACGTAGTCGAACGCCCCGTCCCGGACGGAAAGCACGGTGGCGTCGCCGAGCGACCCGACCCTCAGGCTCCCGTACTCCATCCGCTTCACCGCCACGGCGGCGTTCACCGTGGAGGCGGCGATGACGTCCCGGAGGCTCATGCCGAGGCAGAGCATCTTCGACATCGTGGTGACCTGATCGAAGGCCGGCCCGTCGATGCAGAGCTGGTGGACATCCGACGAGATCGTGTCCGGCAAAAAGCCCCCCGCCAGCATGGCCCGGGCGGTCTTGAACGCGAACGAGCCCTTGCCGTGGCCGATGTCGAACAGCACGCCCCGGGCCCGGGCCTCGCGCAGGGCCGGCTTCACCGCGCCCTGGGCGGTCACGGGGGAATTCGGGAACGGGCGGAAGGCGTGGGTCAGCACGTCGCCGGGGCGGAGCATCGCCAGCACCTCCTCGTAGCTCGGCGGCGGCTCGTCGATATGGGCCATCAGCGGCAGGCCGGTCTCCTCCGCGACCTGGAGGGCGATGCCGAGCGGCGCGGTGCCCTGATCCCCGGAGGAATTGCGCCCGACCCGGACCTTGATGCCGATGATCACGTCCCGGTTGGCCTCGGCGACCTCGACGGCCTCGCGGGGCGCCATCATCCGCGGGTCCTGGCTCTCGCCGACCATGATCGTCTTGGAGAAGGCGTAGATGCCGGCGAACGACACGTGGAGATAGGCGAGGATCCGCGCCTCGGACCGCTCGATGACGTGCTTGCGAAATCCGGAGAAATTGCCGGGTCCCGCGCTGCCCGTGTCGACCGCGGTGGTCACCCCGGAGGTCCGGCAGAACGCGTCGGCGTCGATGCCGATCGAGGTGCCGCCCCAGTAGACGTGGGTGTGCAGGTCGATCAGGCCCGGGGTGACGATCGCGCCGGCCATGTCCCGCACCTGCGTGCCCGGACCGGCCTGCAGGTCGCGGCCGAAGCCGGAGACGCGGCCCTCCGCGAAGGCGACGTCGCAGATCCCGTCATGGTCCTGCGACGGGTCGATGACCCGCGCGCCCTTCAGGATGAGGTCGTGCTGCACGGTTGTCTCCGGATCCGTCAGGCCGCGACCGCCGGTGCGGCGGCGTCGTTGAGGTGGCAGGCGGCGAAGTGGCCGGCGCCCACGCGGTCGAGCCCGGGCACCTCGACCCGGCAGCGGTCGAAGGCCTGCGGGCAGCGGGTGTGGAAGCGGCAGCCCGCGGGCGGGTCGATCGGGCTCGGCACGTCGCCCTTGAGCACGATGCGGGTGCGCCCGGCCCCGGGCTCGGGGATCGGCACCGCCGAGAGCAGCGCCTGCGTGTAGGGGTGCTTGGGCGCCAGGAACAGGTCGCGGCGGGGGCCGATCTCGACGATCTTGCCGAGATACATCACCGCCACCCGGTGGGTCATGTGCTCGACGATGGCGAGGTCGTGGGAGATGAACAGCATCGCGAGGTCGAGCTCGCGCTGGAGGTCGCGCAGCAGGTTGACGATCTGCGCCTTCACCGAGACGTCGAGCGCCGAGACCGCCTCGTCGCAGATGATCAGGTCCGGCTCGGCGGCGAGCGCCCGGGCGATGCCGATGCGCTGGCGCTGGCCGCCCGAGAATTCGTGGGGCCAGCGCCCCAGCGCCTCGCGCGGCAGGCCGACCCGCTCCATCAGGGAGGCGAGCTTGGCCTCGAGATCGGCCGAGCCCCTGGCCAGCCCGAAATTGCGGATCGGCTCGGCCAGGATCGCCCGCACCCGCATCCGCGGGTTGAGCGAGGAGAACGGATCCTGGAACACCATCTGGATGTGGCGCCGCAGGGGCCGGAGCGCCCCGGCCGAGAGATCGTCGATCCGCCGCCCGTCGAGCACCACCTGTCCGGCGGTGGGGGCGTAGAGGCGCATCAGCGCCTTGGCGACGGTGGACTTGCCGCAGCCGGATTCGCCGACGAGCGACAGGGTCTCGCCCCGGGCCACCGTGAAGGACAGGCCGTCCACCGCCTTGAGCACGCGGTTCGACCGGCCGAACAGGCCGCCGCCGAGGGGAAAATGCTTCTTGAGGTCGTTGACCTCCAGCAGGGTGCGGGCGGTCACGGGCGAGCCTCCGGATGGGGATGGAGCGCGACGACGCCCGCATCCTCCCTCCCCCCCTGCTGCGCAGGGTACCCTCTCCCGCAGAGGGGGGCGGGAGGACACGCGTCGTTGCCGATCCGTCCAAGAAGAATCATGCCGCCAGCGCCTCCTTCGGCGCGTAGTGGCAGGCGGCGAGGTGGCCGGGGGCCTTCGGCTCCAGGGCCGGAGCGTAGAGGCGGCACAGGTCGGTCACGTCCGGGCAGCGCCCGGCGAAGACGCAGCCCTCGATCCGGCCCTTCAGGCTCGGGACCATGCCGGGGATCTCGGCGAGCCGCGCGTCGCCGCCGTGCTCCAGGGCGCCGAGCTTGGGCACCGCCCCCATCAGGCCGCGGGTGTAGGGATGGCGCGGCGCCCGGAACAGGTCGCGGACCGGCGCCTCCTCGACCTTGCGGCCGGCATACATCACCACCACCCGGTCGGCGACCTCGGCCACCACCCCGAGATCGTGGGTGATCAGCATGATCGCGGCCCCGACCCGGGCCTTCAGGTCGCGCATCAGGTCGAGGATCTGGGCCTGGATGGTCACGTCGAGCGCCGTGGTCGGCTCGTCGGCGATCAGGAGCTTCGGCGAGCAGGCGAGCGCGATGGCGATCATCACCCGCTGGCGCATGCCCCCCGAGAGCTGATGCGGGTATTCCCGCACCCGGCGCCGCGGCTCGGGGATGCCGACCAGCGTCAGCATCTCCACCGCCCGGTCCTCGGCGGCGCGCCGGCTCAGGCCCTGGTGCAGGCGGAGCGTCTCGCCGATCTGGCGGCCGACCGTCAGCACCGGGTTCAGGGAGGTCATCGGCTCCTGGAAGATCACGCTGATGTCGTTGCCGCGGATCTTGCGCATGGCGCCGTTCGGCAGGTCGAGGAGGTTCCTCCCTTCGAACCTGATGGCGCCGGCGATGCGGGCCGGCGGCTCGGGCAGGAGCCGCAGGATCGACATCGAGGTCACCGACTTGCCGCAGCCGGATTCGCCGACGATCGCCAGGGTCTCGCCCGACTGGATCGCGAACGAGACCCCGTCCACCGCCCGGTTGACCCCGTCGGGGGTGCGGAAATGGACCTGCAGGTTCTCGATCGACAGGAGGGGTGTGCCGCTCATGCCGGTGCTCATCAGACGTCTTTCGCCATGCGGGGGTCGAGGGCGTCGCGCAGGCCGTCGCCGACGAGGTTCACCGCGAGCACGGTCAGCGACAGGAAGACCGCCGGGAACAGGATGATGTAGAACTTCACCTGCCAGAGGGCCCGGCCCTCGGCCATGATGTTGCCCCAGGAGGGCGTCGAGGGCGGCACGCCCGCGCCGATGAACGACAGGATCGCCTCGGTGATCATCGCGGAGGCGCAGATATAGGTCGCCTGCACGGTCATGGGCGCCAGCGTGTTGGGCAGGATGTGGCGCCAGATGATCGCCGGCATGCGCGTGCCCGTGGTCACGGCGGCCTCGACATAGGGCTGCTCGCGCAAGGACAGGACGACGCCCCGGACCAGCCGGGCGACCCGCGGGATCTCCGCGATGGTGATCGCCACGATGACGTTCTGGACGGAGCCGCGGGTCAGCGCCATCAGCGCGATGGCGAGCAGGATCGGCGGGATCGACATCATGCCGTCGACGACCCGCATGACGATCCCGTCGAGCCAGCGGACCATGCCGGAGACGAGCCCGACCGCGAGGCCGGCGATCGAGGCGAGGAACGCCACCGAGAAGCCGACCAGCAGCGAGACCCGGGCGCCGTAGACCACCCGCGAATAGACGTCGCGGCCGAGCATGTCGGTGCCGAACCAGTACTGGGCGGAGGGCACCCGGGTGCGCTTGGCCGGCGCCAGGGCGGTCGGGTCGACGGTGCCGAGCCAGGGCGCCAGCAGCGCCATCAGGAAGACGACGAGGAGCAGGACGCTGCCGGCCACGATGGTCGGGTTGCGGCGCATGTAGGACCAGACCGGGCCGCGGCGCTTGCGGGCGGGGATCACGTCCGGCAGGGGCGCCGCGATGGCGAGGCCCGGCGGGGGCGGCGCCTTCGGGGAGGCCCCGTCGGTCGGGGTGCCCGCCAGGGGGGCGCGGTCGGGGAAGGGCGCGACGGTCGCGGTCAATAGCGGATCCTCGGGTCGAGCACGGTGTAGAACAGGTCGATGGCGAGGTTCACGAGCACGTAGACGAAGCTGAACAGCAGCACGACGCCCTGGATCACCGGATAATCCCGCCGCAGGATCGCATCGACGGTGAGGCGCCCGAGGCCGGGTATCGCGAAGACCGTCTCGGTCACCACCGCGCCGCCGATCAGCAGGGCGATGCCGATGCCGATGACGGTGACGATCGGCACGGCGGCGTTCTTGAGGGCGTGGATGAACAGGACCGGCCCCTGCGACAGGCCCTTCGCCCGGGCGGTGCGGATGTAATCCTGCTGCAGCACGTCGAGCATGGTCGCCCGGGTCACCCGGGCGATCAGCGCGATGTAGACGAGGCCGAGCGTCACCGCCGGCAGGATCAGGTTGGACAGCCAGGGCCACAGCCCCTGCTCGATCGGCGTGTAGCCCTGCACCGGCAGCCAGCCGAGTTCGAGGGCGAACACGTAGGCGAGCACGTAGCCGACCACGAAGACCGGCACCGAGAAGCCCAGCACGGCGATCCCCATGACCAGCCGGTCGATCAGGCTGCCGGCCTTCCAGGCCGCGACGACGCCGAGCGGCACCGCCACCACGATGGCGAAGATCAGGGTGACGAGCATCAGCGAGACGGTGGGCTGCACCCGCTGGCCGATCATGGTGGTGACCGGCAGGTTGGTGAAGATCGAGGTCCCGAGGTCCCCGTGGAGGATCTGCCAGGACCATTCCCCGAACCGCACCAGGAACGGCCGGTCGAGGCCGAGGGAGGCGCGGATGCGGGCGACGTCGTCGGGGGTCGCCTGGTCGCCCGCGATGATCGCCGCCGGATCGCCGGGGGCGAAGTAGAGGAGGCTGAAGACGAACAATCCGACCACCGCCATGACCGGGATGGTGGCCAGGATGCGCCTGCCGATATAGCCGAGCATGGGGCCTCGCTATTTCGTGAGGTGGAGGGCGCGGCCGGTGCCGGGCATCCCCCTCCCCCCGCAGAGGGGGGAGGGCGCGCGCGCGGCGCGGGCCGACATGGTCACCCCCCGCCCCATCACGCCTTCGAAACCCCCCAGGTGAAGGGGATCGGCCCCTTCACGATGCCCGAGACATTCTTGCGCCACGCCTGGTAGCCCAGGAAGAACCCGGTCGGGACGTAGACCACGCCCTCGCAGGCCGCCGCGTTGACCTTGTCGATGGCGGCCTTCTCGGCGGCCGGGTCGGCGGCGTCGAACC
>CAXTCV010000096.1:0-13167 GCA_964242725.1 uncultured Methylobacterium sp.
TGCTGGTGGTGCTCGGCACGGCGCTGCTGATGGAGCAGGTCGGCCTGTCGATGGCCATGGGGGCGTTCCTCGCCGGCATCCTCCTGGCCGAGTCGAATTTCCGCCACCAGCTCGAGGCCGATATCGAGCCGTTCCGCGGCATGCTGCTCGGCCTGTTCTTCATGAGCGTGGGCATGTCGATCGACGGCACCCTCGTGCGCGAGGTCTGGCCGGTCCTGTTCGGTGCGACGCTGGGCGCCATCCTGGTGAAGGTCGCCCTGGTCGCCGGCCTGTTCCGGCTGTTCGGCTCGGACACGCTCGGAGCGCTCCGGGGCGCGGCCGTGCTCGCGCCGGCCGGCGAATTCGCCTTCGTGCTGCTGCCGCAGGCCGAGGATCTCGGCCTCACCGGGGCCACGGCGACGCGCTTCGCGGTGGCGCTCGCCGCGCTGACCATGCTGATCGGGCCGATCGCCGCCAAGGGCCTCGACAAGCTGATCGAGCGGCGCAACGCACGGGGGCCGGTCGATCTGGAGGAGCCGTCCACGGAACTCACCGAGAGCGGCGACGCCCGGGTCCTGGTGATCGGCTTCGGGCGCTTCGGGCAGGTGCTGACGCAGGTGCTGATGGCCGAGGGCATCCCGGTCACCGTGATCGACAAGGACGTGGAGCAGCTCCGCGCGGCCTCCCGCTTCGGCTTCCGCATCTATTACGGCGACGGCACGCGCCTCGACGTGCTGCGCGCCGCCGGGATCGGCCGGGTCGAGCTGGTCTGCATCTGCGTCGACGACCGGGAGGGCGCCCTCAAGATCGTCGACATCGTGCACGAGGAATTTTCCAGCGTGCGCACCTTCGTGCGGGCCTACGACCGCCTGCACGCGGTCGAGCTGATGAACCGGGACGTGGACTACCAGGTCCGCGAGACCGCCGAATCCGCCCTCGCCTTCGGGCGTGCGGCGCTGGAGGGGCTCGGCCTGTCGCCGGAGGCGGCCTCCGCCCGGGCCGCGGACGTGCGCAAGCGCGACATCGCCCGGCTCGTCCTCCAGCAGGCCGGTGCCCTGCCGGACGGTGCCGGCTGGATGCGCGGGGCCGCGGCGGGGCTGAAGCCCGAGCCGCTGACTGTCCCGGTCCGGCCGGCCCGGGCGCTCAGCATCGAGACCCGCGACCTCGTGGGCAGCGACCGGCGCGAGGCGGCCGAGCGCCTGCTGGAGAAGCCGGCGCTCGCACCCCAGGACTCCGACGCCGCAGAGGCGGAGGGCGATCCGGAGGCCGAGCTGGAGGCGGAAGGCAGCGACCGGGATGCGTGACGGCACCGATGTCTGACGGTCTGCCCCCGGCGGAGACGGGCCGCTTCGTCACCGGCTCGATCC
Organism: uncultured Methylobacterium sp.; assembly: GCA_964242725.1. Lineage (GTDB taxonomy): Bacteria > Pseudomonadota > Alphaproteobacteria > Rhizobiales > Beijerinckiaceae > Methylobacterium. Next base: position 1,347 of record CAXTCV010000096.1, read on the forward strand.
TCCGGCACGTGGTCGTGATGGCGGCCACCGGCTCGGTGGGACTGGTGGCGATCTTCGCCGTCGACCTGCTGTCGCTGCTCTACGTCTCGCGACTCGGCGACCCGAACCTGACCGCCGCGGTCGGCTTCGCGGGGATCGTGCAGTTCTTGGCAACCGCGGTGAATATCGGCCTGATGATCGCCGCCGGGGCCCTGGTCGGGAAGGCGGTGGGCGCGCACGACCCGGCGGGGGCGCGCCGCTACGCGACCTCGGCGCTGACGCTCGGCGGCCTCGGCGCCGCCCTCATCGCCGTCCTGATCGCGCTCCTCGCCACGCCGCTGCTGACCCTGATCGGAGCCCGCGGGGAAGCCCTGCGCGTGGCTGAGCGGTTCCTCGACATCACCCTGCCGTCGAACCTCCTTCTGGCCGTCGGGATGCTGTCCACCGGCCTGCTGCGCGCGGTCGGTGCGGCGCGTCAGGCGATGCTGGTCACGCTGGGCGGCGCCCTGGTCACGGCGATCCTCGACCCGCTGCTGATCTTCGCGGCGGGCCTCGGCGTGGAGGGCGCGGCGATCACGGTCTGCGTGGCGCGGGCGACCTTCGTGGCGGTGGGTCTGCGCGGCATCGCCCGGCACGGGCTCCTCGGCCTGCCCCGCCCCGCCGACCTGCGGGCCGATGCCGCCGCCCTGTCGGGGGTCGCGGGACCGGCCATCCTCACCAACCTCGCGCCCTCGGCCGCGAGCGCCTTCCTGGCGCGCCTGTTCGCCGGCTATGGGACCGACGCGATCGCCGCGGCCTCCGTGATCGACCGCCTGACTCCGGTGGCCTTCTGCGGCCTGTTCGCCCTGTCGGGGGCGATCGGGCCGATCCTCGCGCAGAACTGGGGCGCGGGCCGGTTCGACCGGATGCGCGGCGTGCTCCGCGCCGCCGTCGGCGTGACGCTCGCCTACGTGACCCTGGTCTGGATCGCCCTGGCGCTCGCCCGCGGACCGCTCGCCGCCCTGTTCGGCCTGCACGGTGTCGCGGCCGAGCTGTTCGGCTTCTTCTGCCTCGCCGGCGGCGCGATCTGGTTCTTCAACGGGCTCCTGTTCCTGGGCAACGCCGCCTTCAACAACCTCGGCTTCCCTCTGCGCTCGACGCTGCTGAACTGGGGGCGGGCGACGCTCGGCACCATCCCGCCCGGATTGCTTGGCGCGGCGCTCTACGGTCCCCGGGGCGTGGTGGCGGGCATGGGCCTCGGCTCGCTGGTCTTCGGTGTGCTCGGACTCCTGCTCGCCCGCCGGACCGTCGACCGGCTGGAGGGCGCCGGCCCGCGGCTGCGCCCGCCCGAGGCCGCGCCGGGGGCGCCCCTGCGGGCCACGGCCCTGCCGGCCGGCCACGTCCATCCGGGGCCGGTGGGCTGAGGCGGCGGCCGGACCGCGCTGGAATGAACACAAGTTCTGCGGGTCAGAACTGGTATTTCCCCGCGCAACGGGTCACGATGCTGCGCCCCGGCCGGTCCGGCTGCGGCAGGATCGAGGCGTCATGTTCAACCCGCTCGAGATGTTCCAGACCCAGGGCGAAGCCGGGTTCCAGGCCCTGGGCCAGCAATTCGGCCTGACGACCGAGCAGACGGCGCGCGCGTTCGAGGCGTTGATGCCGGCCCTGACCCTCGGGCTCCAGCGCAGCGTCGGCATGGATCCGAACAGCTTCGGGCGGATGTTCGGCCTGCCCGAGGCGGCCCGGCCCGCGGCCCCGCAGGGGCTCGACGCCCTCAGCCAGATGTTCGGCTCGGCCCAGCTGCTGCAGGGGGTGCTGCGGCAGGCCTCGGCCACGAGCGGCGTCGGCGCCCAGGTCCTGCGCCAGATGCTGCCGATGATGGCCGGCGCCGTGGTGGCCAGCATCGTCCACGTGATGCTGAACCCGCCGCAGGGCGAGCCCGCCCAGGCGCGGGCGAGCGCGCCGCCCCCGCCCGGGTCGTTCCCGTTCGGGCCGGCCTGGGCCGAGATGGCCAAGGCGTTCATGCCCCCGGCCCAGGCGCCGAAGGCTGCCCCGAAATCGGCCCCCAAGCCGGCGAGCACCAAGCCGGCGGATGCGAAGGCGGGCGAGCCCGGCTCCGACATGCTCCACCAGATGCTGCGCACCGGGGCCGAGGTTCAGGGCAACAACATCCGGGCGATGCAGGACCTGTTCGAGACGTTCTGGCCGTCCGCCGGCACGCCGACCCAGGGCATCCCGCAGGGCACCGCCCCCGCCACACCGGCCCGCGCCCCGTCGGCTCCCGATCCCGCAATCCCCGACCCGGCGGCTGCCAGGAACCGGCGCGGGCGCCCCCCCGGCGGGACGGCGTGACACGGGTCCGGTGACACCGGGACGGGCTCCGCGGGTCGGTTGACTCGGCGGATCCGCGACGCATCTCTCGTCGCCGAGGAGATGCGCGCCATGACCGATCACCTGACCACCTGGACGGACCACGCCGAGAGCGTCGCCGAAAACGGTGTCGCCAAGCGTGCGATCCCGGGCGCCGGCGCGAACCTCGTGCGGGTCGTGGTGCCGGCGGGCATCGCGGCGCCGCGCCATAGCCACGATCACGAGCAGTTCGTGCAGGTCCTCTCGGGCTCAGGCATCCTGGAGACCGAGCAGGGCCGCTGGCCGTTCTCCGCCGGCAGCGTGTTCCACTTCCCAGCCGGGGCGTGGCACGCCGCCGCGTTCGAGACCGAGACGGTGCTGATCGAGACGAATTTCTCGAGGCACGGCTGACGGAGCCCCGAACGACCGGCCTATGGGCTGGACGTCAGCCGGCTGATGGGCCGCCTTGGGACTCCTCCAGCCGCGCAATGGTGGCCAATGTCTCGTGGGCGTAGCGGATCGCATCCTCGGCAGCGAGCAGGTTGCCCTCCTGCGGGTCGTACGCGATGCCCCCCAACCGTTCGACACAGGCGGCGACGGCCATCCAGGTCCCGGCGCAGCCTGCAAATGTTGCGAAGTAGAACGCGTAGACGCAAGCCCATGGACCGCCGAAGTCTATCTCGGGATAGGTTTCCGTCAGATCCGAGAGTGGGATTATCGAGCACTCGAATCCGGCTTCGCGGCCCTTCCACGTCGCCGGCAAGTGACCACTCGTCGCCGGCGGGATCCGATCGGCTTCGAGCGTCACGTCGAAACCGAGCGCGTCGATGGCGGCCTGCCATTCGGCGACGTCCGACATCGGTCGCGCGCAGAGCGCATATGCTTCCATGGTCATGGGATGACAACCTCAATCCTGGCCGCGGCGAGCGGCACGTTCTTGACTGAAATTCTGCGGCTCACGTGTATTTCTATTACAGGAACGCTGCCATCTACTCCGGCACCTGCTCTCAACTGGCGCACACGGGCGGCCGACAACCGCGCATTGCCAGTCTTGATGTCCCAAATTGCCCGGATGGGTGCGGCAGCCGTCCGACCGTCACGGAGGATCACGTCAGTGCGGACGCTGCCATCGAGCCCGTAGCGTACGAGGTCGCCAGCGCTGAAGCTCTGCTCAATGCCATGCCTGCCGATGCCGGGCAGGTCTAGTTCGCGCGACCATGCCGCAACCTTCGCATGGATGGCAATTCCGTAGAGAGAGCCTTGCCCAGGATCACTCGTTTCGATGACTTCCCTCAGAACATCGAGGATCACATCCGTCTTGCTATCGACCCGTGGATCGCCCGTCTGATCCTTCTGCGTAACAACGACAGATCCACTGCCGCCGCACCATCGGCCATCGCAGCCGCGTGGCTGGTCCTGCCTGAACCCGGCCTTGATCTCCAGAAAGCATAGGGCGATGAGGGCAAGACTAAGCCGAGTTTCGGCAACGACGTAATTCAGGGCCACATCACGATCATGTCTTCGCATGGCGACCTCACGGGCCGGTTTGTTCACTTTTTATTCCGTGATTCTTTTCCTTCTGTCAAGCGATTCGGGGCGTTGCTAGGACAGCACGCCGATCATCAGTCCGCGACCGCAAGCCCCTCACCTGCGGCAAATTATTCTTTGCGTGCTGCCAAATTGCCTGTGCTTGGCCTCGGGGGCCCGCGCGTGTAGGACTCCCGGTTGAACGCCCGCCCGTGCACGCCGACGAAAGGCCGGGCATCGCCCCTATTCAGAACAGAGGCAGACCATGAGCGCCGGTACCGCCGCCGACAAGCACTTCTCCAACAGCTTCTTCGCCGCCCCCCTGACGGAGGCCGATCCCGAGATCGCCGAGGCGGTGGCCAAGGAGCTCGGCCGCCAGCAGCACGAGATCGAGCTGATCGCCTCTGAGAACATCGTCTCCCGCGCGGTGCTGGAGGCTCAGGGCTCGGTGCTGACCAACAAGTACGCCGAAGGCTATCCGGGCCGGCGCTACTACGGCGGCTGCCAGTTCGTGGACATCGCCGAGGATCTCGCCATCGAGCGCGCCAAGCGCCTGTTCGATTGCGGCTTCGCCAACGTGCAGCCGAATTCCGGCTCCCAGGCCAACCAGGGCGTGTTCCTGGCCCTGATGCAGCCCGGCGACACGTTCCTGGGCCTCGACCTCGCCGCCGGCGGCCATCTCACCCACGGCGCCCCGCCGAACGTCTCGGGCAAGTGGTTCAAGCCGGTCTCCTACACCGTGCGCCGGGACGACCAGCGCATCGACATGGAGCAGGTCGCCCAGCTCGCGCAGGAGCACAAGCCGAAGGTGATCATCGCCGGCGGCTCGGGCTATCCGCGCCACTGGGACTTCGCCAAGTTCCGCGAGATCGCCGATTCGGTCGGCGCCTACTTCATGGTCGACGCCGCCCACTTCGCCGGGCTGATCGCGGCCGGCGTGCACCCGTCGCCGTTCCCGCACGCCCACGTGGTCACGACCACGACCCACAAGACGCTCCGCGGTCCGCGCGGCGGCATGATCCTCACGAACGACGAGGCGCTGGCCAAGAAGTTCAACTCGGCGATCTTCCCCGGCATCCAGGGCGGCCCGCTGATGCACGTCATCGCCGGCAAGGCCGTGGCCTTCGGCGAGGCGCTCAAGCCCGAGTTCAAGATCTACGCCCGCCAGGTGGTGGAGAACGCCAAGGCGCTCGCCGACACCCTGATGACGGGGGGCTACGACATCACCTCGGGGGGCACCGACAACCACCTGATGCTGGTCGATCTCCAGCGGAAGGGCCTCACCGGCAAGGCCGCCGAGGCCGCCCTGTCCCGGGCCGACATCACCTGCAACAAGAACGGCGTGCCGTTCGACACCCAGAAGCCGACCATCACCTCGGGCATCCGCCTGGGCACCCCGGCCGGCACCTCACGCGGCTTCGGCGTCGCCGAGTTCAAGCAGATCGGCGGCTTCATCGTCGAGGTGCTGGACGGGATCGTGGCCAAGGGCGAGGCCGGCGATCCGGAGGTCGAGGCCTCGGTGAAGAGCCGCGTCCACGCGCTCACCGATCGGTTCCCGATCTACGGCTGAGGAATCCGATGCGGGGCGGCCTTCCGGCCCGCGGACGTGTGGATTAGGAAACGGCCGCGGACCCGACCGGTCCGCGGCCGTTTCCATGCCCGAGTACCCCATCCATGCGGTGTCCCTATTGCGGCGGCTCCGAGACGCAGGTGAAGGACTCGCGGCCCTCCGAGGACGGCGCCGCGATCCGGCGCCGCCGGGTCTGCCCGGATTGCGCCGGCCGCTTCACCACCTTCGAGCGGGTGCAGCTGCGCGAGGTCGTGGTGCTCAAGCGCTCGGGCAAGCGCGTGCCCTTCGACCGCGACAAGCTCCAGCGCTCCATCGACGTGGCGCTGCGCAAGCGCGCCGTCGAGCCGGAGCGGATCGAGCGGCTGGTGAGCGGCATCACCCGGCAACTCGAGAGCGCGGGCGAGCCGGAGGTGACTTCCGAGGCGATCGGCGAGCTGGTGATGGCGGGGCTGAAGGGTCTCGACGACGTCGCCTATGTGCGCTTCGCCTCGGTCTACAAGAATTTCCGCGAGGCCAAGGATTTCGAGGCGCTGCTCGGCACCCTGGGCGACGGCACCCTGCCGCCGGAGGCCGCGCCGGACGCGGACCCTGAGATCGCGCCGGAGCCCCGGGCATCGGGCCGCCGCCGCGCCGCCCGCCCATGAGCGACGATGCGACCTTCATGCGCCTCGCCCTGGCGCTGGGCCGGCGGGGTCTGGGCGCGACGTGGCCGAACCCCTCGGTCGGCGCCGTCGTGGTCGAGCCGGGGACCCGCCGCATCCTCGGGACGGGGGCGACGGCGCCGGGCGGGCGCCCCCACGGGGAGCCCCTGGCGCTCGCCGCCGCGGGGGAAGCCGCCCGGGGCGCGACCCTCTACGTCACCCTGGAGCCCTGCTCGCATCACGGCCGCACGCCGCCCTGCACCGACGCGATCCTGGCCGCCGGGATCGCCCGGGTGGTGAGCGCCGTGGAGGATCCGGACCCGCGGGTGGCGGGGCGCGGCCATGCGCGCCTGCGCCAGGCCGGCGTGGCGGTCGAGACGGGTCTGCTGCGGGACGAAGCGGCACGCGACCATATCGGCCATATCACCCGGGTGACCCGGAGCCGGCCGGCCCTGCACCTCAAGATCGCCCGCACCCGCGACGGCTTCTGCGCCGCCGCCGGCCCGGAGCGCCTGCGGATCACCGGCCCGGTGGCGGACGGGGCGGTGCATCTGTGGCGCGCCCATGCCGACGCGATCCTGATCGGAATCGGCACGGCCCGGGCCGACGACCCGTCGCTGACCGTCCGGCTTCCCGGACTCGCCGGGCGCTCGCCTCTGCGGATTGTCCTCGATACGCGTCTGCGGCTCTCGCCGGCCAGCGTCCTCGCCCGGACCGCCCGCGACACGCCGACCCTGGTGCTCGCCACCCGCTCCGCCCCCGCCCATGCCCGGCGCGCCCTGGAGGCGCTGGGCGTCGAGGTCGCCACCGTCGCGGCGGACGCGACCGACGGGATCGATCTGCCGGCGGCCCTCGCGCATCTCGGGGCCCGCGGCCTGACGCGCCTGTGCAGCGAGGGCGGCCCCCGCCTTGCGGAGGCCCTGGCGCGCGCCGATCTGATCGAGGCCTGCACGCTGGTGACGGGGCCCGCGGAGCTGGGCCCGGCCGGCGGCCTGCCGGCTCTGGGGCCCGCCCTGACCGCTGCGCTCGCGGGCGGCGGGTTCCGCGAGGCCGAGTCCCTGCGGCTCGGCCCCGACATTGCCGTGACCTACGAGCGCACCAGGAGTTGAGCGATGTTCACGGGTCTCGTCAGCGCCGTCGGCACGGTGGTCTCGGTCGCGGGTGAGGGCGACCTGCGCCGGATCGCGATCCGCGCCGCCTACGATCCGGCCACGATCGCGCTCGGCGCCTCCATCGCCTGCGCGGGCCCGTGCCTCACGGCGGTGTCGGTGGAGCCGGCCGCAGGCGGCTGCGTCTTCGCGGTCGACGCCGCCGCCGAGACGCTGGCGCGGACCACGGTCGGCACCTGGACCGCGGGCACGCGGATCAACCTCGAACGCTCCCTGAGGATCGGCGACGAGCTCGGAGGCCACCTCGTCACCGGCCATGTCGACGGGCTCGCCGAGATCGTCGCGCGCGAGAGCGTCACGGCGGATGCCTGGGGCGCCAGCGAGCGCTTCACCCTGCGGGCGCCCGCCACCCTGGCGAAGTTCATCGCCGAGAAGGGCTCGGTCTGTCTCGACGGCACCTCGCTCACCGTGAACGGCGTCACGGGCGACCTTTTCACGGTCCTGCTGATCCCCCACACTCTCCAGGTCACCACCTGGGGCGAGCGCCGCGAGGGCGACCAACTGAACCTGGAGGTCGACCTCATCGCCCGCTACGCCGCCCGCCTCGCCGAGGCACGGGCCTGATATCGGATCTCGATGCGCCCGACTCATCGAGGTCCGCCCGCGCGACGGTGCGGCGGCGGTCATCCGCCGGACCTCGCTGATCCCGACCAGGGGTCGGGATCAGCGACACTGGGTATGAGCCGGCCTCAGCGCGGCGGGATCGAGTAGGTCCCGGTGGCGTGACAGGCGAGATCGGCGCTGCCCGCGGCGGTGATCAGCACCTCGCCGACGGCGAGCCGGCGTCCGAGCTTGAGCAGGCGGCACTCCGCCAGGAGATCGCCCGGGGCGGGCTTGCGCAGGAAGTTGAAGCTCAGGCTCGTGGTCACGGCGAGCGCCACCGGGCCGATATTGGCGAGGATCGCCGCGTAGAGGGCGTAGTCGGCGAGCGCCATCATGGCCGGACCCGAGACCGTCCCGCCGGGGCGGAGAAAGCGTGCCTGCGCCTCCAGCCGCATCCGCGCCGTCAACGGACCCACCGCCTCGAGATGATACGCGCGGCCCCCCGCCTGCATCTGCGGGAATTCCCGGTCGAGGAACGCATTGGTCTCGGCGAGGGTCAGGGTCGTGGCGGTCATGGAGCCTTGCAGCACGGGCGCGACGGCGGTCGCCACAGGGTTGATGGACGATCGCCTCTCCCCTCCCCCCAGAAGGACTGACGGATTCACAGGTCGCGCGTCGGATCGTCGCCATTGGGAAAAAAGAAACCTCCCCGGCGCGGCCCCGCACCCTCCCCCGTCTGCGGAGGAGGGAGGCGCCCCTGGCACCGGTCGTCGCCCCCAGCCGGGAGTGACGTGCAACGACCGTCCCCTTTCGGCAGAGGGGACCCACGCCCCGTCCCTCCCCGCCAGCGGCCAGCCGGTCCCGGCAGCGAGCGCCCCGAGCCCTACGCCATCGTGATGTAGTCGCGCAGCGCCTGATGCTCGGCCTCGACGGTGGCGATCTTGCGCGCGACCACGTCGCCGATCGACACGAGGCCGATCAGATGCCCGTCCTCGCAGATCGGCACGTGGCGGAAACGGCCATCCGTCATCAGACCCATCACCTCCTCGATCGTCGTGCTCTTTCCGCAGGTCGTGACCGCGCTGGTCATGTGGGCGGAGACGGGCGCGTCGAAGGCCGAGCCCCCCTGCCGGGCGAGCGCCCGCATGATGTCCCGCTCGGAGATGATGCCGGCCACCGACCCGTCGGCATGGGCCACCACCAGGGCCCCGATGCGCCGGTCGGCGAGGATCTGGATGACCTCCTCGAGGGGCTTGTCGGGGCTCACGGTGACGACCGAGCTGCCCTTCTCGGCGAGGATGCGTGCGACGGTCATGGCTCTCTCCCTTGCGATTCGTTCGATGCGCTGTCGTCCGGGTAGGCCCCGGCTCGTTCACATTATGGCGAGTGTGTGGCCGTTCCGATCGGTTGGCAAGGTGCTCAGGTGCGTGGCGCCTCCCGCGGGTCGAGCAACGGGAACATCAGGAAGCCCACGATGAAGCCGCCGAGATGCGCGTCCCAGGCGATGGAGGCGCTTTCGCCCACCAGCGGCACGCTGACGAGGCCGAACAGCAGGTTGGTGACCAGCCAGATCGCCAGGAACGAGACCGCCGTCCGGTTGCGCAGGAGTTCGGGAATCGGCTCGACGGGGCGGCGCGGCGGCAATTGCCAGGGCGGACCGCCATAGCCGGAGACCGGCGGCTGGAACACGAACCGGGCGGCGGCGGCCATCAGGGCCGAGATCCCCGCCGAGGCGCCGACCAGCGGCCCGGCACTGAGGGGATCGATCAGCATGTGCAGCAGACCGCCGGCCGCTGTTCCGGCAAGCGCGATCAGCCCATAGCGCCAGGCTCCGCAGCGGCGGGCTACCGGTGAGCCGAAGGCGGCGAGCCACACGCTGTTGAAGATCACGTGCATCCACGAGCCGTGCAGCAGGGCGTAGGTGACCAAGCTCCAGGGCTGGAGCGCGTGCTCGCCGACGATGTAGCGGGCGAACGCCTCGCGGGCCGCCTGCAGGCCGGGATCGCCCGAATCGGCGGCCGCGCGAATCACCTCCGAGGCCTCCCCGGGATCGAACCACAACGTCCAGCGGGCCGGGACCAGCGCGAGGTCCAGAACGAGGTGGATGTCCCAGGTCTCCGGCAGCAGGAACTCGCGCACGGCCTGGATCGCGACGAGCACGCCGATCGAGAGCGTCACCGCCCCCGGCATGTTGAACACGGGGACGCGGCTCTGCCGCGGGAATTCGGGGGAGGCATCCATCGCGGCACCATGTCGGGGCGCAGGGCGGGTGGGCAAGCCCCGGCGACGTATTGAATCCGGCGGATGCATCCTGTCGCGCCGGCCTTGGCTAGTTCCGGAGACTTGTAGAGACGTGCGCAGGTCTGATCGCCCGCGCGGGTGATCGGTTCCACAGGGCGGCCGCCCCTGTCCCGGTGCCCGCGAAGGCGGCGCGCCGCGATTGTCTCGCCGGGGTCGAAGCGGTACGGCCGAGGCACCCGGCCGGCACGGGGCGTGCGCCCGGACGCCGTGAGTGCCCGGAACGGTCGGCGACAGCCTCGCGGATGTGCCAGAACGATCCAGGGATGAACCAGAGGCGTTGAGAGTCGGGACACCGATGAAGCATCCCACCAGCCGCATGCTCCATGCTTACTGGGAGCGTCTGCGCGGCGAGCGCGCCGCGCCGGAGCGTGCCGAGATCGAGCCGGGGGAGATCCGGCACCTTCTGGCCGACAGCCTGATTTTGGAACTCGACATGTCCGCGTGCTCGGCCACCGTGCGGCTCGCCGGGACGCGGGTCTGCGCCCTGTACGGCCGTGAACTGAAGGGACAATCCTTCAGCCGGCTGTGGGGCGCGCAGGCGGCCGATCCCTGGCGGATCGTCGAGATCGTCGCCAGCGATACCCTCGGCGTCGTGGCGGGCCTGCGCGGCACCAACGGGGCCGGCGAGACGGCCGACCTCGAACTCCTGCTCCTGCCCCTGCGCCACCGCGGCCGCACGCAGGTCCGGGCGCTCGGCGCCCTCAGCCTCGACGGTGCGCCACCCTGGATCGGCCTGCGCCCGCTGGTGGAGGCGGAGACCACCTCCCTGCGCATCCTGCCCAGCCGCCGGCCGGAGGCCACGCCGCCGCCGCGCCCGGCCGTCCGGTCGGGCGCGAGCTATCCGGGTCCCGTGCGCCGCGGCCATCTCCTGGTCCACGCCGGCGGCAGGGGGTAAGAATTCGGGGCCGTGCCAGCCTCAACGGAAAGACTATTACGCTGAAAGGGAAAAAGGGTTTCGTAACAGTCCGGGTCTAACCTGCGGCTTCGAAGATCGCGGCGGAGGACCAATCCCGGGATGATCGCGGTCGACCTCACCGCCGGAGCGGAACTGCGCGGGGTGCCCGATCCGGCGCGCGGCGCCTCGGACGAGCGCCGCCACCAGCGCGTGCGGATCGCCGTGCTCGGCCGCTACATGCTGGCGGACCGGCGCGAATATCCCTGCCGGACGGTGGACATGTCGCCGGGGGGCGTGCGCCTCACCTGCGCGGTGCGGGGCGAGGTCGGCGAACGGGTCGTGCTCTATCTGGAATATATCGGCCGGATCGAGGGCGTGATCGCCCGCACCTGCGCGGACGGGTTCGCGGTCCAGCTCAACGCCACCCCGCGCAAGCGCGACAAGCTCGCCTCCCAGCTCACCTGGCTCGCCAACCGGGAGATGCTGGGCCTGCCGGAGGGGCGGTCCCACGAGCGCCTCGTGCCGACCCAGCCGGCGGTGGTCCTGCGCGTCGACGGCACCCAGGAGATCAAGGCCCGGCTCATCGACATCTCGATGTCGGGCGTCGCGATCGCCTGCCCGTTGTCGCTGCCCCTGGGGACCGCGGTGACCGTGGGCAGCACGCCGGGGCGGCTGGTGCGCTACTTCGAGGGCGGGTTCGGCGTGCAGTTCCTGCTGCCGCTCTCCCCAGACCGCTTCCATGCCGGCATGACGCTTTAGCGTCCGCCGGTCAGATCTTCAGGTCTCAGATCTCCAAATCTTTAATCTCCAAGTCTCAGATCTTCTTGGCGAGCTGCGCCGCCGTGTCCTCGGCCGGGCGCGCGAGATC
>CAXTCV010000097.1:0-13155 GCA_964242725.1 uncultured Methylobacterium sp.
CGCCGGCGATCCAGCGCCGGCGGGCGATCAGGTAGCCGATATACTTGAGGTGGTATCGGACATTCGTGCGCGCAGCCCGGATCGCGTTCATGTCCGGTGGCCCGCCGCCCTCTTGCGCGGACATGAAGCGCTTCGAGATCTTCTCGTTGACGAGGTAGCCGGTCACTTCGGATTCGAACTTGACCAGGAACCAGTCGAGCAGGCGCCGCACCTCGACCCGGTCCACCGTGTCGTCGGGCATCATTCGCCGCCCTGAGAGTCCGAGCCCGCGGGTCTCGTCGAGATACTCGGCGATCACCCCGGCCCCGGGGACCACGAGACCGGCCTGCTCCAGCAGCACGGGTGTGATGCCGGCCGGGTTGATCAGCAGGAAGTCGTCGCGCCGCTCCCAGGGCCGCTCCTCGAACAGAGTCGGCTCCATGCCCATCTCGGCGAGCACGAGACGGATGAAGCGGGAATTCGCGCAGAAGGGAAAGTGGTAGAGGGTTGCCATCGCGGCCGTGAGAGCGCTTCGGTCTGCCGGCGCGGCCGGTCCCGCGTCGTCGGCCCTGCACCGCGGGTCTTCGGCGCGCAGGACTTCGAGACGAGCGTTATTGCCCGACCGTTGCTGAGCCCTTAACACGCGCAGCCGGCCCCGGTAACCGCCCGTCAACCCTGACGGGCGAAGCCTCCGGTACAACACACCAGATGGTTCGCGGCGTGCCCGGCCTGGGACGGCGCGCGCCCGTGACGCGAGGCGCGACGATGGATCCGGCAAGCATCGGCAAGGCAATCATCCTCGCCGTGGTGGAGGGCGCGACCGAGTTCATCCCGGTCTCGTCCACGGGGCACCAGCTTCTGGTGGGCCATTTCATCGGCTTTCACTCGCCCAACAACACCTTCGAGGTGCTGATCCAGCTCGGCGCGATCCTGGCGATCCTGGCGGTGTATTTCCGCCGCCTGGTCGGCATCGCCACCGCCCTGCCGAACGATCCGAAGGCGCGCCGCTTCGTGCTCGGCATCCTGGTGGCGTTCCTGCCGGCGGCGATCATCGGCGGCATCTTCTCCAAGATGATCAAGGCGTATCTGTTCAACCCCTGGATCGTCTGCGCGACCCTGGTGGCGGGCGGGCTGGTGCTGCTCGTTGTCGACGATACCGACCTCGACGTCCGCAAGACCGACGTCTACGACTACTCGCTGCCGATGGATCTGAAGATCGGCATCTTCCAGTGCCTCGCCATGATCCCCGGCGTGTCGCGCTCCGGGGCCACCATCGTGGGTGCGATGCTGATGGGCGCCGACAAGCGCTCGGCCACCGAGTTCTCGTTCTACCTCGCCATGCCGACCATGGCGGGCGCCTTCGCCAAGGACCTGCTCGACAATTACAAATTCCTGTCCGCCGACGATGTCGGCCTGATCGCGATCGGCTTCGTCGTCTCGTTCATCTCGGCCCTGTTCGTGGTGCGGGTGCTCCTCGACTACGTCTCCCGGCACGGCTTCTGGCTGTTCGCCTGGTGGCGGATCATCGTGGGCGCCCTGGGTTTCGCAGGTTTGATTATCTTTGGCTGATGCAGGGCACCGTCGGGTGATTGCCACCGGCGGGGCGGTGTGCGACGCAATCCCCTGAAAGCGGCGCACAAGATGCCGCGCCCTGGGACGTTCCGATGGAAGACAGACCGCTTGCCGACCTGTTCGAGCCCGCCGACCGGGCCCGTTGGCTCGGCCTCGTCGAGGGCGTGCTGAAGGGCGCCGACTTCGAGAAGCGGCTGGTCTCCCGGACGGCCGACGGGCTGCGGATCGAACCGCTCTACGGCGCGGCGGAGCCGGCCGACCAGCCGATGCGCGCGCCGGGACCCTGGCGGATCGCCCAGCGGGTCGACCATCCGGACGTCGCCGCCGCCAACACGCAGGCGCTCGCCGACCTGGAAGGCGGCGCCGACGCCCTGGTCCTGGCTTTCGCCGGCGCGCCCGGCGCCCGCGGCTACGGCCTGACGGCGGGGACCGTCGAGGACCTCGACGCCGCGCTCAGGGGCGTGATGCTGCCGCTGATCGCCCTCCGCCTCGATGCCGGCAGCCAGGGGCTCGAGGCCGCCCGGCTCGTGAAGGCCCTGGCCGAGCGGCGGGGCGAGGATCTGTCCGACTACGACCTGGACCTCGGCATCGATCCCGTCGGTGTGCTGGCGGCGACCGGCAGCCTCGGCGCCGTCTGGAGCGAGATCGCCCCGCGCCTCGCCGAAACCGTGTCGGAGCTGGAAGCGGCGGGTTTCAGAGGCCGGGCCTTCCTCGCCGATGGCCGCCCCTATCACGAGGCGGGGGCGGGCGAGGCGGCCGAACTCGCGGCCGTGCTCGCCACGGCGCTCACCTATCTCCGGGCCCTCGAAGCCGCCGGCCACGACCTCGCCACCGCCCGGGACCGGATCGCGGTGCTCCTCGCCGCCGATGCCGACGAATTCGTCACCGTGGCGAAGTTCCGCGCGATGCGCCGCCTGTGGGCGCGGGTCGAGCAGGCCTGCGGCCTGGATCCGAAGCCCCTGCGGCTCCACGCCGAGACCGCGTGGCGGATGATGACGAAGCGCGATCCGTTCGTGAACATCCTGCGCACCGGGCTGGCGGCGGCGGCGGCCGGCATGGGCGGCGCCGACAGCGTCGCCGTCCTGCCCTACACGCAGGCGCTCGGGCTTCCCGACGCCTTCGCCCGGAGGGTGGGGCGCAACAGCCAGATCGTGCTGATCGAGGAGTCGCACCTGGCCCGGGTCGGCGATCCGGCGGCCGGCGCGGGCGGTTTCGAGGCCCTGACCGCGGACATCGCCGAGGCGGCCTGGGCGGCGTTCCAGGCGGTCGAGGCGGAGGGCGGGATCGTCGCCTCCCTCAGCGTCGGTAAGCTGCAGCGGCGGATCGAGCTGACCCGCGAGGCCCGGGCGAAGGACGTGGCGACCCGCCGCGCAACGCTCACCGGCGCGAGCGAATTCCCGAACCTCGCGGAGAAGCCGGTCACCGTGCTGACCGTGCCGCCCCCCGCCGCCCCGCGCGGCACGAATTTCGGCGCGGGCTCGGCGGTCGCCTGCGATGCCCTGCCGTCCCAGCGGCTGGCCGAACCCTACGAGGCGCTGCGCGACGCCTCCGATGCGTGGCTCGCCAAGACCGGGCGCCGGCCGGCCGTGTTCCTCGCCAATCTGGGTGCGGTGGCGGCGTTCAACGCCCGGGCGACCTTCGCGGCCAACGCCTTCGCGGCCGGCGGCATCGAGGCGGTGTCCAACGACGGCTTCACCGAAGCCGCCGCCGTGGCGACCGCATTCCGCGAGTCCGGTGCCACGCTCGCCTGCATCTGCTCCACCGATGCGCTCTATGCCGAGCGCGCCGTCGAGACTGCACAGGCTCTCGCGGAGGCGGGTGCCGGGGCGATCTACCTCGCCGGCAAGCCGACGGAGCTGAGCGAGCCGCTGAAACAGGCGGGCGTGCACGCCTTCCTGCATGTCGGCTGCGACATGCTCGCGGTGCTAAATGGGGCGCTGCGCATGGCTGTGCGGACCCCGTCGCCGCAGCGGACCGCCTGACGCCGCAAAGCCCCCGAGTTGAACCGACATTGCATGACGCGCCTCATCGCCGCTCTCCTGATCCTCGCCTGCACGGGCCCGGTTCAGGCGCTTCCGCGCGGATCCGCCGTTCCGGACCGGTTCGACGGGACGTGGAGCGTCGAGATCGTCACCGAATCGGGCGCCTGCGATCGCGCCTACCGCTATCCCGTCCGGATCGAGGGCGGGCGGGCGCGCTTCCTCGGAACGGCCTTCACGATCCAGGGGAGCGTCGCCGGGAACGGCACCGTCCAGGGTTCGATCTCGAGCGGCGCCGGCACGGCCGACGTGCGCGGGCGGCTCCGCCGGGACGGATTCGGCGCCGGCACCTGGGTCTCCTCCGGCACGCTGGAATGCCGCGGGCGCTGGAACGCCGAGCGCCGCGGCTGAGGCCGGGCGCTGGACGGGCGTCGGCTCCGATATCCCCTGAAATCGGGCGCCCCCGCGGCCTTTTCAGCCGCGTTCCCGACGCAATCCTGAGCGAATCCTGAACGCGGTTCGGATACCCGACGAGGCCGCCCGCATGAAAACTTCGATCCTCGCCTCCCTCTCCGTCCTCCTGCTCGTGTCGACGGCGCAGGCGCGTCCGCACCGGCACCCCACGGGCCCGACGGTGAACCCGGTGGAGGCCGAGACGGTGCTGGAGCCGCTCCGGCAGGCGGCAACCGCATGCTTCGCCGATACCGTGCTGTCGAATCCGAAGGCCACTGCCGAGGCCCGGGCCGGCCGCTGGTACGAGGCGGTGGGCATCACCGGCTTCCTGTGCCGCCCCGAGGTCGCCGCGATGATCCAGGCACATGACCGGCTCTACGGGCCGAAGACCGGTGAGCGCTATTTCAAGGGCGCCTACGCCAAGCACCTCGACCAGCAGCTCGCCGAACGGTTGCAGCCGATGCTGGCCCGCAAGGCCGTCGCCAGCGCCGAGCCGCCGGCCGACAAGGGCACCGAGGACGCTGCGTCGGGCAACTGACCGGGACCGCGGCGCCGCGTCCGGGAAGACGCCCGCGATGCCTTACGAGCTCCATTACTGGCCGATGATCCAGGGGCGCGGCGAGTTCGTCCGCCTCGCCCTGGAGGAGGCCGGCGCAGACTACGTCGACATCACCCGCAGGGACGACGACGCGGGCGGCATCGCCCCGATGCTCGAACGGCTCTCGGACCCCACGAACCCGCGGCCACCCTTCGCGCCGCCGTTCCTGCGCGACGGCGATCTCGTGATCGGACAGACCGCCGCGATCCTGCTCCATCTCGGTCCCCGTCTCGGCCTGGTCGGCGCCTCCGAACCGGACCGCATCTGGACGCACCAGCTCCAGCTCACCATCGCGGACGCAGTCGACGAGGTGCACGATACGCACCACCCGCTCGGGGTCGACCTGTACTATGCGGACCAGAAGCCGGAGGCCCGCGTCCGGGCCGCGGCGTTCCGGCAGACCCGCGTCCCGAAGTTCCTCGGCTATTTCGAGCGCATCCTGACGGCCAATGACGGCGAGCGTCTGGTCGGCGATGACCTGAGCTACGCCGATCTGTCGCTGTTCCAGCTGGTCGACGGGTTGCTCTACGCCTTCCCGAAGGCCGCCGCGGCGGCCTTGCGCGAGACGCCCCATGTGGAGCGGCTGCACGAGGCCGTGGCGCGGCGCCCTCGGATCGCAGGGTATCTGGCGAGCGAGCGGCGTATCCCGTTCAACGAAGATGGAATCTTCCGGCGGTACCCGGAACTCGACGGTTAGGCGGGGTTCAAGCGTTCCGCGAGGCCGTGCCGGACAGGGGCGACGGGTCCCTCTCCGGCGCGGGAGAGGTGGCCTCTCGAGCCCCCCCAGCCGATATGCGAAAAGCACCGTCCTCACCGGGGACACCAACGTTTGGAGCCGATCCTCCGCCCTGCCCGCGCACCGGCCAGGGCGGGCATGCTCCTATCCCCGGTCGCTGCGGACGGCCGGGATCCTTCAGAACGGCAGCTTCATGCCGGGCGGCAGAGGCAGACCCTTGGTCAGCTCGGCCATATGCTCCTGCATGGTTGCCTCCGCCTTGCCGCGGGCGTCGTTGCAGGCGGCCACGATCAGATCTTCGAGGATCTCGCGCTCATCCGGCACCATCAGCGACGGGTCGATGCTGACCCCCTTCATCTGCCCCTTGGCGGTCATCGTGACCCGCACCGAGCCGCCGCCCGAGGCACCGGTGACCTCGATCTGGTCCATCTCCACCTGCAGGTTGGCCATCTTCTCCTGCATGGCCTGGGCCTGCTTCATGATGCCCATAAGGTCGCGCATGCGAGTCTCTCTCCGTTTTCTGGTCGTGTGATCTGGGTCCAGAGCGGCCTGCGCGCCACCAGGCGCCGGGCCGACCCTCAAGGATCGTCGTCCTCGACCTCGTCCACCGGGGCGGCGTCCCCCCCCCCCAGGGTCTCCTGCTCGGCCGTAGGAAGCACCTCGGCGGCGGTCTCGCGGACATCCACGATCTCGGCGCCGGGGAAGCGCGCCAGCACCTCGCGCACGAACGGGTCGGCGGCGGCGTTCTCGCGGCGCGTCTCGGTGACCGCCCGGGCGGCGGCGTCGCGCGTCGGAGCACCTTCCTCCTTCGAGAGGACCACGGCCCAGCGCCGGCCCGTCCAGCGCTCGATGGCGACCGCGAGGTCGGTGGCGAGGCTCGGCCGTCCGCCCTCCGCGAGGCGGAACTCGATCCGGCCCTCCTCGAAGCGCACCAGATGGATGTCCCGCTCCAGGGCCGTCCGCAGCAGGATGTCCCGGTTGGCATCCGCCAGGGCGATCAGATCCTCGAACCGACCCAGGCGCGGCGTGGGCGGCGCGACGGGGGCCGGCCGCGCGGCCGGGGCAGCCAGCGCCACCGGAGCGGCGGCCGGCATCGGCTCGGCGGAACCCGTGCGGGGTGCCGCGGCGAGCGCCGCCGAGCCGCCGCCGCGCAGGTCGGGGATCGGCGGCAGGGCCGGACGCCCCGGGGGAGGCGGTTCGTCGGCGGGCGCGCCGGTCGGCGCGGCGGCCGCCTCGGCCCTCAGTTGGCGCAGCGCCTCGTCGGGGGTCGGCAGGTCGGCCGCGTAGGCGAGGCGCACGATCGCCATCTCGGCCGCCGCCAACGGGCGCGGCGCGGCCTGGACCTCCGGAATCGCCTTCAGCAGGATCTGCCAGGCCCGCGACAGGGCGCGGATCGAAAGCGTCTCGGCGAACTGGCCGCCGCGGACGCGCTCGGCCTCGCTGAGCGTCGGGTCGGCGGCGGTCTCGGGCACCGCCTTCAGCCGGGTGACGAGATGCGTGAAGGCCGCGAGGTCCGAGAGAACCACCGACGGGTCGGCGCCCGAATCGTATTGCGCCCGCAACTCCGCGAAGGCCGCCGGCACCGAGCCGCGCATCACCGCCTCGAACAGGTCGAGGATCCGGGCGCGGTCGGCCAGACCGAGCATGTCGCGCACGCTCTGCGCGGAGACGGACCCGGCGCCGTGGGCGATAGCCTGATCGAGGAGCGAGAGCGCGTCGCGAACCGAGCCCTCGGCGGCGCGCACGATCGCACCCAGAGCCTCGTCATCGGCCGCGACCCTTTCCGCGGCGCAGACCTTGGCGAGGTGTGCGTGCAGGACCGGCGCCTCGATTCGGCGCAGGTCGAAGCGCTGGCACCGGGACAGGATCGTCACCGGGACCTTGCGGATCTCCGTGGTGGCGAACACGAACTTGGCGTGGGGGGGCGGTTCCTCGAGCGTCTTCAGGAAGGCGTTGAACGCCTTCTCGGAGAGCATGTGGACCTCGTCGACGATGTAGACCTTGTAGCGCGCCGAGACCGGTCCGTAGCGGATGCCGTCGATGATCGCGCGCACGTCGTCGATGCCGGTATGCGAGGCGGCATCCATCTCCAGCACGTCCATGTGCCGGGATTCCATGATCGCGGCGCAGTGCAGGCCGAGTTCCGGCATCGACACGGTCGGGCCGGTATCGGGCATGCCGGCGCGGGCATAGTTCAGGCCCCGGGCGAGGATGCGGGCGGTGGTGGTCTTGCCGACCCCGCGGACGCCCGTGAGCATCCAGGCCTGCGGGATGCGGTTGGCCGCAAACCCGTTGGCGAGGGTGCGCACCATCGCGTCCTGGCCGATCAGGTCCCCGAAATTGGCCGGGCGGTATTTGCGTGCGAGCACCCGATAGGGCGTCGCCGCGGCGGGGGGCGCTGGAAACCCGGGCAGGCCCGGCTCGTCGTCAGGCGTGCCGGTCGAAGCGTCCATGCCGGTTCGGGATCGGGCTGCCGCGCGCGGGAAAAGAGGTGGGAGGCTGGACGAAGACCCGCTCGGTCTCGTTAGGGCTGCTTCCTTCCGGACCTGACCCGGTTGGCGAGTGAAACGTCCCTCGCCAACCCCCCGCCGGCTATATGGCCGGGGCCCGGCCCGAACGCAAGCGCCGCCTATTCGGCCTTCCGCTTCACCACGGCGAGCGTGTTCGGATCGAGCTTGAGGTCGATGTGCCTGCCATTGGCATCCACCGCGTCGTCGACTTCGATCATCCCGTCATCGAGTTCGATCTCCTTCCATTCGGTGATGCCCTCCTGGCGGAGGACGGCCTCGACCTTCGCGAGCTGATCGGGCGGCAGCTTGACGTCCGCCTGGGCGGCGGCGGCGAGGCCGAGGAGGAGCGTGAGGGCGAGCAGGGGTGTGGCGCGGCGCATGGCTGTCCTTGATCGGTCGGCGACTTCCGGCTGTGAACAGGAATGCGCGACCCCGGGTTGCGTCGCCGGGGCGATCCTCTTGAGACCCATGCGATTCTCCCGCACATCTGAGGCGGGCGGGCCCGATGCGGCGAGGATTGTTCACCGATGGTCATCCGCGTCGCCACCGTCGCCTTCGAGGGCATCGAGGCGCGGGCGGTGGACGTTCAGGTCCAGATCATCCCGGGTTCGGTGGTGTTCAACGTGGTCGGCCTGCCCGACAAGGCGGTGGGGGAATCCCGCGAGCGGGTGCGGGGCGCGTTGATCGCCTCCGGGCTGGCGCTGCCGGCCAAGCGGATCACCGTCAATCTCGCCCCGGCCGACCTGCCCAAGGAAGGGTCGCACTACGACCTGCCGATCGCGCTGGGCGTCATGGCGGCGATCGGGGCGATCCCGGCCGATGCGCTGGCCGGCTATTGCGTGCTCGGTGAATTGGCGCTCGACGGCAGCATCACCGC
Source organism: uncultured Methylobacterium sp. (assembly GCA_964242725.1). Taxonomy (GTDB): domain Bacteria; phylum Pseudomonadota; class Alphaproteobacteria; order Rhizobiales; family Beijerinckiaceae; genus Methylobacterium. The sequence goes on from CAXTCV010000097.1 coordinate 8,705, forward strand.
GGTCAACGGCGTGCTGCCGGCCGCCATCGCGGCGGGGGCCCGCGGCCTCGGGCTGATCTGTCCGGCCGCCACCGGGCCGGAGGCGGCCTGGGCGGGGGGCGACCTCGACGTGCTCGCCCCGCGCTCGCTGATCCAGCTCGCCAACCACTTCAAGGGCAGCCAGGTCATGGCCCGGCCGGAGCCCTCCGTGGCGGGCCCCACGGGACCGTTGCCGGACCTGGCCGACATCAAGGGTCAGGAGGGGGCCAAGCGCGCCCTGGAGGTGGCAGCGGCCGGTGGCCACAACCTGTTGATGAACGGACCGCCCGGGTCCGGGAAGTCGATGCTGGCCGCCCGCCTGCCGTCGATCCTGCCGCCGCTCGGGCCGCGGGAGCTGCTCGACATCTCGATGATCCAGTCGGTGGCCGGCGAGCTGAAGGAGGGTGCGCTCTCCGACCGAAGGCCGTTCCGGCAGCCGCACCATTCCGCCTCGATGGCGGCTCTGGTCGGCGGCGGCCTCGGCGCGCGCCCGGGGGAGGTCTCGCTCGCCCATGGCGGAGTCCTGTTTCTGGACGAGCTGCCCGAATTCACCCCCCAGGTGCTGGACAGCCTGCGCCAGCCCATGGAGACCGGCGAGGTCATGATCGCCCGGGCGAACCACCGGGTGACCTATCCGGCCCGGTTCCAGCTGGTCGCGGCCATGAATCCGTGCCGCTGCGGACAGGGGCTGGAGCCGGGCTATGCCTGCCGGCGCGGCCCGAACGAGCGCTGCATGGCACAGTACCAGGCGCGGATCTCCGGCCCGCTGATCGACCGGATCGACCTGCGCATCGAGGTGCCGGCGGTCACGGCGGCCGACCTGATCCTGCCGTCGCCCGCCGAGGGCTCGCGGGAGGCGGCCTCCCGGGTGGCGTCGGCCCGCGCGCTCCAGACAGCGCGCTACGCCGGACGCGGCCTGCCGGCGGCGACCACGAACGCCACCTGCCCGGCGAACCTGATCGCCGAGGTGGCGAGCCCCGACGCGGACGGCACCGCGCTGATCCGGCAGGCGGCCGAGAGCATGCGGCTCTCCGCCCGGGGATTCCACCGGATCCTCCGCGTCGCCCGGACGCTCGCCGACCTCGACGGCGAGGCGCAGATGCGCCGGCTGCATCTCGCCGAGGCGCTGTCCTACCGGGGCCGGGGCGACAACGCGGCGGCGGCCGCTTGAGCGGGGTTTCGAGCGCCCCCCGCCGCGACCTCACGGTCTCGATCGGCCAGCACAGCCTTGCCGGCCGCAAGGCCGAGAACCAGGATTTCCACGGCATCCTGGTGCCGGGGCCGCCGGTGCTCGGCGCGAAGGGGATCGCTGTGGCGCTCGCCGACGGGATCAGCAGCAGCGCGGCCGGCGCGACCGCGAGCAAGACCGCGGTCACGAGCTTCCTCAGCGACTACTATGCCACCCCCGAGACGTGGTCCGTGAAGAACGCCGCGCAGCGGGTCATCGCGGCGGCCGATTCCTGGCTCCACGCCCAGACCAGGCGCGGCCGCGATCCCAACGATGCCGACCGGGGCTACGTCACCACCTTCGACGCTCTCATCCTGAAAGCGCGCACCGCCCATATCTTCCATGTCGGCGATGCCCGGATCTGGCGCGTGTCCGGCCGATCCCTGGAACAGCTCACCGAGGATCACCGCGTGGTGGTCTCGGCGGCGGAATCCTATCTCGGCCGGGCGCTCGGGGTGAGCGGGCGCACGGAGATCGACTACCAGACGCTCGCCATCGCGGCCGGCGACGTCTTCGTTCTCACCACGGACGGCGTCCACGAATACATCCGGCCGCGGGAGATCGCCGCCGCGATCGCGGCCGCCGACGACCTCGACGCCGCGGCGGCGGCCATCGTCGCGGCGGCGCTCGCTGCGGGCAGCCCGGACAACCTGACGATCCAGATCGTGCGGGTCGATTCCGTGCCGGAGGGCGCGCCGGCCGACCTGCTCGGGGATGCCGAGGGGCTCGATCCCGCGCCGCTGCTCGATCCGCCGGCGGAGTTCGACGGCTACCGGCTCCTGCGGATCCTCCACTCGGGTCCCCGCAGCCGCGTCTACCTCGCCGTCGAGGCGGAGACCGGGGCGCGGGTCGCCCTCAAGGTCCTGTCGCTCGATCTGCGCGACGATCCCGCCCAGCGCCGGCGCTTCCTGATGGAAGAGTGGATCGCGCGGCGCATCGACCATCCGCACGTCCTTCAGGCCCACCCGCCGGCGCGGCGCCGCAGCCATCTCTACACAACCATGCGCTACGTCGAGGGCCAGACGCTCACCCAGTGGATGCGGGACCACGCGTCACCCGACTTGGAGGCGGTGCGCCGGCTCGTCGAGCAGCTCGCCAGGGGCGTCCAGGCCTTCCACCGCCGGGAGATGGTCCATCAGGACCTTCGGCCCGACAACGTCCTGATCGACGCGGCGGGGAGCGTGCAGGTGATCGATTTCGGCGCCACGAAGGTCGCCGGCGTCGTCGAGGGCGATCCCCGGATCGACCCGGCCGAGATCCTCGGAACGGTGCAGTACACCGCGCCGGAATGCTTCCTCGGCGTCCCGTCGACCGCCGCGTCCGACGTGTTCTCGGTCGGCGTCATCGCCTATCAGATGCTGACCGGGCGCCTCCCCTATGGCGACGCGGTGCCGCGGGCACGCACCCCGGCGGCCCAGCGCCGGCTGCGCTACGCCTCGGCGCTCGGCGTGCGGCCGCTGCTTCCGGCCTGGGTCGACGGCGCGCTCCGCAAGGCCGTCCACCCGAACCCGCTGCGGCGCTATCAGGCCCTGTCGGAGTTCGTCCACGACCTCCGGTATCCGAACCCGGCCTTCACGGATGCCCGGCCGCCCGCCCTGCTGGAGCGCGATCCGCTCCTGTTCTGGCGGCTGCTGTCGCTGATCCTCGGGATCGTCGCCCTCACCCTGGCGGGCATCCTGATCGCGCAGGCGCCGCGATGAACGGGCGGCCGCTTGGGCCGCCCGCCCCGATGCTCAGGCCGCGATCGCCTGCGCGGTCGGCCCGGCCGCGCGCACGTCGGAATCGACATGCGTCTCGAACCGCTTGAAGTTGTCGTCGAACATCTTCACCAGCCGCGCCGCCGTCTCCACGAAGGCGCCCTTGTTGCCCCAGGTCTTCACCGGGGTCAGGATGTGCGGCTCGACGCCCGGAACCGAGACCGGCACCGCGAAGCCGAAATACGGATCGCGGCGGAACTCGGCCTGCGACAGCGACCCGTCGAGGGCTGCGCTCAGCAGGCGCCGGGTGACGCGGATCGGCATCCGCCGTCCGGTGCCGACGCCGCCGCCGGTCCAGCCGGTGTTGACCAGCCAGCAATCGACGCTGTGCTTGGCGATCAGGTCGCGCAGCAGGTTGCCGTAGGTGCTCGGGTGCCGGGGCATGAACGGGGCGCCGAAGCAGGTCGAGAAGGTCGCCTCCGGCCCGGTCAGGCCGCGCTCCGTGCCGGCCACCTTGGCGGTGTAGCCCGACAGGAAGTGGTACATCGCCTCGGCGCCGGTCAGCTTGGCGATCGGGGGCATCACCCCGAAGGCGTCGCAGGTGAGCATCACGATGTTCTTCGGATGCCCGGCCCGGCCGGTGGCGCTGGCATTGGCGATGAAGTCGAGCGGATAGGCGCAGCGGGTGTTCTCGGTGAGCGAGGCATCGTCGAAGTCGGGCGCGCGGGTGACCGGATCGATCACCACGTTCTCCATCACCGTGCCGAAGCGCTCGGTGGTGGCGTAGATCTCCGGCTCGGCGTTGCGCGACAGGCGGATGGTCTTGGCGTAGCAGCCGCCCTCGAAGTTGAAGATGCCCTCGTTCGACCAGCCATGCTCGTCGTCGCCGAGCAGCTGACGGGAGCTATCGTTCGACAGCGTCGTCTTGCCGGTACCGGAAAGCCCGAAGAAGATCGCCGAGCCGCCCGCGGCGTCGAGCGCCGCATTGGCCGAGCAGTGCATCGGCATCACGCCCTGACCGGGCAGGATGTAGTTCAGGTAGGTGAAGACCGACTTCTTCATCTCGCCCGCGTAGGCGGAGCCGCCGATCAGCACGAGCTTCTTCGCAAAGTCGATGGCGATCACGGTCTTGGACCGGCAGCCGTGCCGGGCGGGATCCGCCTGGAAGCTCGGCAGGTCGATGATGGTCATGTCCGGAACGTAGGCCGCGATCTCCGAACGGTCCGGCCGGATCAGCAGGTTGCGGATGAACAGCGAGTGCCACGCGAACTCGGTGAACACCCGCGCCTTGACGCGGTAGGCGGGATCGGCGCCGCCGTAGAGGTCCTGGGCGAACAGCTCCCGGCCCGCGGCATGCGTCAGGAAATCCTGGCGCAGGGTCTCGAACTGCTCAGGCGTGATCGCGCCGTTGTTGTCCCACCAGACCTCGCGCTCGGTGCTGGCGTCGCGCACGACGAACTTGTCCTTGGGCGAGCGGCCGGTATGGCTGCCGGTGGTCGCCACGAAGG
>CAXTCV010000098.1:0-12997 GCA_964242725.1 uncultured Methylobacterium sp.
TCCGCTGGCGCTGACCGCCGCTGAACTCGTGCGGGTAGCGCTGCGCCGCCGCGGGATCGAGGCCGACCAGCGCCAGCATCGCGCGCGCCTCGGCCCGCGCGGTCCCGGGCTCGGTGCCGTGGATGATCGGCCCCTCGGCGACGATGTCGATCACGCGCTGGCGCGGGTCGAGGGAGCCGTAGGGGTCCTGGAACACCATCTGCACGCGCCGCCGGTGCGGGCGCATCTGGCGGCGGCTCAGTTCGGCGACGCTGTGCCCGGCGAGGAGGATCTCCCCGCCGTCGACGGGCATCAACCGGGTGATCGCCCGCGCGAGCGTGCTCTTGCCCGATCCGCTCTCGCCGACGAGCCCCAGGGTCTCGCCCCGTCGCAGGGTGACGTCCACGCCGTCGAGGGCGCGGATGACGCGGCCCCCGAACAGGCCCCGGGCGCCGTAGGTCTTCTCCACGTTCCGGGCCTCGACCACCAGGGGGGCGGTGCCGGGCGCCCGCCGCGGCGGCGGCGCCAGCTTCGGCACGGCGGCGATGAGCGCGCGCGTGTAGGGATGCTGCGGCGCCCCGAGGACCGAGGCCGCGGGCCCCTGCTCGACCAGGACGCCCTTCTGCAGCACCGCCACCGTGTCGGCGATGTCGGCCACGACGCCGAAATCGTGCGTGATGAACAGGACGCTCGTGCCGTGCTCGCGCTGCAGGGCGCGGATCAGGTGGAGGATCTGCGCCTGCGTGGTGACGTCGAGCGCCGTGGTCGGCTCGTCGGCGATGAGCAGCCGCGGGTTCAGCGCCAGCGCCATGGCGATCATCGCCCGCTGGCGCTGGCCGCCGGAGAGCTGATGCGGGTAGGCGCGCAGGAGCCGGGCCGGGTCCGGCAGGTGGACGCTCTCGAGGAGCGCGAGGATGCGCGTCCGGCGGGCGCCGCGCCCGAGCGGGGTGTGGATGCGCAGGACCTCGTCGATCTGGCGCCCGATCGTGTGGAGCGGGTTCAGCGCCGTCATGGGTTCCTGGAAGATCATCGCGATGCGCGCCCCCCGGACGCCGCGCATCCGCCGCGGCGTGATCGCCGCGAGATCCGCGCCCTCGAACTGGATGCGGCCGCCGGCCACCCGGACGCGCGGCCCCGGGAGCAGCCCGAGGATCGCGCGCGCCACCATCGACTTGCCCGATCCGCTCTCGCCGATCAGGCAGGTGACCGCGCCGGGGCGCAGGACGAGATCCAGATCGGTGACGGCATGCGGCCGGTCCGCGCCGGGCGGCAGCGTGATCGTCAGCTTCTCGATCTCGAGGACGGCGTCGCTCATCGCTCCCGGAGCCTCGGGTTCAGGACCTCGTTCAGCCCGTCTCCGACGAGGTTGATGCCGAGGACGGTCAGCAGGATCGCGAGCCCGGGGAAGGTGCAGATCCACCACGCCGACCGGAGGACCGCGCGGCCCGAGCTGATGATCAGCCCCCAGCTCATCACGTTCGGATCGCCGAGGCCGAGGAAGGCGAGCCCCGCCTCGATCAGGATCGCCGTGCCGATGAGGAGGGTCCCGACCGCGATGATCGCCGAGGTGCAGTTCGGCAGCATGTGGCGGAAGACGATGCGGGCGTCGCCCGCGCCCAGGCCGTCGCAGGCGAGGACGAATTCGCGGCCGCCGAGCGCCACGAACTCGCCGCGCACGAGCCGGGCGATGCCGGGCCACGAGACGGCCGCGATGGCCACGACCTCGCTGCCGAGCGACGGCGAGAGGATCGCCACGATCAGGATCGCCAGCACGAAGGCGGGGATCGTCTGGAAGAACTCCGTGAGCCGCATCAGCGCGATCTCGACGCCGCCCCGGTAATAGCCGGCGAGCCCGCCGATCAGGGTCCCGAACAGGATCGCCGCACCGGTCGCGCTCAGGCCGATGAGCAGGGAGGTGCGGGCGCCGTAGGCGATCTCGGCGGCCACGTCCCGCCCCAGCGTGTCGGTGCCGAACAGGAAGGGCCGGCCCGGCGGCTGGAGGGCCGGGCCGACGAGGCGGAACGGGTCGCCGGGGTAGAGCAGCGGCGTGAGCGCCACGAGGGCGACCAGTCCGACGAGCACCGCCGCCCCGGCGAGCGCCAGGCGATTGCGCGCGAACCGCGCCAGGGCCGTGCGCATCGCTAGAGCTCCATCCGCGGATCGAGGCCGACATAGACGAGGTCGACGACGAGGTTGATCACCACCACGAGGCAGGCCGAGACGAAGAAGATGCCGAGGAGCAGGTTGAGGTCGCGCGACTGGAGGGCGTTGAAGGCCAGGGTGCCGATCCCGGGCCAGCCGAAGACGGTCTCGACCACGATCGAGCCGCCGATCAGGTTGCCGGCCTGCACGCCCGCCATGGTGACCACCGGCAGCAGCGCGTTGCGCAGGACGTGCCCGGTCATCACCCGGGCCTCGGTCTGCCCCTTCGCCCGGGCTGTGGTGACGTAATCCATGCCGATCTGCTCCAGCACGGAGGCGCGCATCACCCGGGCGTAGACGGCGAGGTAGAACAGCGCGAGCGCGACGGCCGGCATGACGAGGTGGCGGCCGACGTCCCAGACCTCGTCCCAGCCCTCGTTGTCGGCGCCGACGGTGTCGTAGCCGCTCGTCGGCAGCCAGCCGAGTCGGATGGCGAACACCACGATCATCATCAGCCCGAGCCAGAAGCCCGGGGTCGCGTAGGCCACGAGGCTGAGGAGGGAGATGATCCCGTCGCGCCAGGAATTGCGGCCCGTCGCGGCCACGAGGCCGAGGAGCGTCCCGATCGCCAGCGCGGCCGCGAAGGCGGTCAGCATCAGCAGGCCGGTGGGCCAGAGCCGATCGACGATCAGGCTCGCCACCGGGCTGTCGTTGCGGAACGAGTAGCCGAGATCGAGGTGGGCCATGTTCAGCAGGTAGACGCCGAACTGCGCCAGGAGCGGCCGGTCGAGGCCGAACTTGTGCCGCAGCTGCTCCATGTATTCGGGGCTCGCAGCCCCGCTCTCGCCGGCCAGCACGGAGGCCGCGTCGCCGGGCGCGAGGTGGATCAGGAAGAAGTTGAGCACCACGATGCCCAGCACCACCGGGATCGCCAGCAGCAGCCGGTAGCCGAGGAAACGCGCGAGCCGCACGGGACTACGTGTCCATCCAGGCCCGTTCGAAGGCTTGCTGGGTTCCGAGGGGGCCGGTCGTGTGGTCCTTGAGGCGCCGGTTGAAGACGCTGACGTATTGCACGTCGATGAGCCAGACCATCGGGCTGTCCTCGGCCAGGATCTGCTGGACCGTCTTGTAGAGCGCGCCGCGCTTCTCCGCATCCGGCTCGCGCGCGCCCTCGCCGAGCAGGCGGTCGACCTCCGGATTCGCGTAGAAGGTGTCGTTGACGAAGGTCACGCCCTTGCGGATCTGCGATGTCAGGAACTGCTTGTTGAGCCCGTAGACCGGGTCGACGCCCTGGCTCAGGAACGGCTCGTTCAGGTCGTAGTCGTAGTTCGTGTAGACCCGCCGCAGCCAGGTCGCGGTGTCCTCCGAGCGGAGCGTCACGTCGATGCCCACGATGGCCAGGGCCTGCTTCAGGTACTCGGCCTGCCGCAGCCACTGCTCGCCGAAGGAATTCACCTCCAGGTGCAGGGCGAAGCGGGTCCCGTCCGCGCCGCGCGGGGCGCCGGCCTGATCGAGCAGCCGGTTGGCGATGTCGAGCCGGTCCGGAACGTCGTACTGGCGCACGTCGTCGGTGTAGAGGCCGGCGGTCTTGAACTTGCGGCTGAGCGGTCCGGTGGCCGGCAGGCCGTAGCCGAACATCACGTCCTTGAGGATGACCTTGCGGTCGATGGCGTAGGCGATCGCCTGGCGCACCGCCTTCTTCTGGAGCTGCGGGTGCCGGCCGTTCAGCTCCAGGACGCTCTGGGCCGGCGTCATCTCGTAGCCCTTGGTGGTCAGGTCGAGGATCGGGTTGGTCCTCATCCGGGCGAGGTCGGCGTAGTTCACCGCGCTGTACCCGGCGAAATGCGCCTCGCCCGCCTCCATCGCCGCCGAGCGGGTGGCCGCATCCGGGATGAACCGGGCGACGATCCGGTTGAGATACGGCAGGCCCGGCTTCCAGTAGGCCGCGTTGCGGTCCAGGCGCACGGACTGGCCGCGCTCCCAGCTCACGAACTTGAACGGACCGGTCCCGATCGGCTTGTTGGCGCTGGGGTTCTGCAGGACGTCCGTGCCCTCGAACACCGAGCGGCACAGGATCGGCAGGTCCCGCCCGGAGAGCGCCTTCATGATGTAGGGCGCCGGATTGGCCAGCCGCAGGACCGCGGTCATCGGGTCCGGCGTGTCGACGGCCACCAGCTCCGCGAGCATGACCGGGGCGATCGGATTGTACTTCTTCAGGATCTCCATGAAGGAGTACTGCACGTCGGCGCTGGTGAACGGCTTGCCGTTGTGGAAGGTCACGCCCTCCTGAAGCGTGAAGGTGATGGTTTTGCCGTCGGGGGCGACGTCCCACGCCTTCGCGAGGTTCGGCTGCGGATTCTGGTCCCAGTCGTAGGTGCACAGCCCCTCGTAGACCTGCGTGGCGATCGGCGGGATGTTGCCCGCCGACACCGCGTAATGGGCCAGGGTCGAGGGCTCGGGATGCACGATCATCACCATCGTGCCCCCACGCCTCGGCTCGGCGGCGCGCGCATCGCTCGCGGCGGCCGCGAGCCCGAGGGGAAGCGCCAGAACCGTGCGGCGGGAGAGATCGGTCACGTTGAACGTGGGGGGCAAGCCGGAAGACTCCTCAGGCGTCCCACCGTTTTAGCAACACGCGTGCCACGTACGAGAAGACTTGACGGGTTCATTACACCGACAGGTCAGAGTCTCATCTTATCAGTTCCCGCTGACCGCTCCGACAGAGCTGACGAGATGTTCGAAAATCCGCTCGCGATGTCCGATGACTTGGGGGCGGCCTATCTTGGAGGTGGCGCCTCGGCAGATCGTGCTCAAACCCGTCCTGGGCGGATCCTACTGCCCGAGGCGGGTCCGGCGTGAGCGCGACGCCGAAATCCCAGTCTTCGTCCGCGCGCGCGTGAGCGAACGCTCTCGGCATGCTTCCCCGCAGGGAGACACATCGTCGATCGAGTCCCGCCGACGGGCCGCCCGGCTCGGTCGGGACGGGTGCGGACGGCCCGGGGCTCGGCGGCGCGTCCCTCGGCCCGGCCCATCGGCGCCGTCGGATCGTCCGAGCGGATGCGGCTAGCTCCGCTGTCCCGCCCTCCGCGTGCCGAGGGCGACGCCGAGCAGCACGGCGGCACCGACGCCGGCCCAGACCAGCCCGGCGCTCATCGTCCCCGCCGACGGCACACCCTTGCGCGCCCGCCAGCCGCCGTCGGCGCCCGTTCCCTGCGGGATCGGCTTCTCCAGCGCCCCGTGGGTCCGCGGCCCCGGGTCGGCACGGTCCAGGGAGACGCGAAATCCGGCCCCCATCATGCGCTCGGTCAGCGCGGGCGCGAGCGCGTAGCCAGCCTGAGCGAGGCGGGCCGGCCAGCCGACCGCCGTCTCGTGGCGCGGGTGCCGGACCAGGCGCAGGTAGGTCGCGGCCACATCCTCCGGCGCGTAGTAGAGGTGGCCCGGGTTCAGCCTCTTGCCCGTGACGTTGGCCCCGTGTTCGAGACCGGGCGTGTCGACGATCGCCGGGAACACGCCGCACACGTGGATGTGCCTGTGGCGGGCGAGTTCCTGGCGCAGGCTCGCCGAGAAGCCGCGCAGGCCGAACTTGCTCGCGGTGTAGGCGGCCGCGAACGGCGTCGGCGCCCAGCCGCCCATCGAGATGGTGTTGATCAGCGTGCCGTGCCCCTGGCGCCGGAAGTGCGGCAGCACGGCGTAGGCACCGTGGATGGCGCCCATCAGGTTGATCTCGATCGTCTGCCGGTGCAGCGCGAGCGGAGCGTCGAGGAGCGGCCCGAACACGCCGGCCCCCGCGTTGTTGATCCAGACGTCGATGCCGCCGAAGGCCCGGCTCGCCCCCTCCGCCAGCGCGAAGACCGCGTCGGAATCGGTCACATCCGTCGGGATGGCGAGGGCCGCGCCGCCCGCGTCGCGGATCTCCCGCACGATATCGTCGAGCACATCGGCACGGCGGGCGGCCAGGACGACGCGCGCGCCTCTGGCCGCGAAGGCATAGGCGGCGGCCCGTCCGATGCCGCTCGACGCGCCGGTGATCACCACCGTCGATCCGCGTATCTGCGCCATGTCTCGGAGTCCCGTCCGTCGATCTCGGTCAGCGAACCGAGGCGGGACGGTCGTGTTCCTGCGGCAGAGTCACCGCCGGTCGTCGGGGGCAGATAAGTCGGCGACCGCGCGGGCGGGGCGGCGCGTCGCCCTTGTGCATCGACCCGACTCGACCGACCTTCGCGCAGCCGCCGTCGCGCCGACGGAAGAGGGTCAGGGGCACCTGACATCCGCCGCCTCGACCGCACAGCCCGGCGTGGCGCGCGTGCGGCTCGGCCTCGGCCTCGGTCAGCGTGCGGCGGCGGGCCGGTCGGATCGGTCTTCGGCCCCATCCGCGACGGGAACCGGGCGCCCCCCGCCCGACTAGATCCCTGCCCGCCACGTCACCCCGGAATCGCTGCCGATGCCGAACCCCGTCCAGTCGGCTGTCCGCGCCGCCCTCGAGGGCGGCGTCGCCCTGGTGGCCGCCTGCAACCGTCTGCGCCTGCCCGGAACGCAGAACCCCTTCGTGGTCGGCGTTCACGAACCGATGCGGGAAGAGCTGACGCTGCGGGACCTCGCCGTGACCGGGGCGATCCCGCCCGGGCTCGACGGCCTCTACCTCAAGATGGGGGCCAATCCCGTCCGCCCGGCGAGGCGGGGCCACGATTGGTTCCTCGGCGACGGCATGGTGCACGGTCTCGCGATCGCGGGCGGTAAAGCGCTGTGGTATCGCAACCGCTGGATCGGTTCGCGCACCGCGGCCGCCGCGCTCGGCCGGCCCGCCGCGTCCGGGCCGCGCCGGGGCGGCGACGATACCGTCAACACCAACGTGGTCGAGATCGGCGGCCGGATCTTCGCCGTGGTGGAGGCCGGCAGCTTTCCCGTCGAACTCGCGCGGGACCTGGAGGCGCAGCGCTACAACCCGTTCGATGGGACGCTCGCCGGGTCCTTCACCGGACACCCGCACCGCGACCCGCTGACCGGCGAGACCCACGCGATCGCCTATGACGGCCGCGTCTGGGACAGCGTCCGCCACGTCGTCGTCGCGCCGACCGGGCGGGTCGTGCGGGACGTGCCGGTGGCGGTCGCGCACGGCCCCTGCATCCACGACTGCGCGATCACGGCGCGCTTCGCGATCGTCCTGGATCTGCCCGTGACCTTCTCGCTGCAGGCCCTCCTCGCCGGTTACCGCTTCCCGTTCCGCTGGAACCCCGGCCACGGGGCCCGCGTGGGCCTCCTCCCCCGGCAGGGCGAAGGCGCCGACATCGTGTGGTGCGCCGTCGAACCGTGCTTCGTGTTCCACGCCGCCAACGCCTACGACGACGCGGATGGGCGGGTGATCCTCGACGTGGTCGCCTACGAGACGGTGTTCGCCTCGGCCGGGGGCGGGCTCGACAGGCCGGGCCGGCTCGAACGCTGGACGATCGACCCTGCGACGAGGCGGGTCGCGCGGCGGGTCCTCGACCCCGCGGCGCAGGAGTTCCCCCGCATCGACGAGCGTCTCCTCGGACAGCGTCACCGGTACGCCTACACGGTCAGTGTCCCCGCCGACGGCAACACGCAACTGGCCGGGGCGACAGAGCTCTACAAGCACGACCTGGAGACCGGCGGCCGCCGCGTGCACGCGTTCGGTGCCGACCGCGTCCCGGGCGAGTTCGTCTTCGTGCCGGCGCGCGCCGGGGCCGCAGAGGACGAGGGCTGGCTCGTCGGGTTCGTCATCGACACCGCGAACGACACGACCGACTTCGTCGTCCTCGACGCACGATCGTTCGAGGCGCCGCCCATCGCCAGCGTTCGCCTCGCGCACCGGATCCCGCCCGGCTTCCACGGCAACTGGTTCCCGACCCGCCCCCCGGCCTGAAGGACCATCCGTGGCGGCCACCGCCATCGGCGAACGCGATCCCACGCGACCGCTCCGTCAGGACCGGCCGCCGGCGGGTCCCTCAGGCCGCGGCGGTCCGGCCGATCACCGCCGTCATGGGGTCGCTGGGCCCACCTTCAGGCTTCAGGACGCGCACGTCGAGATCGGCGAAGCCGGCGCGCTGGAGATACAGGCTGACGAGTCGCGCATGTCCCGCGCCGTCGAGGGCGTTCCAGATGGCCACCGCCTTGGTCGGGAAGCGGCGGTTCGAGAAGCTGATCACCACCGGGGCGCCGGGGCGCAGCACGCGGGCGATCTCGGACAGGACGGCGACCGGCTGCTGCAGGTACTGCACCGAGACGCAGACCAGGGCGGCATCCGCGCAGGCCGTATCGAGGGGCAGGTGCGGGTCGGCGTTGAGATCCTGCACGAAATGCCGGGTCAGGCGCGGGTTGGCGGCGAGTTCCGCGGCATTCAGGCCGTGACCGATGACGCCGGCGTAGGCGACCTCGTCCGGCAGGTGACTGACCCAACTCGACATCAGGTCGAGGACGACACCGCCCGCAGGGACGACCGTCCTGTACATCTCGGTCACGGCCGCGATCGCGGCGTCGTCGATATGGGTGACGAAGCGTGGGTGTGCGTAGAACAGGGGATCGGGATCGCGATCGTGCTTCGCGAAGGCCTCCCGCGGGAAGTCCGACAGATCCTGGGTCGTCATCGGTACCGCCTTCCTGTCCGATCCGAATATGCGCCGCCTGACGGCCTGTCATCCGCGCGGGGCCCGCGCCCTTCCAGGAAACGCGGCGCGCCGATCCCCGGACCGGGTGGCGGCGATCCACCGCGACCTTCGGAACGGCCGCGACGGATCGGGCCATCCCGTGGGCGTCCGCATGGGATCGATGTTGATGCTGCCGGGGACGATCCTGGACTGGACGGCGATCCTGCGCGAGGCCGACCGCCTCATGTCCGTCGCCCAGCGCGCTGGCAGGGGCGGCGTCCAGGCCGGGCTGTTCACCGGCGCCGTGGCCAGGGCGCCAACGGCACCGGGCTGCGCACCCAGCCTCGTCACGGCCTCACGTCCGGTCCCGACGCCCGGTCCGAGCTCACGGCGCCGACAGTCGCATCGCGACCTCGTTCCGCCGGAGGAAGGGCACCGAGAAAGGCGGGTCATACCCCATGAAGAAGGGCGCCCCCGCGGGCTTCCGTCCAGCGGCCTCCAGGACCCGTTCCAGGACGCGGGCCCGCTCCTCCCTCGTCTCGGGGGAGGAGCTGCCGGAGAAGCGCAGGACCGCGAGCCGTTCCGGAGGGACCCGAACCAGCCTGACGCCGGCCTCGGTCGGTTCGGGGGCACCCGCCTCGGCGACCTTCCGCGGAAGGTAGAACCGCATCGTTCCCCGGGCGCCCTGCTCGACGGGGACGGTCATCGCGATCAGGCGCCCGCCCGTCTCGACCGGAGCCGTCATGGCGATGCGGTCACCCTCGCCGTTCGCGCCGGTGATGTACCGGAACAGCCGTCCGAACGCCTCGCCGTCCGCTTGCCCCCGAGCGTCCGTCTCGACGGCGACGCGCCCGTCATAGGCGCGGATCTCGACCCCGCGGTCGAGCCGTTCGACCACCGCGTAGCGCGGCTGCTCGTACGTGGCCCGGATGCCGACGACGGAGAGCGCCGACTCAAGCAGGGTCATGAGGTAGTAGAAGAACCTGTCCATGTCGGCCGGCATTCGCTCCGCAGGGTTCTCCCGCTCAAGGCCCGCGACCGACCCCGGTTCCAGCCGGTCAAGCGACCACATGGCGCGACACCGCATCGTCGGGTCTTATCCCGCGTCCCGGCATCCAGGAACCACACATGGCACATGTCCTCGTCATCGGCGCCAGCCAGGGCCTCGGCCTGGAAACCGTCAAGGCGGCCCTCAGGGCCGGGCATCGCGTGCGGGCCTTTGCCCGATCCGCCTCTGGCATCACCCTGTCGGATCGGGGGCTCGAAAAGTTTCCTGGGAATGCCGTCAACGCGGGCGACGTCGCATCCGCACTCGATGGCGTCGACGTCGTCGTCGAGGCCCTGGGGGTGCCCATGAAGGCCTTGCTGGGTCCGGTCTCGCTGTTCTCTGACGCCACCAACGTGCTCGTCCCTGCGATGGAGAAGGCGGGAGTCCGACGCATCCTGGCGGTCACCGGTTTCGGGACGGGCGATAGCCGTGAGGCGATCGGCCTGTTCCAGCGTGTGCCGTTCCGCCTCGTCTTCGGGCGAGCCTACGACGACAAGGATGCCCAGGAGATGCGCATCCGCAGGAGCAGCCTCGACTGGACCTTCGTCCGGCCCGGCGTACTGACCGGCGGCTCGGCGACCGGTCGCTACAAGGTGCTGACCGAACCGTCATCCTGGCGGAACGGGATGATCGCGCGGGCCGACGTCGCGCACTTCCTCGTCGGACAGATCGACCACCCGACGCTGGTGCGGAAGGCGGTCGTCCTCGTTCGGTAGGCCGGGGCGCGTCCTTCGATGCCCACGGTCCGTCCGTCGCGGCCCGCCGAAACGTCATCGGTCACGGCATAGCAATTCGGTCGCTTTCATCACGTCTCCGTTCGTGAGGCGATCATAATGCTAGAATTTGACGAGCTTGATCTGAGTGCATTCAAGTATGTTCCTGCGGAAATTTTGGATGCACGAACATCCATGAAGACTCTGCCCCAGCAGACTGGTCCGCGCCGAGCGCGGCTTTTCCGGGCATCCTCAGCCCTGAAGGGGGTGGATGCCAGGCCGCGCAAACGCTTCACGAACGGACAGAGCGCCGTCGCCCTGCGGCAGGCGGCGAACGGTGCGACGATGGACGGGGTCTGCCGGAAGATGGGCGTGTCCGAGCCGCCCGTCTCTCGCTGGAGGACGCATCGAGGACTGGAGATGCCACGACAACGACGATCGCCCCCACACGGCTCTGGGTGGCTTGACGCCCCGAGCCTTCGCGGACCGAGCCGTCACAGCCCGAGACCCTGAACAGGCCGTGGACCACGAACGGGGTCAACGCCCCATGGCGCGGAGCCATGCCTCAGGGCGGACCACCTTTCCGGGCGCAGGCCGACGCGGTGAGCCCTTAGGTCGCGCAGGGTGGTTCGGTATCGGCGTGGCCGTCGCGCGGGCTTTTTTCCCTGAGCTGCCTCGATCGCGTTGGTCAGTGTTTGATCCGGCGGTACCGGACGGACAGTAGGAAGGCGGCGATCACGACGCCATTGACGCACACCGCCCAACCGTAGCTGTCGATCGATTGGCTGCCGATGGGATGGCCGATCGTCCCGAAACCCACGAGGGAGCCAAGGACGGCGAGGACGGCGAACAGGATCGCGAAGATCAGCATGATCGCCTCGGGCTGGCTGTGATCAATCATTGCGAACGTCTCAGCCGACAGGATGTTCGAGCGCGGGCCGGATCGATCGTGCCTTCGGGGTCGTGGCCGCATCACCCACCCCGGGGCGCCGGATCTTCCTCCGGAGCGTATCGCTCATCCACGCCCCTGTGCCCGACCCGAGCCGGGGCGTGCAGCCGCGCTGGCGCCAGGTCGCAACGGCGTCCCGCGGGCGGCTACGGAATGATCTCCTTCTTCTCCGGGGAGCCTCCCACTCCTCCCATCCGGTGCGCTCGTCGGGACCGATCAGCACGTCGGAGGCGGCGTCCAGCTTCCGCAGGTCCCAGATAATTCGCGAGCCGATCCGGAAGGGCTTCGGCATTTGCCCCTCGCGCACGTGCGCGTCGAATCCGGGCACGCTGACCCCGACGCAGCGGGCAGCCTCCGGCCGGCTGAGACCGCGCCGCGATACGACCGCGACCCTGATCGGAGCCACCGCGTCGGGATCTTCGGGGCGACGCTTCGGCAGCGGTGATTTTTCGATCCGCTGCGCCGTGCTCCGGCAGCAGGCCCGCCGGTCGCGGGTTTAATCCCACGGAGCGGAGCCCCAGCTACCGTCTGGGATGCGCCAGGGATGAAGATCGCGCGACGATCGCGGCCCGTCCAAAAACAAGTTGGAGGAACCGAGATGGCAGCATACAGCTTCGACCAAAGCAATATCACGTGGCGAACCCTTGACTGGCTCGATAACATTGCGTTCTTCGTCTACAAAGTCGACGAGGAAAACCGCATCGTCGATGTCCTATTCAAGTTCGCGGCTAATCAGCGGGTGATGCTCCACCGGCACCATTGCCCCTACGTCACCCTGGTGATGCAGGGCGAGCTGCGGTTCTACCGTCCGAACGGCGAGCTGAAGGAGATCCGGCCGACGGGCAGCTTCGTCTCGGGTCCTGCCCTTGGCGAGCCTCACGAGGAGGGCGGCGGCGATCAGGATGCGATCGTCTTCTTCAGCAACCGCACCATCGACGACGCGCTGTACGAGTTCCTTGACGAGCATGGGAACACGACCCAGGTGCTCGGGATCGCCGACTTCAAGGCGCAGCTTGAGGCGCAGATCGCCGACGGGACAGCCGCGAAGGTCGCCGGTCGCCCTGCCTGACTGGGTAAGGAGCCCCGCAGTCCTGTTGCTGCGGGGCCGGTGCATGTCAAATCACAGACGCGAGCGACGCATGTGATGGCGCCGGTGGCGGGTCATACGCATCATGCCCCGCTGGCCGCCCATGCGCTTCTGCGATGGGCTCTTCACGCTTCCCGGATTGTTCATGTTGCTCTGCGCGCTGCCGCCGGATGGCATCTGAGCGAGAGCCGCTCCCGTGACTGCGAAGGTCAGCGCAGCAGCGAGCGCAAGCGTCTTCATCGACATGACATTTTCCTCCAGACCGATCGCGTTGATCGGTCCGAGGCTGAACAAGGCCACGAGCGATATCGTTCAGGCTTCCACCAGATTTCCAGTTCCAGAACCCGACGCTGTCGCAGGCGCAGCGCCAAGGTCGGCACACCGGACTGGAGGCGGCACGAAGAAACACCCCGGGAGCGGGCGCTCCCAGGGTGTCGCCGACCTCGCGGCCAGTTTGATCGGGCTGGGGATGCGAAG
>CAXTCV010000099.1:0-12983 GCA_964242725.1 uncultured Methylobacterium sp.
TCCGGGCTTGTCGGCGTCGCTGGGTGGTGGCGTCACGGGCAAGTCCTCCAACTCTTCGGCGTCGCCGCGCCCCCCTAGCACCGCCACGGCCCCGGGCGCGAGGGCGAGATACGGCGGCTGGGCCTCCCTGTCACCGCACGCCCAACCGGGCGCGGGCGTGAGAGCCTCCAGCAGGTCCGCTTCCCGCGGACGCACCGCGACGAAATGGACCGGAACACCTGCCGCTTCCAGGGGTGCGGCGACATCCGCCGACAGGCAGTAATGCCTCAGCCGGCGGAAAGCTCCGCCCAGGCCCGCGCCTTCCGCCAGCGCGAGGGCAACCGCGGCGCTGCGCCGGGAATAATGGAGGGCGGCCTCGAGGGCTCCGCCGCTCAAGGCGCTGCCGACGGCGTCCGGCAGAAAGCGCAGCGCCTCCGCTGTGTAGGCCACATAGGTCGCGACCCGGAAGCCCGCCGCCGCGAGGGTCGCCCCCGGCTCGGGCTTGCGCTCGGCCCCGGCCGCGTGGAGCAGGCGCGCGCCCGGCGCGAGCGTGTCGGCCACCAGGGCGGCGAGGCCGTCGGCATCCCCCGGCCCCTCCCGGACGGGGCCGAGGCCGGCGCGCCCCGCCAGCGCGGCCGTCCGGGCCCCCACCGCGAAGACCGGCAGGCCCCGCGGGACCGCGGCGTCCCGCAGGATCGGCACCGCGTTGGCGCTGGTCAGCAGCAGCGCGTCGAACGTCCCGTCCGGCGGCGCCGCACCGGTCGGCTGCACCACCAGGACCGGGGCCACGAGAGGAATGTGGCCCCGCGCCGTGAGCGCCGCGCCGGTCCGCGCCGCGCCGGGCTCGGGCCGCGCCACCCAGACGCGCATGCCCTAGCCTTCCAGCGTCAGGCGGACGCCGTGGCGCGCCGTGGCCCCCGGGGCGAGCAGGCGCTGCGAATCGCGCGCGGCGAGGGTGCCGGAAAAATCCGCCCAGTCGGCGTAGCCGGTCCAGCATTCGAGGGAGAGGAAGGGCGCCGTGGGCTTGGTCCAGACGGCGAGATGCGGGAAATCCGCCATCTCCATGCGGATCGCCCGTCCGGGTCCGGCGAAGCGCATCCAGCGGCTCTTCGCGTTCCGGAACACGAAGGCCTCGGTGAAGAGCGCCGGATCGAGGGGCAGCGTCTCGCCCGCCAGGGGGATCGGCTGCTCGTCGCGCAGCAGCAGCCCGCCGGGGCCGACCTGCGGGGCGAAGGCCCGCTCCGCGTGCTCGAAGTCCACCGCATAGCCGCCGTCCCGGGCCAGCTCGCCACCCGCGAAGGGCCAGGGGAAGGCCGGATGGAAGCCCAGCGCATAGGGCAGGGGGACATCGCCGGGATTGGTGACGGTCACGTCGAGATCGAGACCCGCCGGACGCACCCGGGCGGCCACGTCCAGCCGGAAGGCGAAGGGATAATGCGCCCGGGTCTCGGGTCCGTCGGTCAGGCGCAGGATCACCGCCTCCGCGCTCCGGTCCAGCACCACGAAGGGCAGGTCCCGGGCGAAGCCGTGCTGGCCCATCGGGTAGCTCTCCGACCCGACCTTGACCCGCCCACCGGCCGAGGCGCCGACCACCGGGAAGAGCCAGGGCGCGTGGCGGTTCCAGTGCGCCGGGTCGCCGCTCCAGAGATACTCGGTCCCGCCGACCCGCCAGGAGACCGGCTCGGCGCCGTGGGTGGCGAGCGCGGCGGTGGTGCCGTCCGCTGCGGTCAGCGCGATGCGCGTCGTCACGGTGGTCTCCCGGTCATCTGTCGCAGCAGGCGAGGTAACGGAAGCGGGCGGGCGCGCAAGGGGTGTCGACCGGGACCGGCGCCTCACGCCGCCGTGCCGAGCCCCGGCAGCACCGTCCCGGGCGCCCCGGAGGCGACGAGCCGCCCCGCCTCCAGCACGTGGACCGCGTCGGCGCCCTCGAGGGTCGAGAGGCGGTGGGCGATCAGGATCAGCGTCCGCCGCCCCGAGAGCGCCCGGAGCGCCCGCATCACCGCGGCCTGGGTCTCCTCGTCGAGGGCGGAGGTCGCCTCGTCGAACACGATCACGTCGGGGTCGTGGTAGAGCGCGCGGGCGATGCCGATGCGCTGGCGCTGGCCACCCGAGAGGCGCGCCCCGCGCTCGCCGACCCGCTCCCCGTAGCCGTGCGGCAGGGCCGAGACGAAGTCGTGGGCGCCGGCGAGCCGCGCCGCCCGCTCGACGGCGGCGGCATCCGGCGCGTCGAGGCCCAGCGCGATGTTCTCGGCGACCGTGCCGTCCACCAGGAACACGTCCTGCGGCACGTAGCCGATCCGGTTCTGCCACGCCGGCAGGGTGCCGGGATCGAGGGGGCGCCCGTCGACGGTGATCCGCCCGGCGCCCGGGCTCAGCACCCCGAGGAGCAGGCCGGCCAGGGTCGACTTGCCCGAGCCGGTCCGCCCCGCGAGGCCGATCGTGGCGTTGACCGGGATCGTCAGGTCGATGCCGGCGAGCG
The DNA here is from genome assembly GCA_964242725.1 of uncultured Methylobacterium sp. Classification (GTDB taxonomy): domain Bacteria; phylum Pseudomonadota; class Alphaproteobacteria; order Rhizobiales; family Beijerinckiaceae; genus Methylobacterium. The sequence continues at coordinate 2,459 of CAXTCV010000099.1, forward strand.
CCGGCCGGCCGGTGCCGTAATCGAAGCCGATCCCTTCGAGCCGGATCTCCCGGGAGAACGGCAGCCGCTCCGCGGTGCGGGCCGGGGGCGCCCGCTCGTCGGCGAGTTCGCCGACGATCACCCGCACCGCCGGCAGGGTGAAGCGCAGCAGCGCCACCGAGGTGAAGATGTTCTGGAAGGCCGGGAGCATCCGGTAGCCCGCGAAGGCGAACAGGCCGAGCAGCGGCAGGATCCCGGCCACCTCCAGGCCTTGCGCGAGGGCGAACAGCACCACCACGATCACCCCGCCGAAGGCCAGCGCCTCGATGACGAAGCGCGGCATCTGGCCGGTGAGCAGGCTCGCCGCGGTGGCGAGGGCGTAGGCGCGGGCCGGGGCGTCGAACCGGGCCGCGAAGGCCTCCGCCCGGCCGTAGAGCTTGAGCTCCGTGAGCGCTCCGAAGGTCTCCTGCACGATCCGGAAGCGCGCCTCGTTGTCGGCCACCGACCGGCTGCCCAAGCGGGCGAGCCGGGCGCGCATCACGAGGTAGATCCCGACATAGAGCCCTCCGAAGCCGCCGCCGAGGATCAGCGCGAGCTGCGGCGCGTAGGCCAACAGGAAGGCGATCACCGCGAGCGCAGAACTCGCCCGGGAGGCCAGCACGGTGGCGGGCGTCAGGGCGCCGACCACCAGCCGGTCGGTCTCGGACAGCACGTTCTTGGCGAGTTCGGCGCTGTTGGCCTGCGCGAAGAACAGCCGCTCCCGGTCGAGGTAGCGGAACAGCAGGCGCCGGCTGAGACCATAGCCGGCGAGATGCGTGAACCGAAGCTGCGCGTAGGTCAGCCCGGCATTGGCCAGCGCCGTCACCAGGATCGCCACGAGCGCCGCGCCGCCGGTCACCAGGAGGAAGCCGCGCTCGTCGGTTAGGCCGAGGAGGGCCCGCGCCTGGACGAGGTAGGGGATGCGGGTCGCCGCCGCGGGGTCGCCGACCAGCGTCAGGAACGGGATCACCGAGGCGACGCCCACCACCTCCAGCAGCGCCGCCCCGGCGAGGCCGAGGGCGATCAGGCCGAGGCGGCGCCGGTCGGGCGCCCGCAGGACGCGGACGAGGTCGATCAGCGCGCGCATGGCGTCGGCGGGGTCGGCGGGGCGTCTCGCATGGCCGGGCCGGGCTTAAGCGCGCCGCCCCCGCCTGTCCACGCCGGGCTCAGTCGAGCTTCTTCAGGGAGCCGAGGTCGACGTCGCCGTTCTGGCTCGTGAAGGTCAGCGACTTCGTGCCTCCGTCCGCCTGGGCGACGCCGCCGATCCGGTGATCGCCGCTGTCGTAGGTCGAGACCTGCCCGTCGCGCTCGATCACCAGGCGGTGCTTGTCGGGGAAGAAGGCGTATTTCATCCCGTTCTGGGAGCCGCTGGTCGACGGATCGCCGAGATCCTTGGGCCAGAACGGCTCCATGCCCTTCATCGGCTTCATGGGTTCCATGGGCTTCATCGGTTCCATCGGCTTCATCGGTTCCACGGGGGGCCTCCTGTCCGGGTGAGAGACAGGAGGACGCGGCAGGGGGGAAACGGTTGCATCAGTCCCCTCCTGCCGCCGGCCGAGGGCTCAGGGCCGTGCGCCCGGGACCGGCCGCGCGCGCACCTGTCCGTCGAAGCCGACATGGAGCTGGTGCTCGCCCCCGTCCCGGTCCTTGGCGGCGACCTCCAGGTGGCGCGGGCCGCGGCCGGTGACGCGCACGTCGCTGTAGCCGGCCGCCTGCACCGTCGCCGTCAGGGCGGCGATGTCGGGGTTCGGCCCGAGCCCGATCCGGTCCCTGGCCCAGTCGAGGCTGCCCGTCGGCGGCCCGCCGGCCGGGCCGAGCAGGACCTTGCGCCCGTCGCCGTGGATGAGGACGCTGGCGTGCAGGAAGCCCTGCTCGAACCGGCCCTGAACGGTCACGGCCTCGCCCTTGGCGACGAGGCCGCCGCCCTCGCCGGCACGGCCGGTCTCGACCAGAGCCCGGCCGGTCCCGTCCTGAACCACGAACTTGTTGCCGAAGATCTCGGCGACGGCACCCGTGACGGCAATGGCTCCGGAGGGGGCCAGCGCCTGGATCGCCACCGGCTCGACGGGTGTCGGCTGGAACGTCGTCCCCTGCGCCAGGGAAAGGCCCAGAGCGCCGAACACCAGGGGCGCCGCGACGGCGCCCACCACCCGGGTCCGCCGGGGGACCGCGCTCCGGCCGCGGGGTTCGGTTCCGGCGGCGGGCCCGCGGATCTCCCGGGCGGTGCCGTCGATGGTTGTCTCGTCGCTCATCTCTCGTCCTCTCGAAGGGTCCGGATCCGTTCGATCCGTGGCTCCTTCGTAAGGGGACGGCTCCAATCCGGCCTGAACCGGGCGGTTCAGGTCCGGTTAAACCCGTCGGCGTAGAGCGGCGTCGCGGGGAACCCGTGCGGACTCAAGGGCTTGGGGCCGCGGGCTGATGTCGGGCGATCGAACTGACCCGGTCCGTGAGGACACGGCCCTAAATTCCCGTGGTAATTGGGTTTTGGGGCCGGGTGGATAGAGGGATCGTACGGCGTCCCGGTCACCGCTTCGACGCCGCCGTCTGTGCGCGCGCAGCGAGGCAACCCAGCAGCGCCACGGTGCCGGACGTCGCGCTGCCCTGGATCGCGTCGCTGCGCGCGTGATGACGGAGACGCCATCGCGGGCGCGTATTTCACTGGGACGCCACACGGAATATCCGGACCGGGCACGGCCTGTCGGACCGGGCACGGCCCGATCTGCGAAGACCGGGGCCGGAGGAGGGAACGGGTGAAGATCCTGCTGGTGGAGGACGACGCGGCGCTCGCCGCCGAGGTGGCCAAGGTGCTGCGCGGGGAGAACTTCGTGCTCGACCACGCCGCCACCGGCGAGGACGCCCAGCATCTCGGCGAGACCGAGGGCTACGATGCCGTCGTGCTCGATCTCGGCCTGCCGAAGGGCGACGGCGTCTCGGTGCTGCGGGCCTGGCGGGCGGCCGGGCGGACCCTGCCGGTGCTGGTGCTCACCGCCCGGGACGGCTGGAGCGACAAGGTCGCGGCCTTCAAGGCCGGGGCGGACGATTACCTCGTCAAGCCGGTCCGGGTGGAGGAGCTGGTGATCCGCCTGCGCGCCCTGGTGCGCCGGTCGCAGGGCGGCGGCGCCAGCCGGATCGTCTGCGGGCCGCTGCGCTTCGATCCCGGCCTCGGTGCCTTCGAGCACGAGGGCCTGCCGCTCAAGCTCACCGGGCTCGAATGGCGGGTTTTGTCCTGCCTGATGCTCAACCGCGAGACGGTGGTGCCGCGCCCGCACCTGATCGAGCGGGTCTACGAGGGCGACGCGGACGTCGATTCGAACTCCGTGGAGGTGATCATCACCCGCCTGCGCCGGAAGATCGCCCCGGCGCGGATCGAGAGCGTGCGCGGCCACGGCTACCGCCTGCACGCGGATCCCGCCTGATGGGCGAGGGGACACCGCGCCGCTCGCTCCGCGCCCGCCTGCTCGCCGCCGCCCTCATCCTGGTCCTGGCGGCCCTGGTGGTGGCGGGCCTCGCCATCGGGGTGATCCTGCACCGGTTCGTGCGCGGGCAGCTCGACGGGCGGCTCGACGCGCAGATCGTGGCCCTCCGGGCGGGGCTCGAGGCCGGGATCCTGCCCCAGACCCTCGATGCGCCGCCCTACGACCGGCCCGGCCCCGGCTGGGCCTGGGAGGTGCGCCGCGGACCCGAGACGATCCGCTCCGGCTCGCTGCGGGGCGGGGACATCCGCCTGTCCGATCCGGGGCCGGAGGACGATCCGGGCCGGCCGCATCCGGCCTCGGGCACGGGGCCGCACGGCGAGCCGCTGGTTGCCCGCGTGCTCGCCCTGCCCGGGCCCCAGCCCGCGACGATCGTGGTGGCGGCCCCGGAGGGCGAGTTGCGCGGGCCGCTGCGCGAGGCGCTGACGAGCCTCGCCTTGGCTCTGGGGATCCTCGGCCTGTGCCTGCTCGCCGGGCTGGCCTTCCAGGTGCGCCTCGGCCTCGCGCCGCTGGATCGGCTGCGCGTCGACCTCGCGGCGGTGCGGGCCGGCCGGCGCGAGCGGGTGCCGGCGGATCAGCCCGGCGAGATCGCGCCGGTGGTGGCGGAACTCAACGCGCTTCTCGACCAGAACGCGCAGAACCTGGAGCGCGCCCGGGGCCACGTCGCCAACCTCGCCCACGCCCTGAAGACGCCGCTCGCCACCCTGTCGATGGCGCTGGCCGACCCCGCCCGCGACCCGGACGGCGGCCTGCGCCGGCAGGTGGAGGATATGGACCGCCGGGTCCGCCATCACCTGCGCCGGGCCCGGGCGGCGGCGCTCGCCGGCGCGGCCCGGGGCCGCACGCCGCTGGCCCCGCGGCTCTCGGACCTGCGCGGCGCCCTCGCGCGCCTCTACGCCGAGAAGGGCGTGGCCCTCGATCTCGCCGTGCCGGACGACCTGTCGGTCGCCTGTGAGGGCCAGGACCTCGACGAGATGCTCGGCAACCTCGTGGACAATGCCTGCCGCTGGTGCCGGGGGCGGGTGCAGGTCTCGGCCTTCGCCCGGGACAGCGCCGTGCTGGTGCGCGTGGAGGATGACGGGCCGGGCCTCGACGGCGCGGCCGCCGAGGCCGTGATGGCGCGCGGCCGGCGCCTGGACGAGGGCGTGCCGGGCCACGGCTTCGGGCTGCCGATCACCCTGGAACTCGCCGAGCTCTACGGCGGCGGCCTGACCCTCGGGCGCGGGGATCTCGGCGGCCTGCGGGCGGACCTGGTCCTGCCGGCCTGACCTCCCGGCCTCAGCCGAGCGCCTCCCGCAGGATCGGGCGGATACGCGGATCCGCGCAATGGGCGACGTTGAAGCGCATGTAGCCGTTCCAGGCCTCCGATAGGCTGAACGAGGTCCCCGGGGCCAGCACCATGCCCCGGGCCAGCGCCCGGCGGGCGACCGCGGCCCCGTCGCGCCCGTCCGGCAGGCGCATCCACAGGAAGAACCCGCCCCGGGGCTGGGCCCAGGGCTCCAGACCGCAGGCGCGCAGTTCCGCCGAGGCCTGCACCATCGCGCCGGCGAGCCGCCGCTTGGTCTCGGCGAGGTGCCGGCGATAGCAGCCCTCGGTGATCAGGCTGTGCACCAGGGCCGCCGTGACGTGGCCGTTGCCGAGGCTGAGCGCCAGCTTGAGATCGACCAACGGCTCGACCCAGTCGGCCCGGAGGGCGATCCAGCCGCAGCGCGCGGCCGCCGAGAGGGTCTTGGAGAAGCTGCCGATCTGGATCACCCGCTCCAGCCCGTCGAAGCCGGCGAGCCGCGGGGCTGAATCGGGCTCCAGGTCGCCGAAGATCTCGTCCTCCACGATCAGGGTGTCGTGGGTCTCGCACAGCTTCAGGAGCCGGTGCGCCACATTCGGCGCGAGGCTCATCCCGGTGGGGTTCTGGAGCGCCGCGTTGGTCAGGTAGAACCGCGGCCGGTGCCGCTCCAGCAGGGCGGCGAGCGCCAGCAGGTCCGGCCCCTCCGGGGTCATGGGCACGCCGACCACCGCGACCCGCTGGGCGCGCAGCAGAGCCAGGAAGTTGAAGTAGCAGGGATCGTCCACCAGCACGGTGTCGCCGGGCTGGAGCAGGAACCGGCAGACGAGGTCCAGCGCCTGCGTGGCCGATTCGACGAGCACGATCTGATCGGGCTCGGCGCCGACGCCCTTCTCGCCGACCTTGCGGGCGATCTGGTGGCGCAGGGGCTCGTAGCCCAGCGGCCGGTCGTAATTCGTCATCTCGGCGCGGTCGGCCTTGGCCACCCGGCGCAGACCGCGCCGGATCGCCTCGTGGGGCATCCAGGAATCGGGCAGCCAGCCCGCCCCGGGCTTGAGCTGATCCGAACCCGCCTGTTGCGCCTGCCGGGTGATCCAGAGCGGATCCACGATCCGATCGAGTTGCGGCCCCATCGCCTGGAGCGAGAGGGGCCGCGTCTTGCCGGCGACGTAGAAACCCGAGCCCGGCCGGGCCACCACGGCGCCCTCCGCGGCGAGCCGCTCGTAGGCCTCCACGACGGTGGATTTCGAGACGCCCATCGCATCCGCAAAGGCCCGCACCGACGGGATCCGGACGCCGGGGACGAGCCGCCGCGCGGCGATCCGCTCGCGGATCTCCCCGGCCACGGCCGCGACGCGGGTTCCGGGCGCTCTGACGGTCGGCGACATCCGTACTGCTCATTCCGCCGGACAATTCTTTCGAACCGTACCGAAGTGTTCCTGTCGTCGCCAGCCCTGCCGCTCCAGGATCGCCCGGCCCCAAAGAGACAGAGGAGGGGGAGCCATGGACCATTGCCTGACCGAGACCGCCGAAGCCGAAACCCGGACCCCGTGGATCGCCCGGGCCGCCGCGTTCATCGCCGACCTGCGGGCTGGCCTGTCGCGGGCGGCGATGAACCGGCGCGTGCTGCAGCGCCTCTCGATGCTGACCGAGCGCGAGTTGAAGGATATCGGGCTGACGCCACGGGATGTGGCGGATGCCGGCGTGACGCAGAGCGTCGACGCGATCTGCCTGTTAGTGGGCCGGCGTGACGAGCGGCGGCGCACCCGGGCGGTGATCCGGCGTTGGTGACGACACGATCGGCGCGCGTCGGACCCAGCCCGACGCGCCATCAGGGAGATCCCACAGATGAGCAGAAGTCCCGTGACGGCTCCGGGCGCGACGGCGGTCGGCCCCTACGCGCACGGTGTCCGCGTCGGCGACACGGTCTACCTGTCCGGCCAGACGCCGATCGACGGCGCGACCGGCCGGCTGGTCGAGGGCGGGTTCGCGGCGCAGGTTCACCAATGCTTCCGAAACCTCGGCGCCGTGCTGGCGGCGGCCGGGCTCGACTTCGGGGACGTGGTGAAGTGCACCGTGTTTCTGACCGACATGGGCGACTTCGCCGCCATGAACCGGGTCTACGCGGCGTACTTCGCCGAACCCTACCCGGCTCGCACGACGATCGGCGTGGCGGCACTGCCGCTCGCGGCACGGGTCGAGATCGAGATGGTCGCGTCTGTCCCACAGCCCTGAGAGCGCAGGCGCGCCGCGATCCGCGGCACTGATCGGGTGGCGTCGGGGGACTTGGCGGCCACCGACCGTCTCGACGGTCGGCCGCACGGCTCCCGGCCGGTGTCACCCTGAGCTGCCGAGGCCGTCGACCGCAGGTGCTCGGCACGGCCCGGGCTCGCCGCGCCGAAGCCGGCCGGACCGGAAATCAGTCGTCCGACCAAGGATCGTCATCCGCGGCGAGCGTCACCCGGCAGCCGTTTTTGCCGACCACCCACGATAACCGCGCCGGAGCATGCGTCCGATCGCTCAAAAAGCTTGGGGGACGTGGCGCGGGCGACGGGGCTCGAACCCGCGACCTCCGGCGTGACAGGCGGGGCGGGAATGCGGATCCATCACAGCACCGTCAAACTCTTGGCGTCGAAGAGAACAGGCTCCTTGCGCGAGCGCCGGCCCTGCCGGCCTCGCGCCATTTCTTGCGGTGACGCCCCGACGATGCCCGACAGGTCCGACCCGCTTCCAGAATGCCTGAAGGGGCACCACCGCACGCCGATCGTCGCGTGGTCAGAAGGCTTTGCGACCCAGGAACGCCCTCAGACCTCGCGCCAGCCTGGTTTGCTCGCATCCGTCAGGTGATAGTGGATCGGGCCGATCCCGCTGATCGCGATGATCGCCGGTTCCTTGATCCCGGCCTTGACCCCATCATAGTGCGGCGTCTTCGCGACCCGGTGAACGAACGACCCCGCCGGAACCGGCACCGTCGCATCCGGGACAAAGTCCTCGCCACTCGCGACGTACCATGTGCCGGAGAGAACGACGCAGAGCCGATCGGTCTCGTAAAAGTGCGGCGCGCTCATATAACCGGGATGCCAGCGGATCAGGACGAAGTACTGGCCGGGATCGCTGATCTTCCCGAACATGGGCGCCTGCTCAGCCATGCCGGGCGGGAAATTGTAGAGTGGCTGCCAGGGGATCTGGTCCGGCAGCTTGATGATGGTCTGGGTCGGATCGACGCCGGCGGCCCGAGCGGAGCCGCCGAGGGCGGAAGCGGCGGCGGCGAGCAAAGGTGCGATCAGCAGGTCGCGCCGATTAGCACTGAAGTCTGTCATCATATCTCTCCCAACATTTCTTGATTCGCGTCGAGCTATGCAGCCGGTTGTCGCGGGCCACGTAAGGGCCGCCGCCCTGCGGCCTGGTATCTCACCGAGCAATCCTGGGTAGACAAGGCTGCGGCATTCGAAGCGACGGAGCCGAGGGCGACGGCAGCGGCAGACAGCAGGGGCGGAGCATAAGGATCGCCTCCGAGCCCCAAGCGGGGCTGGACGGTCACGCTACCCCGGCAACGGACGACCGCAAAGCCGCGCGACGAAGCTCATCACCCACTCTTGGCCGCCGGATCCTCCTCCGGATCGTAGGTCCGATGGTGCTGCGTGAGCCTGGGCTCAGCATGGCGAGCGGCGGATGCGAGAGAGCGGGCTTCAAGCCTCGTCAGCCCCAGCCCTTCCGGCGTACGACGACAGCCAGCATGCTTTTCCGGCGGCACCCAACGAGCTCGACCAGGACGTCGCCGGCGCCGGACCGAACGAGAAATGGGGCACCGACCTCTCCTACATCGGCACGCGGGAGGGCTGGCTCTATCTGGCGGTGGCGATCGATCTCGACGCCCGGTCGGTCGTGGGCTCGGCGGCTGTCGACCGGCTGCACGAGGAACTGGCTCTGACCGCCTTGCGACGAGCCCTGGTCATGCGAAGGCCGGCAGCGTGTTTTCTCCATCAGTCCGATCGTGGCAGTCAGTCTGGTTCGAATGAGTACCGGATCGAACTCCGGCGGCATGGCATCGCGCTCTCGATGTCCGGCAAGGGCAACTGTTACGATAATGCTCTGGTGGAGATGTTCTTCCGGACACTGAAGAGCGAGCCGGTCTGGCGCACCGGCGTCCAAACCCGGACTGAAGCGACCGAGGCTCCGGCCCGCTACATCGATGGCTTCTATGATCCTCGCCGGCGGCATTCCGCGCTCGGCTTCGTCAGCCCCATTCAGTTCGCGAACCGAAGCGCCAACCAAACCGCTCTCCACTGAACCGACGCAAGTCCAGTCCGCATACTCAGCCGAGATTGGCTGCCCTGCCTCAGGCGGGGCGGTCGACCTGCGGCGCCGGCGCTTCGCGGCGGCATAGGATGCAACCCGATTCCTCCCACGGATACGGGCGATCCACAGGGGCAGAGTGTGGACGCGGGGCCGAACAAGGGATGCCGACGGGCGGCGGGCGACCTCGACCAATCAAGCCGTGCGAGACCCTGCGCGGGTGGTGGAGCCACCCGAGCTATGCAGTGAGGGTCTGCGGGTGGACGGTATAACGAATGCGTGATGCCCAATATTGATGCTTGTGATTGCAGTAATCACAGATTTTGATACCGGAAGGTTCGACTCTCAAATTAGTTTGCGGAGCAGCTGATGACGCTACGGTCTTTGCTCGTCGCCAGTGCGCTTGCCAGCGGCATTGGCTTGAGTGGCCCTGCCTTCGCCTGTGGTGGGTTCGTTGAGGCGCCGATCAACTGTGATGATCCAAGCCCCAACGGCTTTGCCTCATGGATGCTGGGTCGCGTCGCGCAAGCTATCAAAGCCGACAGGTCGAAGGCCTTCGAGGATTTTACGAAGGGCACAAAAGGCTTCCGGACTGCCGACACTTACGTGTTCTGTGTCGGCCCCGATGGGATGATGAACGCGCACCCTAACCCGATTCTGCGTGGCCATGATGTGCGCGACCTGCACGACAAAACTGGAAACTACTTCATCAAAACGATGATGTCAGAAGCCAAGCCCGGCGAAATCTCCGTCGTCCGCTATCTGTTCCCGAAACCTGGCAGCACGGTCGAGGAGCCGAAGACGACATACTTTACAAAAGCTGACGACCAGACTTGCGCGGTGGGCGTGTACGATGCCGACACAGCGGCACCGCAGACGGCAACTCCGGAGGCGCGAGTGGCGAGCCTGCGAGCGAAACTGGATGGGGAGATCCCAGCTTCAGCGCGTGCAGACTGGACCGCGTTTCTGGAGGCGCTGAACCAAGTCGGCGATACGCGTGCCGCCACGATGGCCCGCATCCGCGACGGACTGAAGGCGGCCGAAGCCGCCCTCAACCCCACGGATGGGAAACCCACCGCTGGCCAGGAGTAGGGTTAGAGCCGTGTCCGGCTGGGTTGAATCGTTGGGAGTACCGGGCAGTCTGCGGATCTGATTCGCTGTTGGGCTGTCCGAGGAGGTCGGGATGCCGTCAGCGCTATCGATGGGCGTGATCGCGGCGGGAGCTACGCGCCGACAGGGGGCCAAGTGCGTCGGGGGGTCGGCCCATCCAGCCCGATCGGCTGGCACGAACGCTTCCCGGCGGAGGGAACGCGATCGCACCCCGGCCCTCGTGCGGCCAGCGACCCGCACCGGCCATTGAAGCGCACGCGGAGCGGATCCCCCAGATCGATCGGGCGCCGCCGCAGGCCTTCCGGCACGAGGTGCGTGATATCCTGGCCGAGCAGGGTGTCCGCAC
>CAXTCV010000100.1:0-12753 GCA_964242725.1 uncultured Methylobacterium sp.
CCGACGCCGTTGCCGAAGGCGTAGATCCGCCCGTGCTCCAGGAAGCGCCCGACGATCGACTTCACCCGGATCGTCTCCGACAGGCCCGGGATGCCGGGCCGCAGGCAGCAGATGCCGCGGACCACGCAGTCGATCTGCACGCCCGCCTCCGACGCGTCGTAGAGCGCGTCGATGATCTGCGTGTCGACCAGGGAGTTGCACTTGATCCAGATCGCGGCCGGACGGCCCGCCTTCGCGTGCGCCACCTCGGCCTCGATATGCTCCAGGAGCCGGTTCTTCAGGGTCAGCGGCGAGACCGCCATCCGCTCCAGCTCGGCCGGCTCGGCATAGCCGGTGATGAAGTTGAAGATCCGCGACACGTCGCGGGCGATGGCCGGGTCCGCCGTGAAGAACGACAGGTCCGTGTAGACCCGCGCGGTGATCGGATGGTAGTTGCCGGTGCCGACATGGCAGTAGGTGACCAGCTTGTCGCCCTCCCGCCGCACCACCAGCGACAGCTTGGCGTGGGTCTTCAGTTCGACGAAGCCGAACACGACCTGCGCACCGGCCTTCTCCAGGTTGCGCGCCCAGCGGATATTCGCCTCCTCGTCGAAGCGCGCCTTCAGCTCCACCAGCGCGGTCACGGACTTGCCGAGCTCGGCCGCCTCCGCCAGCGCCGCGACGATCGGCGAGTTCGACGAGGTCCGGTACAGCGTCTGCTTGATCGCGACCACGTTCGGGTCCCGGGCCGCCTGGGCGAGGAACTGCACCACCGAGTCGAAGGATTCGTAGGGGTGGTGGACGATGAAGTCCTTCTGCCGGATCGCCGCGAACACGTCGCCGCCGCTCTCGCGGATGCGCTCCGGAAACCGGGGATTGTAGGGCTTGAACTTCAGGTCCGGCCGGTCGATTCCGACCACCTGGGACAGCTCGTTGAGGGCGAGCATGCCCTCCACCAGAAAGATCGCGTCCTGGGCGATCTCTAGCTCGTCCGTGACGAAGCTGCGCAGGTCCTCCGACATCCCCGCCTCGACCTCGAGGCGGATCACGACGCCGCGGCGGCGCTGCTTGAGCGCCGTCTCGAAGTGAAGGACGAGATCTTCCGCCTCCTCCTCGATCTCCAGATCGGAATCGCGCACGACCCGGAAGGCCCCGCTCGACCGGACCAGATACCCGGGAAACAGCCGGCCGGTGAACATCCCGATCACCTGCTCGATCGGGATCAGCCGCGCGGCGGTCTCACTGTCGCTCACCGGCAGGCGCACGAACCGGTCGATGACGCCGGGCAGGCGGATCAGGGCGCGCAGGACCCGGCCATCCTTGGGACGCACCAGCATGAGCGCGATGGTGGTCCCGAGGTTCGGGATGAACGGGAACGGATGGGCCGGATCGATCGCCAGGGGCGTGAGGACCGGGAAGACGTGGTTGAGGAAGTACTCCTCGAGCCAGCTCGCCTGCTCCGCCGACAGGGAGGACGGCTCGACGATGTCGATATCGGCGGTGTGCAGCTCCTCGCGCAGCTCACGCCAGCGCGCCTGCTGGTCCGCGGCAAGGCGGGAGACTTCCGCGCCGATCCGCACCAATTGCTCGGTGGGCGACAGGCCGTCCTGGGACGGGACCGTGAGGCCGGCGCGCACCTGATCGATCAGCCCGGCCACCCGGACCATGAAGAACTCGTCGAGGTTGTTGGCCGAGATCGACAGGAAGCGCAGGCGCTCCAGCAGGGGGTGATTGGGGTTCGACGCCTCCTCAAGCACGCGCCGATTGAACTGCAGCCACGACAATTCGCGGTTCACGTACCGCTCGGGCGTGTGCCGCAGGGCGCGCCCGGCTTCCAGCACCGTCTCCCGCGCCACGTCGGCGGTGGGTTCCTCGGGCGATTCCGGCTGCGCGACGGCCGGCCATTCATCGTTCGTGTCCTGCGCGGCGCCGGTCGCCGCCGGAGCGGTCGCGGTCTGCGCGGAGCCCGCCGGCGCGCGCCGGGCGACCGGAGCGCGCCGCGGCGTCGGATTGGCCGCCGGACGCCGACGGGGCTCCGCGGCCTCGTCGGCGGCTTCGCGGTCCACGGGCTTCTGCGTCGAATCCATCCCCGATCCCTGTCCCTCGTCGTACCATCGCGCTGCGGCGGCGTTCTACATCGTACACCGGCGACCATCACGACGATTTCATGACGGGCACAGGTTTCCGCCTCAACCGCCCGGTTCCGCCTCGTCCTCCAAGCCCATGCGCCGCAGCACGGCGAGGGCGAGCGGCCGGCTGATCCGGCGATGGCGCCCGAGGGCGTCGCGGTCGAGCTCGGCGACGACGTCCCGGGCCCGGCCGAGGGAGCGGTCGATCCGCAGAGCCAGCGAATCGATCACGCCCAGATCGACCACGAGCTGGCGGTCGACGAACAACTTCACCAGCACGGCGCGCAGCAGGGCGTCGTCCGGCTCCGCGATGGCGATCCGGGGCGCGAGGCGCAGGCGCGAGCGCAGGTCGGGCGTCGCGAGGCCGAGGGCGTCGATCCCGGTGGCGCTGGTCAGCAGCACGGGGCAGCCGCGTTCGCGCGCCCGGTTCAGGAGGTGGAACAGGGCCGCCTCGTCCCGGCTCCGCGCCCGGTCGATATCCTCGATCACCAGCGCCCCGTTCGACACGAGATGCTGGACCGCGTCCGCGTCCACGTCGGCGGCCGGGAGGGTCCAGGCATGGGCGCGCTCCGCCCAGATCGCCGCCAGATGGCTCTTCCCGCTCCCCGAGGGGCCGGTGAGCACAAGCACGCGGTCGGGCCAGTCCGGCCACGCCTCGATCAGCGCGTAGGCGGCCTCGTTGGCCGGCCCCACGAGGAAGTCCTCGCGTCCGTAACGGGGATCGAGCGGCAGGTCGAAGGCGAGCTGCCGCGGTGGAGCATTCTCAGGCATGCCGGTGCAGGATCACCCCGGACCCGTGCAGGTCAAGGGGCGGTCCGCCCCGGCACGTCCGACCGGCGCCGACTCGCGCAACGCGCGGTTAGCCGCTAGAGCGAGCCCAGCAATCACCGAGGTGGCGCGGGCATGACGGCCAAGGACGGCGCAGAGCCGATGACGGGGCTGACCTACGCGGCGGCGGGTGTCGACATCGACGCCGGCAACGCCATGGTCGAGACGATCAAGCCGCTGGTGCGCTCGACCCGGCGCCCCGGCGCCGATGCCGAGATCGGCGGTTTCGGCGGCCTGTTCGACCTCAAGGCCGCGGGCTTTCGCGATCCGATCCTGGTGGCGGCCAACGACGGCGTCGGCACCAAGGTCAAGATCGCCATCGAGACCGGGTGCCACGCCACGATCGGCATCGACCTCGTGGCGATGTGCGTGAACGACATCATCGTTCAGGGTGCCGAGCCGCTCTTCTTCCTCGACTATTACGCCACCGGCAAGCTGGTGCCGGGAGTCGGCGCCGACATCGTGCGCGGCATCGCCGAGGGTTGCCGCCAGGCCGGCTGCGCGCTGATCGGCGGCGAGACCGCGGAGATGCCGGGCCTTTACGACGGCTCGGATTACGACCTCGCCGGATTCGCAGTGGGGGCGGCCGAGCGCGGCACCCTGCTGCCGCGGCCGGGCATCCAGCCTGGCGACGTGGTGCTCGGCCTGCCGTCCTCGGGGGTGCATTCCAACGGCTTCTCCCTGGTCCGCCGGATCGTCGCCAAGACCGGGCTCGGCTGGGACGCGCCCGCGCCCTTCGCGCCGGAGCAGAGCCTCGGCGAGGCGCTGCTGGTGCCGACGCGGATCTACGTGAAGCCCCTGCTCGCGGCGCTGGGCGCCACGGACGGCATCCGGGCGCTCGCCCACATCACCGGCGGCGGATTCCCCGACAATCTGCCCCGGGTCCTGCCGGACGATGTCGGGATCGCCATCGACCTCGACGCGGTGACCCCGCCGCCGGTCTTCGGCTGGCTTGCCCGGGAGGGCGGCGTCGCCGAGCCGGAAATGCTGCGCACCTTCAATTGCGGGATCGGCATGGTCGTGATCGCCGCCGCCGACGCGGTGGACGATGTCGACGAGGCGTTGACGCGGGCCGGTGAGACGCCGGTACGCCTCGGACGGATCACGCCGCGCGGGTCCGAACCCGTGACCTTCCGCGGACGTCTCGCGCTCTGATGGCGGGCGGCGGCAGGAGACGGGTCGCGATCCTGATTTCGGGCCGGGGCTCGAACATGGTGGCGCTGATCGAGGCGGCCCGGAATCCGGCCTTCCCGGCCGAGATCGTGCTGGTCCTGTCGAACCGCCCTGAGGCCGCAGGCCTCGCCCGGGCGGCGGAGGCCGGCATCCCGGCACGGGCCATCGACCACAGAGCCTACCCGGACCGCGCCGCCTTCGACGCCGCCCTCGACGCCGAACTCCGGGCCGCCGCGATCGACCTCGTCTGCCTGGCGGGCTTCATGCGGATCCTGACGTCGGGCTTCGTGGCCGGCTGGGCGGGGCGGATGCTCAACATCCATCCGTCCCTGCTGCCCCTGTTCAAGGGCACGCACACGCACAGGCAGGCCCTCGACGCCGGGGTGCGCCTGCACGGCTGCACGGTCCATTTCGTCGTGCCGGAACTGGATGCCGGTCCGATCCTCGCTCAGGCGGCGATCCCGGTCCGCCAGGATGACGACCCGGACAGCTTGGCCGACCGGGTGATCGTGCAGGAGCGCCGGCTCTACCCGTCGGTGCTGGCTCTGGTCGCTGGCGGCCAGGCGCGGCTCGAAGGCGACCGCGTCATCCTCGCCGCCCAGGCTCCTGACGGAGCGCTCCTCAGCCTGTAGCGGGATCCCGAAGGGAGAGGTCCCTCCGATGGGGACCGGGGCGGCACCCCGGGGCCGTCTCAGATCGGCCGCTGCAGCTTGCAGCTGTCCAGCGCCGACAGCGCCTTGGCGCGGGCGGAATCGTTGAAGTAGCCGGTGGCCCGATAGGCCTCGATCTCGGATTCGTCGAGGCTGCGCAGGGTCTGCCGGGCGTAGCAGCCGCAGGGGCGCTCCAGCGACGCCTCGGTGGCGCTGGTCAGGCGAGCCTGGACGATGGTGCAGGCATGGCGCACGCGGCCTTCGAGGCTGGCCTTGGTGGCGGTCCTGAGCGCCGGATCCGGCTCGTATTGCTGGAACGGGGCCGAGGATCCGCCCGCGAGGGCGGCGGTCGCGCCGAGCGCGACGAGACCGGTCGCGATCAGGAGGGGCAGGCGGCGAAGCGTCATGGTCGTGGGGGTCCAGGGGCTGAGGTATCTGAAGTCAGCCGTTGGACGCTTCCGGGCTCCGCCCCGTCAATGGCCGGCCGGACACACCCGGCGGCATTTACCCCGTAGCCGGACACGGCGCCGGACGATGGCCGGGCGGTGTGCCCGCCCCGCCACCGCCCCCGGGATCACCCGACGATGTCGGAATCCTGGAAGAACTGCGCGATCTCGATCTTGGCGTTCTCGGCGCTGTCCGAGCCATGGACGGTGTTCTCGCCGACCGACTCCGCGAACTTCTTGCGGATCGTGCCGTCCGCGGCCTGGGCCGGGTTCGTGGCGCCCATGACCTCCCGGTACTTCGCCACCGCGTTCTCGCCTTCCAGGACCTGGACCACCACCGGGCCGGAGGTCATGAAGCTGACCAGCTCGCCGAAGAACGGGCGCTCCTTGTGCACTTCGTAGAACGTCTCGGCCTGGGCTTGGCTCAGGTGGATGCGGCGCTGGCCGACGATGCGCAGGCCCGCCTCCTCGATCACCGCGTTGACCGCGCCGGTCAGGTTCCGCCGCGTGGCGTCGGGCTTCAGGATCGAGAAGGTGCGCTCGGTGGCCATGGTGCGTCCGGTCTGTCTGTGGAAAAGGCGTATGGCGTGCCGGGGTCCCGGACGCGCCTCGGGAGCGAAAATTTCGCTTCGGCGCCGGGCTTATAGCGGTCGGACTACGGGGCCTCAAGCGGCGCTGGGCGAGACCCTGCGGCAAGCGTGGCCGTGGCTCCGCCGCAACACCGCCGAAAAATCGCCTGAATGCGACGGCTCTGTCGCCGCCATCGACTTCGTCCATCCCCCGGGCGTCCACGACGCCCCTTCTCCGGAGACGAACCATGCGCCTCGCCTTCAGTGCCGCCCTGCTCCTCGCCGGCCTCTCCGCCGCCGCCGCCGACACCGCCAAGGACCCCTCCGGCACCTGGCTGACCGGGGACGGCCGCGCCAAGATCCGGATCGACCGGTGCGGGCCGGGCCAGACGCTCGTCTGCGGGAAGGTGGTCTGGCTGAAGACGCCGACCACCGAGGCCGGCGCCCCCCGCACCGATCTGAAGAACCCGGATCCGAAGAAGCGCAGCCGCCCGGTGATCGGCCTGCAACTGATCGACGGCCTGAAGCCCGACGACGAGAAGTTCACCGGCGAACTCTACAACGTCGAGGAGGGCAAGATCTACACGGTCAGCCTCGAGCGCGAGAGCGCGGCCGAACTCAGCGTATCCGGCTGCATGCTGCGGATCCTGTGCGGCTCCCAGACCTGGACGCGGGTGCCGGATGTGAACCAGCAGGCCGCCAACAAGAACTGACCGCTCGTCAGATCGCCGCGAGGCCGCGCTGGACCGCCGGCCTCGCCAGCACGGCCTCCAGCCAGCGGGCCACGTTCGGCAGCGCGCCGATCTCGACGCCCTGCTTGAAGTTGAGCTTCGCCCAGGTGAGCGTCGCGATGTCGGCGATGGAGTATTCGTCGGCGAGATAGGCCCGGCCGTCGAGGCGGCGCTCCAGGACCCCGTAGAGACGCTTGGCCTCGGCGGTGAACCGCTCGATCGCGTAGGGGACCTTCTCCGGCGCGTAGATCTTGAAATGGTGGGTCTGGCCCAGCATCGGCCCGAAGCCCGCCACCTGCCAGAACAGCCATTCGTCCACGGCGACACGGGCGCGCTCGTCGGACGGGTAGAATCGACCGGTCTTGCGACCGAGATATTGGAGGATCGCGCCCGACTCGAACACCGAGATCGGCCTGCCGTCCGGCCCGTCCGGATCGACGATGGCGGGGATCTTGTTGTTGGGCGAGATCGCCAGGAAGTCGGGGGCGAACTGCTCGTTCTTGGCGATGTTCACCGGGACAATCCGGTAGGGGAGCCCGCACTCCTCCAGCATGATCGGAATCTTCCAGCCGTTCGGCGTACTCCAGGTATGGACGTCGATCGGACGCCCCGACACCGCTGCCATGCTCAATCTGCTCCTCGACCGAACCATCGGCGGCGCGGCGCTCCTGGGCCGGGTCCGGACAATGCCGGCAGTGAAGACGATTTCCCGGCCGCGCTCAAGGGCAACGCCGCCGCCTCTTTCACGATTGCGAGATCGATCGCCGCGCCTGTTGGCAGCGTGCGGCATGCCCTTGCCGGGCCGGCGGGACACCGGCGAAACTGCGCCCCGGGGCGCCGAGGCGGCGCGTCGGGGGACTCGACGATGATGGAACGGCTCGTGAGGATCGCGGCTGTCGCCGTGCCGCTGCTCGCCATGCAGCCCGTGATGGCCAAAGACGCGCCCGCGAAGGCACCGGCCGCCGCCGGGGCGCCTGCCGCCACGCCAAGCGCCCCCGCCGCGAAGGAACCGAGCCCCGGTCAGGCCGCCGCGCGCACCCGGCAGAAGACCTGCGGTGCCGAGTGGCGCGCGCTGACCGACGTGCAGAAGACCGCTCAGGGGCCGAAATGGCCGCAGTACTGGAGCAAGTGCAACAAGCGCCTGAAGGGCGGCGACAAGGCTTGAGGCGGTCGCGAACCGTCGCGCTTCTCGCGTGTTCCTATCGCCGGAACAGGGTTTACCGGGGACACGCACCATGACGGACCGCTCGCCGCCCCGGCGGAAGGCATGCATCGGGCGCGGCCGGGGCCGTCATGGCTGAGGCCGCAGCCGGTGCGGACCGGGCGACCGGCTCCGTCTCCGACCGCCTGATCGCGATTCTCGACGCCTGGGTGCCCAAGCCGGCGGCCTGGGCCTTCGGCCTGCGCATCTGGATCGCCATGATGGTGGCGCTCGGCACCGCCTTCTGGCTTCAGCTGGACAGCGCCTCGTCGGCGGCGACCTGCGTGGCGATCCTCGCGCAGCCGAAGCGCGGACAGGCGATCTCCAAGGCCGTGTACCGGCTCCTCGGCACGTCGATCGGTGCCGTCGTGTCGATCGTCTTCGTGGCACTGTTCGGGCAGGATCGGGTCCTGCTGCTCGTGAGCTTCACGGTCTGGCTCGGCCTGTGCGTGTTCGTGGCGCAGTACCTTCAGGATACCCGCGCCTACGGGGCGATGCTGTCGGGCTACACCGTGGCGATCATTGCCCTCGGACAGATCGACGATCCGCAGGGCTCTTTCGACGCCGCCGTTTCCCGCGTCGCCGTCATCGTCCTCGGGATCGTGTCGATCACCTTCATCAACGACGCTCTGGCCTCTCCCAGCACGTGGCGGGCGCTGCTGCCGCGCCTGCGCGAGGCCTGGGACGGGACGCGGGCCTATGCCCGGGAGACCCTGGCCGCGGGCGATCTCGGCGCGCCGCGCACCGCAGCGCTGATCCGGACGGTCGCGCCCATGCGGGCCGATGCCAGCGCGATCGCGGGGGAGCTCGACGACGGCCCCTTCCGGGCCGCAGGGGCGCGCAGCTGCCTCGCCGCGCTCTACGTGATGGCGGCGTCGATCCGGACCGTGGCGGCGGCAGCCGCCTGCCTGCGTAACCCGAGCCCCGCCGTCGCTGAAGCCATGGCGATCTGCCGCCGGGTGGCCGATGCGCCCGATGCGGAGGCCCTCGACCGCGACGACGAGCGCCTGCGCGACCTCGTCGATGACGCGATACGCGACGGGCGACGGCCCCTCGATGAAGTGGTGGTGCTCCAGCGCGCCCTCGATTTCGTCTGCGCGGCGACCTTCGCCCAGGATGGGATCGGAGCCGTCGCCGACGGCCACCGACCGTTGCGCGACGCCACGCTGCCGACGCACCGGGATTTCCCCGTGGCCCTGCGCGGCGCCCTTCGGGTCGCCCTGGGCTTCGCGGCGACGGCCGCAGGCTTCGTCGCGCTCGGCCTCCCCCAGGCCTCGTTCGCCCTCGTTCAGGTCGCCGCCACCGCCGCCCTGTCGTCGACGACACCGGATCCCAGGAAATTCGCCAACGGCGTGGTCGTCGGGATGTGCCTCGCCGCGACCTTCGCGGGAATCGCCCGGTTCGTGTTCCTCAACGGCGTCCAGGGTTTCCCGATGCTCGCCATGGTGATGGCGCCGGTGATCTTCCTCGGCTGCTTTCTATCGCTGAACCCCAAGACCTTCGGCATCGGCTTCATCCTGATCGTGTTCTTCCCGGTTCTGCTCGGCCCGTCGAACCCCCAGACCTACGACGCCCAGACCTTCCTGCTGAACGGGTTCCTGGTCGTCGTCGCGGCGGTCGTCCTGTCGATCCTCGTGCGCATCCTGATCCCGGTCACGCCGGCGCAGCAGCGGATCTTCGCCCTCGATTCAGCACGCCGGGCCCTGGCGGACGCCCTCGTCGGCGAGGGTGGGGACGCGACCACGCGCACCAGTCTGAATGCGGACCGGCTGTTCCAATTCGCCGGCTACAGCTCCGGGAGCGGCGCGGTGCGGCGGGCCAGTCTCTCGCACGCCTTCGCGCTGGCCCGGCTGGAATCGGCCGCCGCCCGCGCCCATGCCGAGATGCGCCGGCTGTGGCCGGCGACGGCATTACGCGACGCGATCCTGCGGGCCCGGTCCGGCTTGGCGGCGGGGGACGATCGCGCCCTCGAATCAGCGGCCGACGCGCTGATCCGCGCCGCATCCCCGCAGGATCGAAACGTCCGTCTCACGACGGCTCGCGCCGCCAGCGACCTCGTGAGCGCGGCGCGAACCGTCGCCCGGCACCGGACGTTCCTCCACCGTCTCGACATCGCTCCGTTCTAACGTCTTCCGCAGGTGGGATTTCCGGCACGGCCATGTACGAGGACATTCACATCGGCGGGGTCCTGATCTCCTCCTTCGTCGCCTATGCCCTGGCCGCGTTCGTCATCCTCCTTCTGCTGCGCTGGTTCTTCGCCCGCATCCGCTTCAGCCGCTACGTGGCCAATCCGCCCCTCGCAGAGGCCGGCATCTATGTCTGCGTCCTCGCTCTCCTCATCGCGTTGATCTGAATGCCCGCAACCACAGCCGACGAGGACGATCCCAAGCCCGCGCGACGCGCGGGGACCACGGATCACGCCGATCTCATGCCGGTCGTTCGGCGCCGGGGCCGGGCCGCCAAGGTCTTTCGCCTGGCCGCGACCGCCCTCATCCTGCTCGTCGCCTTCGCGGCGGCGGCCTATGTCTGGGACTTCTATGTCGCCGCGCCCTGGACGCGGGACGGGACCGTGCGGGTGCAGGTCGCCAACATCGCCCCGCAGGTCGCCGGCCAGATCGTCGAGGTCCGGGTCCAGGACAACCAGACCGTCCATAAGGGCGACGTGCTCTACGTGATCGATCCGGTCGATTTCGAGGTCTCGGTCACCTCGGCCGAGGCCGAGGTGCAGAATCGCGAGGCCGATCTCCAGGTCAAGAACGCGCAATCCGCCAGACGGCAGGCGCTGACCACGGTCTCGACCTCCATCGAAGAGAAGCAGCAATATGCCGGTACGGCCAAGATCGCCGCGGCAGCCCTGGAAAGCGCGCAGGCGCAGCTACGGCAGGCCAAGATCAACCTCGAGCGCACGCAGGTCAAATCCACCGTCAACGGCCGCGTCACGAACCTGCTGATGCGGGTCGGCGACTACGCCCGCACCGGAACCTCGAACATCAGCGTGGTCGACACCGATTCGTTCTGGATCGACGGCTATTTCGAGGAAACCAAGATGCCCAACATCCACGTGGGCGACCCGGTCGAGGTCAAGCTGATGGGCTTCGACCCGCATCTGGCCGGGACGGTGGAGAGCATCACGCTGGGCATCTCGACGGCGAACGCCGCCGCCAGCACACAGGGCCTGCCGGACGTCAATCCGGTCTATACCTGGGTGCGGCTGGCACAGCGTGTCCCGGTCCGCATCCGCATCGATCGTGTCCCGCCCGATGTTCCGCTGATCGCCGGCATGACCGCGACCGTGGTGGTCAATGGCGGCCGCGCGCCGGCGCCGAACTGGTTCATGGACTTGCGCGAGCGCGTCTCCGCACTGACCCGTTCGGCCGCCTCACCCATGATCGAGGCCGAACGGCGTTGATGACGCCTCCGTTGCCCGTACTCTTGCTTTCTCACGTCTCGAATCGGTCGCCCGTCCCCGCCCCTTGCGGCCGACCCGGCGTGTCAGGCGCGTGAGCAACGACGATCGGATGCTGCACAAGCCACAGGGCCGCGTCACCGTCGTCGCGATGGCCCCGTCCACCCGAGCCCCCCGGCCGGCAAGAACCGCGAAAAAACCGACAGCGTCGCGCTGCGCGGCGACGCGGATGCGGCCGGGACGGTGCATCCGGGGTCAGGTCGGGAACGATATGGGCGGCTGCAAATCAATCGGGCGCTGCTGAAGTTTCGGCAGCGCCGCGGACTCAGTCCAAGTCATTGAACGGCCAGATGGTGCATTGCGGAACGGCCCTCGCGCCGGCGCAAAAAGAATTCCCGCGGAAAATTCTGTGTTGACCTGTCGACGAGGCGGGCGCAGTCTTCGGATGTGCTTCGCAAACGCAGGCACGGACCGGCCGGAAACCGTGGTCATATCAGGTTTCGCGACGGTGACGGTCGGATTAAGCTGGAGGAGACAGGCATGACTCCACCTCAGCGGAACGCTGCTTAGACGGATCCGGGATCGGTTCGGCCCGGGACCCAGCGGCACGCACGAGCAGCCGGACGGAAGCGGCTCCAGGGGCGCAGAAGCGGCCGATACGGCACGCCTTCGAATATGCGAAAGCCCCAATTCGAGCCGTTCCGCCGCGGTGTCACCGCCAGCACTTGGATCGTCCGACCACCTGCCCGGCACCGCCGCGGCGGGATATCGTCGTGCCCCATGCAAGGGGCGCCAGCCGATGACCGGGTCCGGGCGGATCGGCCGTCCATGCCCCTGACGAAGCACCGAAGAAGCGCCGGCCGCTCAGGCGATCCCGAGCTTGTCCTTGAGCAGTGCATTCACCGCCGCCGGATTCGCCTTGCCGCCCGTGGCCTTCATGGTCTGGCCGACGAACCAGCCGAGCAGGGTCGGCTTCTCCTTGGCCTGGGCGACCTTGTCGGGGTTGGCCGCGATGATCTGGTCGATGGCCGCCTCGATGGCGCCGGTGTCGGTCACCTGCTTCATGCCGCGGCTCTCGACCAGGGCGCGGGGGTCGCCGCCCTCGGTCCAGACGATCTCGAACAGGTCCTTGGCGATCTTGCCCGAGATCACCCCCTCGCCGATCAGGTCGACGATCGCCCCGAGCTGGCTCGCGGAGACCGGACTCGCCTCGATGGACAGCCCTTCCTTGTTGAGGCGGCCGAACAGCTCGTTGATCACCCAGTTGGCCGCCGCCTTGCCGTCCCGGCCCTGGGCGACGGCCTCGTAATAGTCCGCCGAGGCCCGCTCGGCCACGAGCACGCCGGCATCGTAGGGCGAGAGGCCGTAATCCGACACGAACCGGGCCCTCTTGGCGTCCGGCAGTTCCGGCAGGCCGGCGGCCAGGGCGTCGACATAGGCCTGGTCGAACTCGAGGGGCAGCAGGTCCGGATCGGGGAAGTAGCGGTAATCGTGCGCCTCCTCCTTGGAGCGCATCGAGCGCGTCTCGCCCTTGCCCGGGTCGAACAGGCGGGTCTCCTGGTCGATCGAGCCGCCATCTTCGAGGATCGCGATCTGGCGGCGCGCCTCGGTCTCGATCGCCTGGCCGATGAAGCGGATCGA
>CAXTCV010000101.1:0-12323 GCA_964242725.1 uncultured Methylobacterium sp.
AGAAGGTCCCGGAGCCCTGCGCGGCGCGCCAATGGTAGAGCACCCGCGGGATGTGGCGGATGCGGGCGGGGTCGAGGCCGCTGGTCAACCGCAGGAGCAGGTCGTGGTCCTGGCTGCCCTCGAAGCCGGGGCGCAGGCCGCCGACCGCCCGCAGGGCCTCGGTCCGCACCACCGAGAGGTGGTTGATGTAGTTCTGCGCGTAGAGCAGTTCCCGGTCGAAGGCGGGCTTGAAATGCGGGTCGAACCGGCGGCCGCGCCCGTCGATCTTGTCCTCGTCGCTGTAGATCAGCACGAGATCCGGATCGCGGCGGAGCGCCCGGGCGACCTCGTAGAGGGCGTCCTCGGTGAGGGCGTCGTCGTGGTCCATGAAGGCGCAGACCGCGCCCCTCGCCAGCCCCAGCGCGTCGTTGGTCGCCCGGGCGATGTGCCCGTTCTCCGACCGGGTGTGGACGCGGATGCGCGGGTCGACCTCGGCCGCGCGGGCCAGGATCCGCGGGATCGCCGGGCGGGTGGAGGCATCGTCGACGACGCAGAGCTCCCAGTGGGGATAGAGCTGCCCGCGCAGCGAGGCGAGGGCGGCCCGGAGCACCTTCGGATCGGGATCGTGCACCGGCATCAGCACGGAGATCAGGGGCGGGTCCGCCCAGGCGGCGATCTCGGCGGCGATCCCGTCCCGCTCCACCCGGCGCAGGGCGTGGGTGCCGAGCCAGGCCTCGTAGCCGGTCACCCGCCGGTGGCGCAGCGCCCGGCCGAGAAAACCCCGGGCCCGGACCTTCTTGCCGAGGACGCGCCAGGTGATCGCCTGGACGGTCAATCCGGGCTCGCGCAGGAGGCCGCGCAGGGCCAGGATCGGCCGGGCGAGGCGGCGCACCGCGATCCGCCTCAGGTGGGCCGGCACCCGTCCCGACGGGTCGGCGACGCGGAGTTCGGCCGCGTCCTCGGGCAGGCGGCCGATCCACGCGCAGGCGCCCCCGCCCCGCGCCTCCTGGGGCAGCGGCGATCCCGGCCGGCCATCGGACCCGACGAGGCTGATGTCCGGCACGGTGTCCCGGCCCTCCGCCGGATCGTTGGACAGGACGACCTCGACCCAGCGGCCCGCGAGGCCCGGGAGCGCGACGCGCAGCCCGTCCGGGGCCGTCCGGATCGACAAGGCGCGCGGTCTGCGCCAGGGCCCGGCGACCTGCGCCGGCGGGAGGCGGGATTCGGGGCCCTTCGGCCCGGCCGAGGACACCATCAGAGCCCGCTCGCGTCGGCCGCGGCCCGCACGCGGTCCCGCGGGGGCGCATCGACCCCGATCCTCGCCCCGACCGGTCCGGGGCGCGCGGCGGAGACCCGTCGCCGGTCGGCGGAGGCCGGGACCCGGACAGGGCCGCCGCGACGGTCCGCCGCGATCCGGCCGCGGGTCGAATCACCCTGATCGTGGTCGATGAAGCAGCGCATGTCTCGAAGCTTGAGGCGGCGGGCCGGCGCATCGCGGCGCGGCCGGATGCCGGGGGGCAGGCCCATAGCGCATTTTACGGCCCCCGTGCACCTCGGGCCGGCAGACGGCCGATGGCGAGCGTCCGGCGCCGGTCAGGACACAGGTTCCGCTTGCGCCCCCGCCGGCCAGCCGCTATAGGCCCCGCCCACCGGAGCCGCGCGGCTCCGGCCCGGGCGCGCAGCTCAGGGGGAGAGCACTACCTTGACACGGTAGCGGTTC
The DNA here is from genome assembly GCA_964242725.1 of uncultured Methylobacterium sp. Taxonomy (GTDB): domain Bacteria; phylum Pseudomonadota; class Alphaproteobacteria; order Rhizobiales; family Beijerinckiaceae; genus Methylobacterium. The sequence continues at coordinate 1,700 of CAXTCV010000101.1, forward strand.
CTCCCAAGAAGTCGCTGATCCGGTTAAACTATTTCGGCGGTCTCAGGCTCGATGAACCTGGGCAGGTCGGAACGGAGACGTAGCACAGCGGTAGTGCATTCCCTTGACATGGGAAAGGTCACAGGTTCGATCCCTGTCGTCTCCACCACTACTTCGGGGATTCAAACGGTTTCCCAGTAGTGATCCCAGGTTCGGCGAACCTGGAACAGGTCCGATCGGCCGGCTGGATGCCGTGCTGGCAGACCGCCGGGTCGAGACCCGTCCGCCGGCGCAGGACTGGCGGATCGACCTGCGACCGGGCTTCGACCCGGTGCGTCATCCGTCCGACGGCGAGCAGCCCGCGCAGTTTGGCCGTCACGCCGATCATGACCAGCAGACCGAAGACCAGGGCGAAGATCGATAGGGTGTGCCGGATCGCGTCGGCATAGTCCCGCCCGGCATGGACGATCAGCCAGCCCACGGCGATGAACACGGCGGCCGAGATCAGCGGGATCGTCAGGTCGGGCATCGCCATCAACGGTCCGAGCCGCGGCTCGGTTCGGTTTCCACGTGCGGTCACCGGCCGATGCGCGCGCCCGTCTGTCGATGCTCCGGTGCTCAGCTTTCCGCGAAGACGACGCCGAACCGGGCGCCGGTGCGCCTGACGACCATGCAGCGCCGCGAGGTCTGGTCGATCGCGGTCAGGAGGGTGAACGCCTCCGGGACCGCGTCTGCCTCGCCGGCTTCGAGCAGCGCGCCCGTGTCCGACATGTTCCAGACCAGGCACCGCACCCGCTTGTCCGTATCGTCGACCACGATATGGCCGGCGCTGAAGCATTCCGTCCGACCGGCTATACGTTTCTCGGCCATCATGAGCGTCCCTGAAAAAGCTGTCGGCATTACATGTTGGCGCCTCTTGCTCTGCGGTTGCACGGGGGCGGAAAGCCTCGGAATCGTTCGTCCCGTGCTTACTGCCGGATGAACGGCGTCGTTTCATGTGGAGGAATCGGACCCGCCTGATCGCGGCGCTCGGTCCGCGGCGGCCGGTATCTCGCTGCGGTCGCGGGGCGCCCGCGGATGGGGCCGCGACCGGCACCGCCAGACCGGGCACCGCCGAGGCTCGATCGCGGCGATGGGCGGGGCGGAGGCCCCGACCCGTGCGGCCCTCCCGGGTTCATCGCACCCGGACCTGCGAGCCGATGCGGACCCTCACGGCATTCCCGCCTTCGGGCCCCGGCCGAAGCCCGACGCTGTCCGCGCGTTTCGTTGCGGGAGTGGAGGCGACATGGTAGGGGCCGGCCGGTTCGAGCCCTGTCGCGCCCACCGCCCGCATGACGGCCGCGGCGCAGTGGTTTCAGGTTCGGCGAGCCTGACGCGGGTTCCGCGAACGGCACGCGAAGGTTCGCATGGCCGCCATGATCGCCGAGCGCAGGCACTGGTTCTACGACAGCCGGCTGCTGGTCTGCGCCTTCTGCCTGATGCTGGTCGTGGCCATCTTCTGGCAGGTCAGCCAGTTCGAGGGTTTTCAGCCGATCTTCACCTGCGAGTCCAAGAAGGACATCGATCGTCTGCTGCTCACTTCGGGCATGGATGCCTGCATGGGCAGCGCGCATTCGCAGGCCGACCAGGAGCGCTGCATGCGCACCGTGTACGTCCTGGCCTGCACGAAGGAGCGCTGGCGCTGATCTCGGCCCGACGCCGATGGACATCCTGCGCGCATGATCCAGCGAGATCCCGGTCCGCGGCGCACGACGCGCGCTTTCGGCCGGGACGACCGACGCCACGCCAACATTCCCGCTGGGCCGACCCGATTTTAAGGCTTCGTTAACCAGTCTTAACGATTTAGTCATACCAGGTTCCGGCTGGCAGGGAGTGGATGTTCCGTGAGCGAGCTGCAGAGGCTTCTGAACGACCCGCGGTTCCGGCCCGCGGACAGGACCAGGCAGGAGCCCGGCGCCGTGCTCGAAGCCAATCTCGGCAGCGTCCTCCGGGTCGTGTCGTCGATGGACGAGCCGGCCGAGGTCCCGGCGCCGCACGCGCCGCCGCAGGATTGGGACGGGCTGATCCACCGGGTCCAGGCCGCGGCCCGCCAGGCGCGCGTGATCGAGGCGCAGGCCCGGGAACGGGAGGCGCGCATCGAGCACGTGCTGGAGCGGGTCCGGGAGGACATCAGCAGTTCCAACGAGCGCGCCCGCATCGCGGAGATGCAGGCGCGCGAGGCCCAGGTGCGCGCCGAGGCGCAGGTCATCGCGTCCGAGGAGCGGGCCAAGGCCGCCGAGGCGCGCGCCCGCGCCGCCGAGGAGCGGGCGCGGCATGCCGAGGAGTGGCTCGGACGCGTCCAGGAGGCGATCCTGGCCGAGTTCTCCGATCTGACCGAGCAGGCCGCGGCGTGAGCGGCTCCGCCAGCGCCGCGCTCGCGTCGCCGGGGCACCGCTCCGGCGGAGCCGCCGCGTCGCGCGACGGCCGGGGCGACCCGGTCGACCGGGTCGTGGCGCTGTTCTCCGGTCCCGCCCCGGCCGCCGCCCCGGAGGGCGACGACTGGTCGGCCTCCCTGGCCGCCGTGCGCGGCGTCGCGACCCGGGTGCGCACCCTGCAGAAGAGCGCTCAGGATTCGGTGCGGGAGGCGCAACGCTCCGTCCGCGAGGCGGAGACGGTCGCGCGCGCCGCCACGGATCGGGCCCTGCACGCCGAGGCCATGCTGCGCGAGGCGGTGGCACGGGCGGAGCGGGCCGAGGCGCAGGCCCGCGCGGCGGGTGAGCGGGCCGAGCGGGCGGAGACCCAGGCCGCCGAGGCGCGGTCCTGGCTGCGCCGCATGCACGAATGCATGGTCAGCGAATTCGGCGCCCTCACCCAGGACGCGGCCCAGGCCTGAGCGGTCAGGGCCGCGGTTCGGGACGCGCCCTACGCGAGCGCCGGAGCGGCCATGACGTCGACCGCGTGCAGAGCCCAGGCGAAGGGATCGCCGTGGCCGAAATAGACCGCGATCTCGAGCTGCAGGATCCGGACGCAGGCATCGGACAGGTCCGGCAACAGGTCATGGCCCTGCCGGTCGCGGACGGAGGTGACCACCGGGAGCGGCCGGCCGTCGCTGTAGGTGACGAGCACCTGCGCCTCTTGATGCGGGTCGAGGGGATCGATGCAGTAATGCGCCGGCATCCGGCTCCTCCTCCGCACGCGCCTTGACGGCCGCCCGTAGGCGGGCCGTGTAACAGCCCGATGAATATGGCCGTCCCGGCGCGGCGGACGGACCGGCCGGCGCAGGTTGTCCGCAGCCTGCGCGGCGGCGTCCGCAAATGCGACCGATCGGCTTAATCCCGTGCATACGCGTGACCGGACAAGGGTCGCGGCCCGCGTCGCTTCGACGTCTGCCGGCAGGATCGCCGTGACGCTCAGCATCGTCCTCAGCACGGCACTTCCGCTCCTCACGGGGGCGATGGCCCTGCTGTGGGCCCGGTGGGTCGCGCCGGAGGGAGAGGAGTTCCCCGAATCGCAGGGCACCCGCGACCCGCGCACGGGGTGAGGCCGGCCGGCTCCGTTAAGGTTCCCTTCACCCTGCCGGGTGGGGCCCAGAACCCTCCGGGGCCAGCGCCGTTTCCGGGTATGACTCTGCTCACGATCGTGCCCCCGGCTCAGCGGCTGCCCGGCGGAGCCGTACGGCGGCGCTCCGCCGGACCCCGGGACGCCCTGCTCCAGCGGCTCGCCCGGGAGCTGGACGTGCCGGTCGAGCGGTTCTTCCAGGAGGCGCCCGCGGCCGAGATCGCCCCGGGCGAGCCGTCGGACGGGGAGGCCGGCGAACTCCTGGCCCTGGTGCGCCACTGGCTGGCCATCGGCGACGGTCAGGCGCGCCGCCGCGTCCTGAGCCTCGCCCGCCAGGAGGCCGAGCGCGCCGGCGACAGGGCCTGCGCCTGAGCGCGGGGCGGATCTCGGGGACCGGCGGCGCGCGCCGCGTCCCGAAGACCGGACCCGGGACGATGCGCTAGGATGGGGCCGGGGCCCCCGCGACGGGGGCCGGTTCGGGGAGGCCTCACATGGATCTCGGCTTGAGCGGGCGCCGGGCGCTCGTCTGCGCGGCGAGCAAGGGCCTGGGCAGGGGCTGCGCCCTGGCGCTGGCCCGGGAGGGCGTCGCCGTGACGATCACGGCGCGCACCGCCGAGACGCTGGAGCGGACCGCGGACGCCATCCGCCGCGAGACCGGCGCCGCGGTCACCGCGGTGGCGGGCGACATCGCCACCGCGGCCGGACGGGACGCGGCGCTCGCCGCCTGCCCGGAGCCCGACATCCTGGTCACCAACGCCGGCGGCCCGCCCCCCGGCGATTTTCGCGACTGGGACCGGGACGCCTGGATCCGGGCCCTCGACGCCAACATGCTGGCGCCGATCGCGCTGATCCAGGCGACCGTCGACGGCATGATCGGCCGCGGGTTCGGCCGGATCGTCAACATCACCTCCGGCGCCGTGAAGGCGCCGATCGAGCAACTCGGCCTGTCGAACGGCGCCCGCTCCGGGCTGACCGGCTTCGTGGCCGGCCTCGCCCGCCAGACCGTGCGGCACGGCGTGACGATCAACAACCTGCTGCCCGGCCCCTTCGACACCGACCGGATCCGCGGCAACGCGGCGGCCGGCGCCGCCAAGGCCGGCACCAGCGTGGAGGCGTTCCTGGCGGCGCGGGCGGCGGCCAACCCCGCCGGCCGCTTCGGCCAGCCGGACGAGTTCGGGGCCGCCTGCGCGTTCCTGTGCAGCCGGCACGCCGGGTTCATCACCGGGCAGAACCTGCTGATGGACGGCGGCGCCTATCCCGGCACGTTCTGAAGGCGGGGCCCCCCGCTTGCATGGGCGCCCGGGGATCACGCGGGGAGGCTCATGGGCGTACGCGACATTCTCGAGGCGCGTCTGGCGCGGATCGCGGCCGGCGATCCGGCGGTCTTCACCCGCCTCTACCCCGAGGCGGCCCGGGCGGCGGCCGACGCGGCGGATGCCCGCCGCCGGGACGGCGTCTCGCTGGGCCCGCTCGACGGCGCGATCGTCTCGATCAAAGACCTGTTCGACGTGGCCGGCGAGACCACCCGGGCCGGCTCCGTCCTGCTGGCGGACGCGGATCCGGCGCGGGCCGACGCCCCGGTGGTCGCCCGCCTGCGCCGGGCCGGGGCTGTGATCCTGGGCAAGACCAACATGTCGGAATTCGCCTTCTCGGGGCTCGGGCTGAACCCGCATTACGGCACCCCCGGCAACGCCGCCGACCCGGAGCGCATCCCGGGGGGCTCGTCCTCCGGGGCCGGGGTCTCGGTGGGGCAGGGGACGAGCGACGTCGCGATCGGCTCCGATACCGGCGGCTCCGTGCGGATCCCGGCCTCGCTCAACGGCGTGGTCGGCTTCAAGCCCACCGCCCGGCGGGTGCCGCTGGCCGGCGCCTTCCCCCTGTCCTACGCCCTCGACTCCCTGGGCCCGCTGGCCCGGACGGTGGCGGATTGCGCCGCCGCGGACGCCGTGATGGCCGGCGAGGAGCCCCTGCCGCTCGAGGCGTTCCCCCTGGCCGGGCTGCGGATCGGCGTGCCCCGGGGCGTCCTGTTCACCGAGACCGAGCCGCTGGTGGCGGAGGCCTTCGAGCGGGCGCTGGCGGCCCTGTCCCGGGCCGGCGCCCGGGTGGCCGACCACCCGATCGACGACCTGCTCGCCGCCATGGACGCGGCGCTGCCGGACGGCTCCATCGCGGCGATCGAGGCCGCCGCGATCCACGCCGACTGGCTGGACAGCCGGGCCGAGCAGTACGATCCCCGGGTCCATCGCCGGATCGTGGCCGGCCGGTCCGCGCCGGCGGCGCGCTACGTCCGGACGCTGCGCCGCCGCGCCGCGCTGATCGCGGCCCTCGACGGGCACCTCGCCCCCCTCGACGTGCTGGCGCTGCCGGCGACCGCCACCACGGCGCCGCGGATCGCCCCTCTGGAGGCCGACGACGCGGCCTTCCTGGCGGCGAACCGGCTGATGCTGCGCAACACCGCCTTCGGCAACTTCTTCGACCTCACCGGCCTGTCCCTGCCGATGCCCGGCCTCGCCCGGCCGGCGGGGCTGATGCTGCTCGCCCGGCACGGGCAGGACCGCCGCCTGCTGGCGATCGGGGCCGGGATCGAGGCCGCCCTGGCGGGGTAGGGGGCCGGCGCCCGCGATCGTCCGCCACCGCCCCGGCCCGACCGGATCCCCGATCGCCCTTCGCGAACGGTTCGGCGTCTCTCCCTCCCCCCACTGCGGGGGAGGGAGAGACGCGGTTGGCGCTCTTTCCCCAAAGGCGACGTGTGAACCGCGTCGTCACGGGGGCGGAGAGAACGCGGCGTCCACACACGCCGCCGCGGCCCCGCGCGACGCGCCGCCGGGGGCATGGCCGAACCCGCCGCGGCCGGGGAGACGCGGGACGCCGCGAAGCCCGAACGCAACATTGCAAAGCCGGCTTCCCGGCGTCCCGCGGACGGGCGCGCGCACCGGCAGTCCGGTGCCCGTCCCCGTCCGATTGTGCGTCCGGTGTCCGTCACGCGGGGGGCGCGAATGACGCTAAGCAGTCCCGGGTTGCTCATCGCACCCCGGCGCTTCCGAGCGAGCCTTCGTCGCACGCCCCCTCGTCGTGGAGGGCGCCGTCAAACCGCCGCACCGCCCAGGACAGGGTCGGCCCTAAGGCCCCGAGCGGCCGGGGCATTTCCTCCGCCGGCCGCCGCCCAGCCCGAGCCGGGGGGTGTCGCGCTCCCGCGCCCGGGGCTGCCGCAGCCGACGGCAGACGCGGGCACCGCCCCACCGCCGCCGGCCCGGCGGCTGACCGGACCGACGCCCCGAAGCGTCTCACGACGCGTCGCGGCGGGGTGGGAGACTTGGAGCATGAATTAGGAATTTTGTCAAGGTCGCGCGCGCTGATCCGCTGGATCGGACCCGCGCCCTCATCCTGGGGCGCCCGCGCCAGCGGGCCTCGAGGGAGGGCTCCTGCGAGGCGGCTGGGCCGCACCTCAGGATGAGGGCGCGGGTGGGAATGAGAATCGGCCGCCGCCGTCTCGCACCCCGCATTGCCGACCGGCACCCCATGGTGCACCTTGTGGGTGTCCCAGGCCCGCGACCGCGCCGTGCGCCGTCCGCCCGGGGATCCCGGGACCGTCCGCGCCGACTGGCGATCCCAAAAACCATCAGGGAGCCGTCGCATGAACGCACCCACCCCCTCGATCGTCGCGGACCGGCACGAAGAGTCCGGCCCCGGGCTCGCCGCCGAGATCCAGGCGATGCGCGTCGATCTCGCGGCCGCCTACCGGCTGATCCACCGGCTGGGGCTCGACGACAGCATCTACACCCACATCTCGGCGCGGCTGCCGGGGGGCGGGCACCGGTTCCTGATCAACCCCTACGGGATGCGCTTCGAGGAGGTGACCCCCGACAACCTCGTCACCGTCGATGTCGACGGGCGGGTGATCGCGGATCCGATGGGGCTCGGCATCAACCCGGCCGGGTTCACGATCCACAGCGCCATCCACGCCGCCCGCCACGACGCGGTCTGCGTGCTGCACACCCACACGGTGGCCGGCGTCGCGGTCTCCTGCCAGGAGGAGGGGCTGCTTGCCCTCAACCAGTGGTCGATGCAGTTCGCCGGCCGCGTCGCCTACCACGCCTATGAGGGCATCGCCCTCGACCTCGACGAGCGCCAGCGCCTCGTCGCCGATCTCGGGGACCAGCCCGTGATGGTGCTGCGCAACCACGGGCTCCTGACCTGCGGTCGCTCGGTGGGCGAGGCGTTCAAGCTGATGCACAATCTGGAGCGCTCGTGCCGCGCCCAGCTGGCGATCCAGGCCGCGGGGGCCCCGGTGATCCGGCCCTCGGCCGCCGTGGCCGCCAAGACCGCCGGGCAATACGCCGCCGGCTACGACCGCGTCGCGCGCCAGGGGGCGCCCGACAGCGAGTGGGCGGCGTTCAAGCGGATGCTGGCGCGGACGGACCCGGATGTCTTTCCGCAGGGGTGAGACGCGCGGCGCCCCAAGCGCCTCTCCCTCCCCCCTCTGCGGGTGAGGGCGGGCGCGGGGCAGTTGCGGACTGCCACATCCGTCGATCCTGCGACGGGTCCGGAGGCGCAGCGCGCCCCGCTCACGGCTCCGATCCCGTGCCGCCCGACCGGTAGCGCTGCTTGAGGAACGCGATGAACGCCCGGGTCTTGGCCGGCACGAAGGCCCGGCTCGGATAGACCGCGAAGATGCCCGCCGAGGCCGCGGCCGCGTAGGCCGGCAGCACCACCTCCAGCACCCCGTCGCGCAGCTCCGCCTGCACGTCCCAGGTCGAGCGCAGGGCGATCCCGAGGCCGCCGATCACCGCCTCGCGCACCACCTCGTTGGAATGGGTGCGGAGCGGCCCCGACGCGCTCACCGTGCACGGGCCGTCCGGCCCGATGAGCCGCCAGGGATTCTGATTCTCGGTGGCGAGGCAGACATGGCCGCGCAGGTCGTCGAGGGTCTCGGGGCGCCCGGTGGCGTCGAGGTAGCCCGGTTGCGCGCACAGCACCCGCCGCACCGGGGCGAGGCGCACCGCCGTGAGGCCGGAACTCGCCAGCGCGCCGACCCGGATCGCGAGGTCGTAGCCCCGCTCGACGATCGATTCGAAATCGTCGCTCAGTTCCAGGTTCAGCACGAGGTCGGGGTGCAGGGCGAAGAAGGCCCGCAGGTGCGGGACGATGTGCAGCCGCCCGAAGGAACTCGGGGCCGTCACCCGCAGGGTCCCCCGGGCCCGGGTCGCATTCTGCGACACGAGGCTCTCGGCCTCCGCGATGGCGTCGACGATCGGCGCCACCCGCCGGAAGAACTCCGCGCCGACATCCGTGGGGACCAGGCGGCGGGTGGTCCGGTGCAGCAGGCGCACGGCGAGCCGCTCCTCCAGCCGCTTCAGCCGCTTCGACACCACCGCCACCGACAGGCCGAGTTCGGACCCGGCCCGGGTCAGGCTGCCGGTCCGGACCACCCGGGCGAAGATCTCGAGGTCGCTCTGATCGTGCATTCTCAACGCTGCGGAAAGAATCAAATCCCTTTTGGCGGCTTTTTCGCCGGCGCCAAGGGGTCTAACCCTGGAGGCCTCAAAAAATTTTCACGCGCCGTTCGACTTTTTCTGACGGAGGGCGCCGTCCGCAGCGCGAAGGAATCCCCATGTCGGGTCTCGTCGTCACCGCCGAACTCCGCAGCTTCCTGGCCACGGAGGCGCTGCCCGGCACGGGGATCGACGCGGACCAGTTCTGGTCGGGCTTCGCGGCGCTCGTCCGGGATCTGGCGCCGCGCAACCGGGCGCTCCTCGACCGCCGCGACGGGCTCCAGGCCGACATCGATTCCTGGCACCGCGACCATCGCGGCCTGCCGCACGATCCGGCGGCCTACGCGGCCTTCCTGACGCGGATCGGCTACCTGCAGCCGGAGCCCGGCGCCGTGCGGGTGACCACGGAGCACGTGGACGCGGAGATCGCCGCCATCGCCGGCCCGCAGCTCGTCGTGCCGATCTCCAACGCCCGCTACGCGCTCAACGCCGCCAATGCCCGCTGGGGCAGCCTCTACGACGCCCTCTACGGCACCGACGCGATCCCGCAGGACGGCGACCGCGCCGCCGGCACCGGCTTCGACCCGGCCCGGGGTGCCGCCGTGGTGGCCAGGACCAAGGCGTTCCTCGACGCCACGGCGCCGCTCAGCGTCGGCGCCTGGGCCGATGCCGTGGGCTTCTCCGTGGCGGATGGCCGGCTCGCCGTCGCCCTCGGCGCCGGCCGCAGCGCCGGCCTGACCGGCGGGGCGGACCTCGCCGGCTTCACCGGCGACGCCGCGGCGCCGACCGCGCTGCTGCTGCGCCACCACGGCCTGCACATCGAGATCGTCCTCGACCGGTCGAGCCCGATCGGCCGGACCGACCCGGCCGGCATCGCCGACGTGGTGCTGGAATCGGCCCTCTCGACCATCATGGACATGGAGGATTCGGTCGCCGCCGTGGACGCGGCCGACAAGGTCGCGGTCTACCGCAGCTGGCTCGGCCTGATGCGCGGCGACCTCGTCGCCACCCTGTCCAAGGGCGGCCGCACCGTCGAGCGGCGTCTCGCCGGGGACCGGACCTACACGGCCCCCGACGGCGGGCGCCTGACCCTGCCCGGCCGGTCGCTGATGCTGGTCCGGCACGTCGGCCACCACATGTACACGGACGCCGTGACCCTCGACGGCGCCGAGATCCCCGAGACCATCCTCGACGCCGCCGTCACCGCGCTGATCGCCCTGCACGACCTGAACGGCACCGGCCCGCTGCGCAACAGCCGGACCGGCTCGGTCTACATGGTCAAGCCGAAGCTGCACGGCCCCGAGGAGGTCGCCTTCGCGGTGGCGCTGTTCGGCCGGGTCGAGGCCCTGCTCGGCCTCGCGCCGCGGACGCTCAAGATCGGCGTGATGGACGAGGAGCGGCGCACGACCCTGAACCTCAGGGCGGCGATCGCCGCGGCCGCCGACCGGCTGTTCTTCATCAACACCGGCTTCCTCGACCGGACCGGCGACGAGATCCACACCTCGCTCGAAGCCGGCCCCGTGGTCCGCAAGGACGCCATGAAGGCGACCGCCTGGATCAAGGCCTACGAGGACGGCAACGTCGATGCCGGCCTCGCCTGCGGGCTGCCGGGCCAC
>CAXTCV010000102.1:0-12321 GCA_964242725.1 uncultured Methylobacterium sp.
CCCCATTCCCGCAGGAACAGCACCGGTCCCGCCGGGATGCCGTGGCGCTGGAAGAACTCCGACAGCATCTCGTAGAGACCCCAAGGGGCGCGGGAGACGTACAGCATCGGGTTGCCCTCGGCGCCGCCGGCGCCCGCGTGCAGCGCCCGGTACAGGGCGGCGACCCCGGGGAAGGCGACCCGGCTCTCGGCATCCTCCACGAACAGCCGCCACAGCATCTTCAGCTTGTTGGCGACGCCGGTGCGCATGACCGTGTCGTCGATGTCGCTGACCACGACGCAGCGGCAGCCGTCCGGCGGGATGAACACCGCGCCCTCGGCGGGGACCGGCGGATGTCCGTCGAGGACGAGGTCGACCGGATGCCAGCGCCCGCGGTCGTTCGGAACGTCGTGCGGGTGCAGGTGCACACGGAAGTAACCGTCGCGGTCGGTCTCGACGCGCGCCCGGTCGCCGCCGAACGCGGCGGTCACCACCGCCCCGGCGACCGTCCGCCGGGCGATGCGGCGACGCAGGTCGCGCCACTGCGCCCGCAGCGAATCCGGATCCTCCCCCGGGATCCCGGGGGATTGCCGGAACACCCGGCCGATCAGGAAGATCGCGTCCCGGGAGCCGTAGCCGCGGTAGGGCTCGACCACGAGCCCGCCGCGGCCCTTGCCGCCATGACCCTGGGCCCGGCGCACCGGGCGGACGAGCACCCCGAGCGCCTTGGCGACGCCCCTGCCTGCGCGCGAGACCACGGCGGGCCGTTCAGGCCTGCGGAAGCTCGGGGCTCAGCCCCATCGCGTCCAAGCCCTCTTCCAGCAGGTCTCCGGCATCGGGCGAGCCGAGCAGTTCCTTCATGGCGCCTTCGCCCGCGGCCTCGCGCTCGCGGGCGAAGCGCACCGCCTCGCCCCACTCCTCCGGCTCCATGTCGCCGCGCCCGACGTAGAGCAGGGCCAGCAGCTCCGCACGGGAATCGTCGTCGAGCCCGGCGATCACGCCGCGCACCTCGGATTCCGTCGCATCGTCGGTGCCGGAGATGAGGACGTCGGTGGAGCCGTCGTCGATCGGGTTCGAACCCGAGTCCGGATCGGTGTCGCCCTCCTTCACCTCGATCGCCCGCAGCCGCATGACGATGTCGGTGACGGTCTCGACGGCGATATCCATGCGCTGATCTCCGGGCGTGAACGGGACGGGCCCGCCGGGCCCTCAAGCCGCGACAACGGGCGAGCGGGCGACGGGTTCGCTCCATCTCCAGCGAAGTCCGCTTGCGTGGTCCGCGCCACTTCCCGGCCCGACGTCCGTGAGTTAGAGCCGGCAAGACTTTTTCAACGATCGGATCGATGCTGGCGATAGACGTGGTTTCTCAAAAGACGGCCCGACTATCGCTTGCCGATACCGTTCGTTCCCAAATCGATGATGGCAGCTTCAGGCACGCCGCCGCGTGGCGCGCGTTGATCCCGCTCGTCGGCGGTCTCGGGGCGCTGGTGGCGTCCGCGCTGATCGCGCCGGGCATCGCCGCGCCTCGTCCCGCCGGGCAGGAAAGTGGCGCGCCGAGCTGTTTCGTCACCGGGGGCGGTGGGCTGGAGATCTGCCGGGACGGGTCGGAGGCTGAGGGCGTGCTCATCGCCCCCGCACCCTGCGCCTTCGTGCGCGGCGTCCAGATTCTGCGGCTTCCCCGCAGCGAGGCGCCCGGTCCGATCCAGACGGTGTACCAGGGCCAGACCCCGATCGCATCCCGCCGGGACGAGCCCTGCCCGGAGCGGCGCGCCGCGGACAGCCGGGACGGCGGCTCGCTGCGCACCGGCCGGACCTTCGAGGCGCTGGTGACGACGCTGGCGCCCGCGTCCGACCGGTTCTGGGTCGATCTGCCCGAGGTGCGCGGGCGGTCCCGCGGCTGGTCCGAGCCCACGCCGGCCGCCGAGGGGATCGGCCCGCGCGACCCGGTCGCGGTCGCGGGGCGCGATTGGGCCGGCGAGGCGTACAGCTACGTGTTCCTGCTCGGACAGGAGCGGGTCGCCGGGGCCGACGACTCGGACGCGCAGCCGCCGGGCCGGCGCAATCGTCGCAAATCCGACCGGGACGATCCCGCCGACGGGCCGGCCGATGTCCGGCGCCGCGTGCAGATCGAGGCCCGCACCCTCGACTTTCAGACCTTCGAGATCCGCACCCGCACCGCCGATGGCTACGGCCTCGCCTGGACCCCGTTCGAGACCGCTTCGGGCCGGAGGCAGCCGCCCAATCCCGCGGCGGTGATCGACGCGGCCGGCAAGCCGGTGGCCTCCGCCTGCACGGCGCCGGCCTTCGAGACGCACGGGCTCGCCGGATCGATCAGCGTGGTCGATCACACCTATCACTACGTCTACACCGACGTGCTGCCGGAGGATTGCGGCCTCGCCCCCGAGAAGCGGCGCACGGCGCTCTACCTGCGGACCGCGCAGGACCTGTCAGCCCCGAAGGTGTGGTCCACAGCCCGAAAGCTCGCCGGGCCGCTGCCGCCGGGGAGCCTCGTGCGGGTGGCGCGGGCCAAGGGGATGCAGCGCTGGGCCGTGTCCTATACCTGCCAGCGGCCCGCCAACGCGCCGGGCGGTCCCGTGGCCGATATCTGCCTGCAATACACCACCGACATGAGCCTCGACGGGATCGGCGCCCTCACGCTCTACGCCGACCCGGTGGAGGCTGGCCGCTCGCCGGCCTATCTCGGCCTGCGCTCGGGCGGCGACGGCAGCGGCCGCTACGATCGGAGCGCTCATTTCTGGATGACGGACGCGCAGGGCAACCTCGACACGCCCGCGATCTACCCCGGCAAGGCCGGGTTCCTCACCTGGCTCGACCGGCTTGCGCCCACCGCCTCGGGACGCGACACATCGAGCCTCTACGGCCGGCCGGTCTACTGGGCGACGTGGACGGTGCGCCGGATCGGCGCGCAATAAGCCGCGCGACCCGCTATATGGGCGGCCTTCCCGCCGCACGAGTCGTGCCTCTTGGAACCGATGGACACCCATATCGACCTGTGGTTCGCCGCGAGCATCGTGGTGATCTCGCTGCTGCTCTCGGCCTTCTTCGCGGGCGCCGAGACCGCCTTCACGGCCGCCTCCCGGGCTCGGATGCACGCCCTGGAACAGGCGGGCGACCCGCGCGCCGCCATCGTCAACCGGATCCTGGCGATCCGCGAGCGCTTCATCGGCGCGATGCTGATCGGCTACAACATCGTGGCGATCGGCGCCTCGGCCTTCACCACCAGCGTGCTCACGGCCTTGTTCGGCAAGAGCGGGGTGATCTACGCCACGGTGGGCATGTCGGTGCTGGTCATCGTCTTCGCCGAGGTCCTGCCGAAGACACTGGCCATCTCCAAGCCCGACAAGGCGGCCCTGCTCACCGCCCGCCCGGTGGCCTTCGCGGTGGCGATCATGGGCCCGGCCGCCATCGCCATCGAGCACCTCGTGCGGCTGATGCTCAAGCCGTTCGGCGTCACCATCGGCGAGCACCAGTCGATCCTCACCGCCGCCGAGGAGCTGCGCGGCCAGGTGGCGCTGATGCACCGGGAGGGCGGCGTCGCCAAGGCCGAGCGCGATATGCTCGGCGGCCTGCTCGACCTGTCCGACCTGTCGGTCTCCGACGTGATGGTCCACCGCACGAAGATGCGGGCGATCGACGCCGACCAGCCCTCCGAGGACATCGTGCGGGCGGTCCTGTCCTCGCCCTACACGCGGATGCCCCTGTGGCGGGGGACGCCGGAGAACATCGTCGGCGTGCTCCACGCCAAGGACCTGCTCCGGGCCCTCGACGCCGCCGGCGGCGACGCCTCGGGGCTCAAGGTCGAGGCGCTGGCGCTCGAGACGTGGTTCGTGCCGGGGACCACCTCGCTGCGCGCTCAGCTCAAGGCCTTCCTCACGAAGAAGACCCACTTCGCCCTGGTGGTCGACGAGTACGGCGAGGTCATGGGCCTCGTGACCCTGGAGGACATCCTGGAGGAGATCGTCGGCGAGATCGCCGACGAGCATGACGTCACGGTCTCCGGGGTCCGGCCGCAGGGCGACGGTTCGGTGAATGTCGACGGCGGCGTCCCGATCCGCGACCTGAACCGGGCCATGGACTGGAACCTGCCGGACGAGGAGGCCACCACCATCGCGGGCCTCGTCATCCACGAGGCACGGACCATCCCCGATCAGGGCACCGCCTTCAATTTCCACGGCTTCCGGTTCCAGGTGATCCGGAAGACCAAGAACCGGATCACGACGCTGCGGATCACGCCGCTCACCCCCGCGGGTATCCAGGCGGCAGCACTCACGGACGCGCAGCGCGGCGCGGGTTGACTGCGCCGCACGCGGGCAAAGTCTGCATCGAGCAGGATCTCAGACGTGAAGCCCAGGCCCGTCGGTGACCGACAGAACCAGCCCCAAGGTGCCGAACACCCGCCGACTGCACAAACACTGGCCCAGCCGCCGTGAACCGATGCGAGACCGGACACGGTCGACCCGAGCGCCGCCCCGATGAAGAACAGGCCGGTGAACAACCCGTTGCGGCGGCCGCGGGCCTCCGGTTGCAGCATGTTGATCGCGTTCCGGCCGAGGGTCTGATCACGGATCACGCGCAGATCGAGGATCACGGCCGCGAGGATCAGGGTGCCGAGCGCGACGGCGGCCGGCACGGCGCCGATGTCGATCGCTCCGCCGATCGCCCCGAGCGCCATGGCGGCCATCACTCCCAGATGCGACAGGATCCGCGCCGGGCGCGTCCGTCCTCGATCGCCGGCGCGACCGGCGATCGACGTGACGACGGCGCCGGCCAGGGCGAACACCGCGATGCCGGTCTGGCTCGGATCGAACGGCGGCAGTGCGAGCCGGAGGGAGACGGATGTCCAGACGACGCCGAAAGTTCCCATGCAGAGCGCTTGGTAGAGCGCGCAGCGTCGAAGGATGGGCTCCCGTTCGCGCCGCGCCCATAGCGCGACGAGCAGCCTGAAGCAGGCGGTCGTCCGGGCCGGCTGACGCCGCGGCACGATCCGGTCGAGGAGGAGGGTCAGAATCGCCACGAATACTGCCACGACCCCGTAGAAGCAGCGCCAGCCCGCCTGTTCGTCGAGACCCTCGCCATCCACCTCGCCATCGAAGGTCGACGCGGTTGAGCGGCACCCCCGCCGGGGCGCTCCGGATCAGCCCCGAGCCCGCGGCGTGCGACCGGCTCAGCCCGGCATCGCCTCCAGCCCCTCGGCGCGGATCCAGTCGCGGGTGCGGTCGAGCGCCCGGCCGAGCCGGTCGAACAGGGCATCGATCTCGTCGGGGGTGATGATCAGCGGCGGACAGACCGCGACCCGGTCGCCGGCGAGCGACCGCACGATCAGCCCCTCGCCCTGCGCGAAGGTCACGCAGCGGGCCGCCACGCCGGCCTTCGGATCGTATTGGCGCTTGCTGGCCTTGTCGGCGACGATCTCCAGGCCGCCGATCAGCCCCAGGCCGCCCGCCTCGCCGACGATGGCGTGGTCGGCGAGTGCCGCAAGTCGGCGCTGGAAATGCGGCGCCTTCTCGGCTGCGCCTTCGATGACGCGGTCGCGCCGGTAGATCTCGATCGCTTTCAGCGCCACCGCGGCGGCGACCGGGTGACCGGAATAGGTGGTGCCGTGGCCGAACGTGCCGAGCTTGCGGCTCTGGGCGACCAGGGCCTCGTCGAGCGCTGCGTCGATGCTTACGCCGCCCAGCGGCATGTAGGCCGAGGTCAGCGCCTTGGCGAAGGAGATCGAATCTGGCTTGATCCCCAGGGCCTCGCTGCCGAACCACGTGCCGAGCCGGCCGAACCCGCAGATCACTTCGTCGGCGATGAGGCGGACCTCGTACGTCGCCAGCACCGCCTGGATCGCCGGGAAGTAGCCCCGCGGCGGGACGATCGCCCCGCCCGCGCCCATCACAGGCTCGGCGATGAAGGCCGCCACCGTCTCGGGGCCCTCGCGCAGGATCGTCTCCTCCAGCTCGGCGGCGAGCCGGGCCGAATAGGCCTCCTCGGTCTCGCCCGGATGGGCGCCCCGATAGAAATGCGGGCAGGCGACGTGCAGGAAGCCCGGCAGCGGCAGGTCCCAGTCGGCGTGGTTCGCCGTCAGGCCGGTCATGGAGGCGCTCGCCACCGTGACGCCGTGGTAGCCCTTCTGCCGGGCGATGATCTTTTTCTTCTGCGGACGCCCCAGCGCGTTGTTGTAGTACCAGGTCAGCTTGACCTGGGTGTCGTTCGCCTCCGAACCGGAGGACGTGAAGAAGATCTTCGCGGTCGGGACCGGCATCAGCTCCTTGAGGGTCTCGGCGAGCTCGATCCCCGGATCGTGGCTGCGGCCCGAGAACAGGTGCGTGAACGGCAGCCGCGCCATCTGCGCCCGGGCCGCCTCGACGAGTTCGGCGTTTGAGTAGCCGAGCGCCGTGCACCACAGACCCGACATGCCCTCGATATAGGAGCGCCCCTCGGCGTCGAAGACGTGGACGCCCTCGCCGCGCTCCAGAACCAGCGGGCCCACCTGCCGGTGCGTCGACAGGTTGGTGTAGGGGTGGAGCAGGGTTTCGACGTCGCGGGTCGCGAGATTCGAGAGCATCGGCTGCAAGGTCCTCATCCCGAGGGGATCGACCGCCACACTACCGACCTGAAGCACCTGCAGGTAGCCCGTCGGAACCGCTTCCGGCCGTTGCCGGACGCATGCCGCAAGCGACGGCGCCTGGCGACACACGACCCATGCTGAATCCCGAAACCTTCGTGGCCCAGCCCGCTCCCGGCCGCAGCTGCGGCGCCTGCACGCTCTGCTGCAAGGTCTACGACGTGCCGGCGGTGGAGAGCGTGGCGGGTCAGTGGTGCCGCCACACGCGGGCCGGGCAGGGCTGCGCCATCCACGCCAGCCGCCCCGACCATTGCCGGGCCTTCCACTGCCTGTGGATGACGGAGAGCTGGCTCGGGCCGGAATGGAAGCCTGATCGCGCCAAGATGGTGCTCGCCTTGGATCCGCTCACGCGCAACATGAACGTGCAGGTCGATCCCGGGCAGGCGAATGCGTGGCGGCGCGAACCCTATTACGGACAGCTCAAGCGCTGGGCCGTCGCCTCGGTGCCGCAGCGCCGGCACGTGCTGGTCCATGTCAACAGGACCACCACGGTGGTCCTGCCCGACCGCGACGTCAGCCTCGGGGTGGTCTCGACGGCGGACCGCATCGTCTCGCGCGAGCGGATGACGCCTCAGGGCTTGACCTTCGACGTGGAGAAGGTCCCCGCCTGAGCGGCGATCCGGACCGATGGCGACGCCGGTGCGGCGCGGCGATCCTTGCGGCGCGGGCCGGTTTGTCTGACTGATCGCGCATGACCACGGTCCACGACTTTACCGTCACCGCCGCCGACGGGACGCCGTACCCGCTGTCCCAGCATCGGGGCCAGGCGCTGGTCATCGTGAACACGGCCTCGCGCTGCGGGTTCACGCCGCAATATGCGGGGCTCGAAACGCTCTGGCGGCGATATCGGGACGCGGGCCTCACGGTCCTGGGTTTTCCCTGCAACCAGTTTGCCGCCCAGGAACCCGGTGACGCCGCCGAGATCGAGCGCTTCTGCAGCCTGACCTACGACGTCAGCTTCCCGGTGCTCGCCAAGGTGGCCGTGAAGGGCCCCGGGATCGAACCCCTGTTCGATCACCTCACCCGGTCCCGGCCCGGATTGTTCGGCACGCGGGCCGTGAAGTGGAACTTCACGAAGTTCCTGGTGGGCCGCGACGGCCGGGTCATCGCCCGCTACGCCCCCGGCACCCAGCCCGCCGCCCTGGAGGCGAATCTGCGGGCGGCGCTGTCGGAACCGGCGTGAGGCCGGTCCGAAGGCACTCCTAAATCCCCCCGCCTGAGACCGCTGCGGCGCCCCCGGACGCCCCTCTGGGGCCGCACGCCCGCAGCACCGTCCGCAGGGAGGCCACCGGGAAGGGGCGCACCGCCTCGCGCAGGATCCCGACGAGGAAGCGGACCTCCGCAATCTTGCGCAAGGTCAAGACCGGGGCACAGGCGGCGACGGCCCGATCTTCGAGATCCATCAAGGCCTCGAAAACGGCATAGCGATCTCGCGCATCGCCGTAGGATTGCATACGCGCGACGAGCAAGGCCATCTCGCCTTCGAACCTGCAACGAATGGGGTGATCGGCGTACATGGTCGACCTGAACGGGATGGGAGCGGACTTTAAATCCGTCTCCACCGCGTGTCAGCCGACGACGCGAGGCAGGCGTCGCAAGTTTCCGTCTGTTGCGCACTTGCATCGGCCGGACCCGGCCGCCGCGACGCAGCCCGCTCAGCGGCCGCCCGCCACGAAGTCGGCCGCGGCCTCGAATTCGGCGCGGCGGGCTTCGAGACGGGCCTCCGCCTCGGCGTCCCGGCCCCAGACCTCTGCCTGATAGGCCTCGTCGACATGGGCGGCCGCCCAGGCCTGCATCGGCGTAAGGTGATCCCGAAGCACCGCCAGCGCGATCAGGAGGGAGCCGGTGAGCGTCGTCAGCGTATGCAGCCCGGCGAGGCGGAAGGGATCGGTCTCCGCCGACACCGCGGCCGCGAGGGCCCGCACGGTATCGGGCGGCTGTTCCACATGCATCACGCCCTCGCTGAGGATCAGCCGGGCGCCGAACGCATCCCGGGCCCAAGCGAGGATCGGATCCCAGGCCGCCCCCTGCGCGGCCACCAGCCGGTCGGGCTCCCCGGCCCGGTAGGCGACGAGATCGGTGCCCGCATAAGCACATAGATCGGTGATTACCGCGTCCAGCCGGGGGGCGACGCCGTCGATGGCCGTGTTGGCGAGCCGGGTCAGGGGCATCCGCGCCGGGTCGATCTGCGTCTCCTGGGCGTCCCATTCGGCCGCGACCTTCTCGGCCAGAGCCCGGGTCGGGAGCCGCAGCGGGTTGCGGGCCGGCGTGTTGGCCGGACGCCCGTCCAGGGTCAGGCGGAAGCCGTCCGGCCCCTCCGAGACGCCGGCCCGCGTGTAGAATCTCTGGGGCAGGGCTGGCTTGGCATGGCCGCGGGCGGCCCGCATCGGGTCAGGCGCCTCGTCCGCGCCCGGTCGGCCGAGCCAGTCTGTCGTCTTGTCGCTCATGGATGCGAGATAGGCGTTCCCGGGCTCGCGCGCGAGCCTCCCGGCCTCAGGATCGCGGCGCCGCGGAATCGAGGAGCCGAGCCTCCAGGGCGCTGGCGCTCGGCACCACGGTCGCGGCGCCGGCGCCATAGAGCGCCTCGGGTGGGTGATACCCCCAGGCGACCCCGACCGAAGCGGCGCCGGCCGCGACGCCCATGGCGATGTCGAAGGTGGTATCGCCGACCATGATGGTGGCGTCGGGGGTGCAGCCGGCCTCGGCCATGGCCTGCCGGAGCATGGCCGGATCGGGCTTCGACGGCGCGTCGTCGGCGCTCTGCGTGGTGACGAACCAGTCCGTCCAGCCGTGATGCGCCACCAGCCGGTCGACGCCGCGGCGCGACTTGCCCGTGGCCAAGCCGATGAGGACATCGTCGCGGGCATGCAGGCGGGCCAGAAGGTCGGCCATCCCGGGAAACAACGGCTCCTCGTAGGCGGGATCGAGCCGCAGACGGTTGTAGGCCTGCTTGTAGCTCTCCGAGAGCTCGGCGATCGGCCCGTCCTCTCCGACGAGGCGGCGGAACGCCTGCGGCAGCGACAGGCCCACCACCGAGAGCGCCTCCCGCCGCCCCGGAGCGGGCAGGCCGTTCTCCGCGAAGGCGAGGCCCTGCGCCGCCACGATGAGGTGCTGGCTGTCGACGAGGGTTCCGTCGACGTCGAAGACGAAGAGCCTCATCGCCGGATTCGGGTCGACGGCCGACCGGGCGGCTCGGGCGCGCCGAACTGCGTCACGGCTTCCGGCCCGGCTGGGTCGGCTGTCCGGCGGGCTGTCCCGCTTGGCTGCGGGTCCGCTCGTAGCCGAGCCGGCAGCGGATCAGGAAGCGCCGCCTCTTGCCGCCGCGCAGGCCCCGCTGGTGCGACGCGCGGTTGCAGGCCGCGTAGGAGCGACGGCGGCGCTCCACGCGGGCGCTGACGCTCTGTCGCGATGCCGCCTCGCCGGAAGACGCGGCCGGATGCGGCGTCGCCGTCTCGACCGGCGGGACGCCGTTCGACGGGAGCGCCGGCTTGGACGCCTCGCCCGGGGCGGCATGCGCGATCGACCCCGCGAGGCACAGGGCGGCGAGGCAGGCCAGCAGCGCGTGCTTCATGCGTCAGGGTCTCGAACCGCCAGGGGACAGCGCCGCCTCGGATCGACGGCGCGCCGCAGCATATGAGGCGGGGCGACCGGTTGCCAAGGTATCGGCACCGCGAGACCCTCGGATCGGGATGCGCGTTTCACCCGCGCAGAGGGGGAATCACGGTCCTGCGATGAACCTCCTGCGGCTCACCGGCTTCATGACCGATGCCGGCCTGTGGTCCGATGTCGCCGACCGGCGCGCGCCGGTCGGGCCGGTCACGCATGGCGACCTCAGTCGGGACGCCACGGTTCGCGCCATGGCGGATCGGGCGATCGCCGGGGCGCCGGACCGATTCGGCGTCGTGGGCGTCTCCATGGGCCGCTGCGCCGCCCGGGAAATCGCCCGGGGCGCGCCGGGTCGGGTGCTCGTGCTGATCGCCAGCTCGGCCCGGGCCGACACGCCGGCTCAGGTGCAGCGGAAGGCCTCCGCTGTCGGCCATGTCCGCCCACCGGGCTTCTCCGGCCTCAGCCGGTCGGCGATCCGTCAGCCGGTGCATCCGCAACGGGCCGGCGGTGCCGCGCTGATCGAACGCATCCGGCGGAGGGGCGATCGGCTCGTCGGCGCGGCCTCGGGGAGGCCCGGGACCTGCAGGCCGGCATCCCCGGCGCGACGCTGACGGTCCTCGACGGGCCGGGGTCTAGGCCGCCCTTGGAAGCCCCCGCCGCCCTCGCGCGCGCGATCGTCCCGTGATTGCGGGCTCAGGCTTCCGGGGCCTCGACGATCGGGTCGTAGCGGGCGGCGTCGAAGCCCAGGAGGTTCCAGCTCTGGGCCATGTGGGGCGGCAGCGGCGCGCTGACGTCCACGGGCCGGCCGGTGCGCGGGTGCGGGATCACGATCCGGCGCGCGAGCAGATGAAGGCGATTCTGGATGCCGCCCGGCAATTCCCAGTTCTCCACCGAGAAGTATTTCGGGTCACCCACGATCGGGTGGCCGATATGGGCCGCATGGGCGCGCAGCTGGTGGGTCCGCCCCGTGACCGGCTTGAACGACAGCCAGGACAGTTTCTGGGCGGCCTGATCGACCATCGCGTAGTAGGTCAGGGCGTGGCTCGCACCCTCGTCGCCATGCTTGGCCACACGCATGCGCGCGTCGGCGTCGGTGAGCTCCTCCTTGGCCAAGTAGGTCGAGACCCGCCCCTGCCGGACCCGCGGCACGCCGGCGGTGAGCGCCCAGTAGATCTTGCGCGCGGCGCGCGAGCGGAAGCTTTTCGCCAGCGTGGCGGCTGCCAGCCGGGTCTTGGCGACGATCAGGCAGCCGGCCGTGTCCTTGTCGAGCCGGTGGACGAGGCGCGGCTTCTGGCCGTCCGGCCCGGTCAGCGCGGTGAGCAGCCCGTCCACGTGCCGGACCGTCCCCGACCCGCCCTGGACCGCGAGGCCGAAGGGCTTGTTCAGGATCATCATGTCGGCGTCCTCGTAGAGGATCAGCGAGCGGATGAAGTCGGCGTCGTCCTGGTCGCGCCCGGCATTGCGCGGGCGCTCGGTCGGCTGGTCGAGGCGCAGCGGCGGCACGCGCACGCTCATGCCGGGCTCCAGCCGGTCGTTGGGCTTGGCGCGTTTGCCGTCGACCCGCAATTCGCCCTTGCGGACGATGCTCTGCACCCGGGTGAAGGGCAGGAGGGGGAAGCGCGCGGTGAGGAACCGGTCGATGCGCATGCCGGCCTCGTCCGGCTCGACCGTCAGGGTCTGTACCCCGGAGGCGAGGGTCGCGGAGGCGGCGGCGCGCTGTTCGCGCCGGGTCGGGCCGGCGGGCGGCGGAGGGGGCGGGACCGGCGCCTCGGGACGCTTCGCGGCCGGTCTGGGGGCAGACCGCGCGCGCGCAGGCGCAGGGGCGGGCCGCCCGGGCGGACCGCCGGAGGCGACGCGGGGCTTCGGCTTCGCGGCCGTCTGGGGGGTGCCCTGCGCGGTCCAGGGATCCCGGGCGCCGGCATCGTCGCCGCGGTTGCGCGCCGCGCGTTCGGCGGCATCGCGGGCGGAGGTACGGGGGCCGGTGCGGGCGCGCCCGTCAGCCTGGAACTTGCCGGCCGGGGGCCTGCGCCCCTTGGAGCCGCCGCGGGGGGGTGGTCGTGTCGTCATGATTCCGCCAGCACCCGTCTCCGCTTCGGACGGAA
>CAXTCV010000103.1:0-12296 GCA_964242725.1 uncultured Methylobacterium sp.
CCAGCGGTACGCCAACAGCGTACGGTGGGTTCGATTCCCATCCGCTTCCGCCAAATCCGCCCCCAGGCCCGCCCGCACGGCACGAGAACGGCGTTGCGATCCCGACCGGGGGAAATCCCCTCGGCGTTCCGCGCGGCTTCGAGACCGTCCGCCTGCGGAGGGCGTCCGGGACCTCAGGGCGTGCCGCCCTCGATCATCGCCCGGATCCGCGCCACCAGGGCTTCCATCGGGAAGGGCTTGGTGATCATCGCCATCCCGGGATCGAGGAACCCGGAGGCGCTCGCCGCGGTCTCGGCATAGCCGGTGATGAACAGCACCTTCAGGGCGCGCCGGGTCTCGCGCGCCTGATCGGCGAGCTGCCGCCCGTTCAGCCCCGGCAGGCCGACATCGGTGACGAGCAGGTCGATCCGCCCCGGGGTCTGCAGGACCCGCAGCCCGGCGGGGCCGTCCACGGCTTCGAGCACCCGGTAGCCGAGATCCTGCAGCACCTCGACGATGAGGTCGCGGACGACCTGTTCGTCTTCGACCACCAGGATCGTCTCGCCGGCCCCCCGCCGCATCTCGGCGCCGGCGACCGAGGCCGTCCGGATATCGGCGTCGCCGTGGTGCCGGGGGAGGTAGAGGGTGATCGACGTCCCCGTGCCGACCGCGCTCTCGATCCGCGCATGGCCCTCCGACTGCTTGGCGAAGCCGTAGATCATGCTCAGGCCGAGCCCGGTGCCCTGACCGAGCGGCTTCGTCGTGAAGAACGGGTCGAACGCCCGGGCGATGACGTCGGGGGGCATGCCGGTGCCGGTGTCGCGGACGACGATGCGGACGTACTCGTCCGGCCGCGCGCCCGGTCTCGGGGCGGCGTCCGTGTCGGCGAGACGGCCGTTGCCGGTCTCGATCGTCAGCGTGCCCCCGTCCGGCATCGCATCGCGCGCGTTGATCGCCAGGTTGAGGATCGCGTTCTCGAGCTGGTGCGGGTCACACAGGGTCGGCCACAGCCCGGGGGCGGTGTCGATGCGCAGATCGATGGCCTCGCTGATCGTCCGGCGCAGCAGGTCGGACATGCCGACGATCAGGGCGTTGGCGTCGGTGACGCTCGGATCGAGCGGTTGCCGACGGGCGAAGGCGAGCAGCCGGTGGGTCAGCGCGGCGGCCCGGTCGGCCGAGGTCATCGCCGTGTCGAGATAGCGCCCGAGGGTCTCGGTCCGGCCCTGGGCGATGCGGGACCGCATCAGGTCCAGGGACCCGACGATGCCGGTGAGCAGGTTGTTGAAGTCGTGGGCGATGCCGCCGGTCAGTTGCCCGACCGCCTCCATCTTCTGCGACTGGCGCAGATCCTGTTCCATCCGTCCGCGCTCGGCCGCCTCGGCGCGCAGGCGGTCATTGGCCTCGGCGAGTTCCCGGGTCCGCGCCGCGACCTGGCGCTCCAGGTTGGCCCCGGCCGCGCGCAGCTGCCCGGCCTGGGCCTCCAGCTCGGCGTAGAGCGCGACCACGCCCCGGTTGGTCTCGGCGAGTTCGGCGTTCAGGCGCCGCGCCTCCTCCTCGCGCTCGGCCAGGTCGGACAGGCTGCGCAGGAGGTCGCGGTTGTGCTCGCGCAGGGTCGCGCCGGGATCCTCGGCCTGCGCGCGGGCGGCCGCGTCGGCGAGGGCGGCGAGCTTCGGGCCCGTGAACGCCTCCCCGTTCGGCGGGAGCAGCTTGCCGAAGGTCACGACCGTGCCCTGACCGGGGACGGACGCGATCTCGAATCGGTCCATCAGGCGGCGCGAGCCGGTGATCCCGATGCCCAGGCCGGTGCAGGAGCGGTAGCGTCCCTCCAGGATCTGGGCGAGATCGGCGATCCCCGGGCCGCGGTCGCTGATCCTGACGACGAGGAACTGCCCCTCGCGATCCTCGTCCAGGCCGTACTCGACCCTGCCGCCGCCGGCATAGCCGTAGGCGTTGCGCGCGATCTCGGAGACGGCCGTGGCGATCCGCGTCTGGTCCTGGACCCCGAAGCCGATCCGGTCGCTGATCCGACGCACGCGCTGGCGCACCGCGACGATGTCGTCCTCGTGCGCGATCGGTGCGGTGAGCAGCGGCCACTTCACGCGGGCAGGTTCCGGACCACGACCACGGTCGCGTCGTCGCGGACGCGGGTGAAGTCGCGGTAGAGCACCCCCGCGATCAGGCTCGGATGCGCGCCGATCAGGCCCGGGTAGGCCTCGAGCGACCAGGCCGTGCCGATGCCGTCCGAGCACATCACGAACAGGCCGTCCGGGTCGAGCCGATACTCGAATTCCTGGATGCGGCGGGCGACGTGGCCGGCGGTGCCGGGCAGCGAGACCGTGCGCTTGGTCCCGCCGGCCCCGACCGCGGCGCCGGCGACGTTGCCGATGCCGGCGAAGGTCACGAGCGCCCTGTCGGGATCGTAGCGCGCCACCGAGACGGCGCCCCCGCGGGTATGCCCGAGGCCGGCATGCACGGCGGCCAGGATCGCGCCGGGCGCCGCGTCCTCGTGCTTGCGGAACAGCCGGACCGCCTGATCCGAGGCCTGGGCGGCCAGGGGGCCGTGCCCCAGACCGTCGGCGACGATCGCGGTCCATCCGTCGCCCCGGCGCCGGACGCAGTAGGCGTCGCCATTGGCCGTCTCGCCCTTCAGGGGCACCGTGACCGCGCCGACCGTCGCCGGGGCCGCCGCCGCGCCGCCGGCGGCCTTCTGCAGGCGGGCCACCACGGCGGTGCCCCGTCCGGGCCAGGATATGACGTCGAAGGCCTGCGACTGGCGCCGGATCGCGCCGAGGCCCGTGCCCGCGCTCCCGCCGGTCGAGTGGCCGTCGCGCAGGGCGTCGTCGACATTCGGGAAGCCGGCCCCGCGATCGAGGGCGAGGAGCTCGATGCCGGTGCCGGTCTCGTCCTCGAAGGTGCCGATCAGGACCTCGCCCGCGGTGCCGTACTTGACGAGATTGGTCGCCAGCTCCGTCGCCACGATCGCGACGCGCCCGGCCGCGGTCTCGTCGAAGCCGAGGCCCTGGGCCATCGTCACGGCCCGTCGGCGCGCCTCCGCCACCTGGCTCGACTCGGTCACGGGCACGCTGAGCATGGTCATTTCCAGCGGGCGATGGTGACGCGGGTGCCAACCCCGGGCGTCGACTCGATATGGAACTCGTTCGAGAGACGTTTCGCTCCCCCGAGCCCCAGCCCGAGGCCGCCGCCCGTCGTATAGTGGTCGGTCAGCGCCCGGGCGATGTCCGGGATGCCGGGGCCCAGGTCCACGAAGCTCAGGCGAAGGCCCTTGCGCGCCCCCTCCTGCACCACGTCGAGGCGGACCTCGCCGCCGCCGCCGTAATCCAGGGTGTTGCGCGCGAGTTCGCTCGCCGCGGTGATGATCTTGGTCTGATCCACGAGGCCCAGGCCGATCCCGACGGCGCGCACCCGCACGGCCTGGCGCACGCGCACGACGTCGTCGCTGGAGCGGATCGGCAGGACCTCAGTCGTCGTGACGGGCACGTGCACTCTCGAGGTCGTCGTCCTCGGCGAGCCGGTCGCGGATCATCGCCAGGCCGCGCTCGACGTTCAGCGCCGTCCGGATGCCCGTCAGCTCCAGGCCGAGTTCGACCAGGGTGATGGCGACGGCCGGGCGCATGCCCGCCACGACGGTCTCGGCGTCGAGCACCCGGGAGATGGCGGCGATGTTGTCGAGCATCCGGCCGATGAACGAATCGACGATCTCCAGCGCGGAGATCTCGATGAGCACGCCGCGCGCGCCGGTCCCGGCGATCCGGGCGGTGAGGTCCTCCTCCAGGGCCAGCGCGAGCCGGTCGTGCATGTCGACCTGGATGGTGACGATGAGCACGCCACCCAGCTTGAGGATCGGGATGCGGTCCATGGAACTGGTCGTCGATCAGGAGGCGGTCGGGGACAGGGCGGCTTGCCTGCGGGTGACGATCCGGCCCGTCCGCTTCAGGGCCAGGGCGAAGGCATCGGCCAGGGTCGATTTCGAGACCACGTTCAGTTCGACGCCGAGATGGACCATGGTCTGGGCGATCTGCGGCCGGATGCCGGAGACGATGCAATCGGCGCCCATCAGGCGCGCGGCCGCGATGGCCTTCAGGAGATGCTGGGCGACCAGGGTGTCGACGGTGGGCACCCCGGTGATGTCGATGATGGCGATCTCCGCCTCCTCGTCGACGATGGCCTGGAGGAGGTTCTCCATCACGACGCCGGTGCGGGCGCTGTCCAGGGTCCCGATCAGCGGCAGGGCGAGGATCCCGTCCCACAGCCGCACCACCGGCGTCGAGAGCTCGGCGATCTCCTGGCCCTGGCGCCCGATGACCTCCTCGCGGCCGGCGAGGAACACCTCCATGGTGTGCAGGCCGAGGGCGTCCAGGAGATGGCTCGCCGCCCAGGTGCCGCCGGTCGCGGCCGCCGGATCGTCGCCATGGGTCCGGTCGATGGCGGCGAAGACCGGCTCCTTGAGCGAGAACACGAAGTTGGCGGTATCGGTGGGCGTGAAGCCCTGGATGGCGCGCGAGCGCGAGATCTCGGACAGGGTGTCGCGCAGGGCCGCATAGGCGTCGGCCCGGACATCCGTCCCGGCGGCCGCGAGGCCGTCGCGCAGCTGCACCAGGACCGTGCGCGCCTGCGTGTCGAGTTCCGCCTCCCGGATGCGGCCCGTCTGGAGCGAGCCGCCCGCCTTCAGGAGCGTGAGCCAGGCCGCGCGGATGCTCGCTTCCTCAGCGGCGACGGTCTGGGTCAGCGCCGCCGTTCCATCGACCGCCATGCTAGAAATCCCGCAGGTTCACCAAAGTCTTCGGACAGCCTCTACCTGAAGCGCGGCCATATCGATAGCTAATCGTTGCCGAAGCGGCCGGAGCGAGACCGTCCTGATCCGGTAAAGATACGATCCAGCGGGATCGGCGCGCGGTCACGGGGCGTGCGGTCTCCGGCGTGGCGGAGCGCCGTCCCGGGCCAAGCCGTGGATCGTGGACGGGCCTCGGTTCGAGCCCCGGGAGCCGCGCAAGGTGGGGTGCCCGGGCGCGGTCTCAGGCCGGGTCGCCGTAGCCGGAGAGGTCGGGCTCCCCGGAGGACCCGCCGAACAGGGTCGCGCCCGCGCGCCGGACGGCGGGCGTGCTCGCGACCTTCAGCGCCCCGTGAAGGAGGCGGATGCCGAGCCGCGTGCGGGGATTCATCAGCTTCGGCGCGAGCGTGGGGACGCCCTGCCCCTTCGCGACGAACGGGCGCATGACGCGCGCGTAGGCGGCGACCGCGTCGGCGACGTCGTCGGTGCGCGCCAGCTCGCCCGCCAGCACGCGGGCGCCCGTGATCGCCAGCGTGGTCCCGATGCCCGCGAGCGGCGTCGCGCACCACGCCGCGTCACCGGTCAGCACGACGCGACCGGCCGACCACCGCGCCATCCGCACCTGCCGCAGGACGTCGACGTAGAAGTCGTCCGTCCCCTCCAGGCCGGCGAGGACACGCTCCGCCTGCCACCCGGCATCGGCGAAACGCGCCCGCAGGTAGTCCTTCTGCCGGGCGGCGTCCCAGCCCTGCTCCGCGCCGGGCGGCTGTCGGAGCATCAGCATCGCGCGCGTAGTTCCGTGACGGTCCGGTCGCAGCGCGATGCCGCGCCCGCCCGTCGCGTTGAACCAGCGCCACATCCGGTCGTCGTCGGGCGTCCGGGGGATGGTGAAGTAGGCGATGGTCAGGCCCATCCACCGCGGTTCGTTCTCCCCGGGAAAGACGAGGTCCCGGGTCGCCGAGCCCACGCCCTCGGCGACGATCACCGCATCGTAGCGCTCGACCCCGCCGCCCGCGAAGGTGACGGACGCGGCCGCATCGTCCTGGTCGATGCGCGCCACGCGGTCGCCGAAGCGGAAGCGCACCCGTTCGCGGGCCGATTCGTAGAGGAGGCGGGCCAGGTCGCCGCGGAGGATCTCCATCTCGGCGGTCGGGCCGTCGCCCGCGAACCCGGCGACGTCGAACCGGGCCACCGCCCGGCCCCGTCCGTCGACCCAGGCCGTGCCCTCCTCCCCGGTGCCGTTGTCGAGCGCGGCCCGCTCCAGGCCCATCCCGCGCAGCACCGCGCGGCCGACGCCGCGGACGTCGACGTTCTGCCCGCCGTCCCGGAATGCGGGGGCCCGTTCGACCACCGTGACGTCGAAGCCGCCGCGGCTCAGCCACCAGGCGGCGGTGTTGCCGGCGATGCTGGCGCCGGTGATCAGGATGCGACGTGCCATGGGGAAGCGACCTCCGGGTGAGGCAACCCAGCCCCGCGCAACCGGTTGCCGTCGGGCGTGTCGGCCCTCCGCGCCGCCCGAACGCCGCGGCGGCGTTTTCGCACCTCAGGCGACCGTCACCCGCACCCGGTGCCAGCAGGTGCAGAGATAGCCCTTGTGGTTCCAGGTGTCGTCGGGGCGCGCCGGCTGGGTCTGGCCGGCCGAGTCCCAGGCCCGGACGGCGAGCTCGTGCTCCCCGGGCGGCAGGTCGAGTTCGGCCGTCCAGAAGGTCCAGGCGAACGGCGCCTCGGGGGCGTGCTCCAGACTGGCCTGCGCCCAGCGCCGCCCGCCATCGCCGGAGACATCGACGCGGATGACGGCCCGGTCGCCCGCCACCGCGTAGCCGCGCACCGCGTTCGGTCCGGCCGCGAGGGCCGCGCCGCGCGCCGGCTCGCAGATCGCGGCGTTGAGCGGCATCGCCTCGATGGTGTGCCCGCGGGTCGGGTCGGCGGTCTCCGGCGTCACGTCGGCCGGGTACAGCTTGTAGTCGCCGGCCTGGATCGGGTTGTCGGAGGGATGGTCCTGCACCGTGATGCGCCGGAGCCAT
The DNA here is from genome assembly GCA_964242725.1 of uncultured Methylobacterium sp. Lineage (GTDB taxonomy): Bacteria > Pseudomonadota > Alphaproteobacteria > Rhizobiales > Beijerinckiaceae > Methylobacterium. The sequence goes on from CAXTCV010000103.1 coordinate 6,793, forward strand.
TTGGGGCTGCGCACGCCGGCGAAGCCCGGCACCACCGCCCGGACCGGGAAACCGTGCTCGGGCAGCAGGGCTTCGCCGTTCATGGCGTAGGCCAGCAGGGTTTCGGGGGCCATCGCCTTGGCGCGCGGGACCGAGACCCCGTACGGGTGCCCCGCCACCGTGTCGTGGCTCTCGAAGGCGACGTGGAGGCCGGCATCCGTGCCGATTCCGGCCCCGCGCAGGACGTCGCCGAGGCGGACGCCCGTCCAGTCGGCCGTGCCGATGGCGCCCCCGTCCCACGGATCGCCCGAGACGGGGGCGACCGCCCGCATGTCGGCCCGACGATTGCCGGCGCACTGCATCGTGGCCGTCACCGTGACCGCGGGGAAGCGGGTGCGCAGGCCGTGCAGCGAGAGGTCCAGCGCGGTGCCGACCGCGCCATCGACGATCAGGCGCCACGAATCCGGATCGATCTCCGGCAGGTCGCCGTGGGAGCGGACGTAGAAGTCGCGGGCCGGGGTCCGGTAGGCGGCCCGCAGCCGGCCGAGGGGCGGTTCGGCATTGTAGGGCTGGTCGCCGTGGACGATCAGGCGCGCCTTGCGCTCGGACAGGCTCGACATCGGGGCTCCGGTTCGGCGGGGACAGGACGCCAACGCGCGACGCGCGCCGTCGCTCAACCCGGGCCGGCGGGGCCGGATGCTGCGTCCCGCGCCGGTCCCGACGCGAGCGGCCGATCGCAGCGGATCCCGGCGAGGGTCACCGGATCGGATGCGCGGAAAACCCCCTGCGCCCAACGACAGGGGCGGAGGCGGCGCAGGGCCGCGGACCCCCGCAGGTGGGACATCCGCTGCAACACGCTCTCGACAGTCCGGGCCGATGACTTATGTCCACCCCTATCGGGGCGACAGGTGCAGTGAAATTGGCGATCGTGACGGTTCAAAACGGCGGCTTTCCCGGCCGGTTACCGCGATGGGCCGCTCCCGTGCCGGGGGCTTCCGCGGGGAGCCGGTCCGCACGCTCCGCGCCGGCCGCCGGCCGCTTTTTCTGAGGCCGGCCATGCTGGACACGCTCTTCCCGCCCGGTCTCCGCGCGGCGCTGCGCGCCAGGGTGGCTCCCTTGGCGGCTCCCTCGGCAGCCCGGCGACCCGCCGGCTCCGTCCCCCTGGCGGGCCTCGATCCGAAGCCCGCGCCGATGCGGCCCCTCCACCCGCCGGTCGCCACGAACGACAACCCGCTCCTGGCCGTCCACGAGGCCGTGGAGCGGGACCTGCGCGCCAGCGGCCACCTGCGCTGAGGCCGTCACCGCCCGGCCGGGCCGGGACGGTCGGCCGCCCCGGCCTCGATCCAGTGGCAGGCCGTGGTGTTCCGCAGGGCGGCGCAGTCGTAGCTCCGGCCGCCCAGCGCGACCCGGTCGGCGATGCCGGTGATGTCGGCGCGGGGCAGCGCGGCGCAGCCGAGATGGTCCGCCTTCGGATCGGCGAGCTGCGCGGCCGCCGCCTGCGCGCCGCCATGCAGCAGCATCCGGTAATTGGCCAGCGACGGGCAGCCGATCACCGGTGGCCCGACCCGCCGCTCGGGGGCGGCCCGGCCCTGGGCCCGGCCCGCCGGCTCGCCCGAGGCCGGCAGCGCCGACAGGGCGAGCGCGACGAGTGCGATGCGGAGACGGAAGCGTGTCATGGGCCGCTCGTAGCATGACGCCCCGGCGATTTCGCGCCCGGGGCGCGGCCGTCGCCGGGGAGGCCTGCGGCGGCGGCAGGGCTCGGATGCGGCGTTTCAGGCTTGACCCGACGCCCGCCATTTGCGAGCGCCGCGGACGAGCGTGGAGGAGTGGCCATGGCGACGGCGATCGACAGCGACCAGAAGCTGCACTTGGTCTTCGGCGGCGAGTTGCAGGATCTCGACGGAATCCGCTTCCGGGACATCGCGAACCTCGACATCGTCGGGATCTTCCCGGACTACGCCTCGGCGCAGGCCGCGTGGCGCGCCAAGGCGCAGGCCACCGTCGACAGCGCCCAGATGCGCTACTTCGTGGTCCATCTGCACCGGCTGCTGGAACCCCCGGTCGCCTGAGCGGGCCTGTGCGCACATCCGTAAGGACTGCGTGAAGGCATTGTGACACTTCCGGCCCGCTGCTAAGAGCCTCGCCCGTCATCGCATCGTTCCGGCCCTTCTCGGGACCGGTCATCGGAGCGCGGCGGGCAGCCCGGCCGCGAGTGAGCGGCCGCCCATGAAATCCTCCATCAAGATCGTCGCCGGGAATGCCAGCCGGCCCCTGGCCGAGGCGATCGCGGCCTATCTCGAGCTGCCGCTCGCCAAGTGCATGGTGCGGCGCTTCGCCGACATGGAGATCTTCGTCGAGCTCCAGGAGAACGTGCGCGGCGAGGACGTGTTCATCGTCCAGTCGACCTCGTTCCCCGCCAACGACCACCTGATGGAACTGCTGATCATGATCGACGCCGCGCGCCGGTCCTCGGCCCGGCGCATCACGGCGGTGATCCCCTATTTCGGCTACGCGCGGCAGGACCGGCGCACCTCGGGCCGCACCCCGATCTCGGCCAAGCTGGTCGCCAACCTGATCACCGAGGCCGGGGCCGACCGGGTCCTGACCCTCGACCTCCATGCCGGCCAGATCCAGGGCTTCTTCGACATCCCCACCGACAACCTGTTCGCCGCCCCCGTGATGGTGCGCGACATCAAGGAGCGGCTGCCGAGCGCCGACCGCATGGTGGTCTCACCCGACGTCGGCGGCGTCGTGCGGGCGCGGGCCATCGCCAAGCGGATCGACTGCCCGCTGGCCATCGTCGACAAGCGCCGGGAGCGCCCGGGCGAGTCCGAGGTGATGAACATCATCGGCGAGGTCGAGGGCCGCTCCTGCATCCTGGTCGACGACATCGTCGATTCGGGCGGCACCCTGGTCAACGCCGCCGAGGCGCTGCTCAACGCCGGCGCCAGGGACGTCTCGGCCTATATCACCCACGGCGTGCTCTCGGGGGGCGCGGTCTCGCGCATCGCCGCCTCGCGGATGAAGGAGCTGGTGATCACCGATTCGATCCAGCCGACCCAGGCCGTGAAGCTCGCCCGCAACATCCGGGTGGCGACCATCGCGCCGCTCCTCGGCGAGGCGATCGGGCGGACCGCGACGGAATCCAGCGTCTCCAGCCTGTTCGACTGAGCGCGGCCCCCGGAAACTGAGCCGCAGTCCCGTCCGGGCGGGAGGGCCCAATCGGGCCGGGCCGGCACTCTCTTCGGTCTGGGAGCGGACACTGGGTCGGGCGCGCATCATCGGCATCCACGGGCTCGCCAACAAGCCGCCGCGCGACGAGAAGGCGGCGTGGTGGCACGCCGCGATGCGCGAGGGGCTCGCCCGCAATCTCGGGCTGCGGGTGCCGGAGGCCGGCCTGCCCTTCCGCTTCGTCTACTGGGCCGACCTGCGCTACGCGGAGCCGCTGACCGGTGCGGGCAACCGGGAGCCCTACCGCCCCGATAACGGCCTCGGCCCGTTCCCCTCGCCGGCGGGCGATCCCGGCCGCGCCGAACCGACGCTCACCGACCGGATCTACCGCGGCCTCTCGCACCTGCAGGAGGCCACCGGGCTGACCCCGGTGGACGACCTGATCCTGGAATACCGCCTCGACGACCTCTGGGGCTACTACGCGGACGCGGCGTTCCGGGCCTCCGCCCGGGAGCGCCTGCGCGTCGCCCTGGCCGAGGCCGCGGGGGAGGACGTGCTGATCGCCGCGCACTCGATGGGCGGCCTGATCGCCTACGACGTGCTGCGCGCCGCCGAGGCCGACGGGACCCCCCTGCCCCGCTGCACCCTGGTCACCCTCGGCTCGCCCCTGGGGCTGGCCGAGCTGAAGCTGAAGCTCGCCGACGAGCACGGCGCCCTGCGCGTCCCGGCCGCGCTGACCGCCTGGACCAACCTGATGGACCGCCAGGACATCGCCACGGTGGGTGACGATCTCGGGACGATCTACGCGCCGAACGCCGCCGGCGTGCGGGTCCGGGACGTGCCGGTGTTCAACGCCTACCGGGGGCCGGACGGGACCGAGAACCGGCACAAGTCCTACGGCTACCTGCGGACGCCGGAATTCTCGAAGGTCGTGGCGACGTCCCTGGCGGAGAGCGGCTGATCGGGCCGCCGTGCCGGCCGCGCGGAACGCCGTCTGGGAAAAAGAGGAGGCGCCCGGGCGTGGCCGTCAGCGGAGCGTGGCGGCGGGGCCTTGCGCCCACCCACGCGAGGCTGTCCATTGGCCGCCAACGAAGCCCGGCGCCCGCTACGAACCGGCCGGGCCGCAGGGAGGATCGACATGGTGCGCGCGTCGCGGACGGGCTCGTTTCGGCTGGGTCGCCGCCGCCTCCTCGGGGCGGGGCCGGCCGTCCTCCTGCTGGCCGGGCTGGCGCTGGCCGCCCCCGCCCGGGCCGAGGATGCCAAGGTCCGGATCAGCCGGCAGCCGGGCTTCGTCTACCTCCCCGCCGTGCTGGCCGAGCAGCACAGGCTGATCGAGAAGCACGCCAAGGCCGCCGGCCTCGGGGACGTGACGGTGGAATGGCTCAACCTGACGAGCGGTGCGGCCGGCAACGACGCGCTCCTGTCGGGCAACATCGACATCGTCGACAGCGGCTCCACCAACATGCTGCTCCTGAACGACCGGACCCGGGGCGACGTGAAGGGCCTGTGCGGCGTCGGCAGCACGCCGATGCTGCTGCTCACCCGCAACCCGGACGTGAAGACGGTCGGCGACTTCTCGGGCAAGGACAAGATCGCCCTGCCCTCCGTGAAGGTCTCGTCCCAGGCGGTGCTGCTCCAGATCGCCGCCAGGAAGGCCTTCGGGCCCGAGGGCGCGACCAAGCTCGACCCGCTGACCGTCCAGCTCGGCCACCCCGACGCGGTGGCGGCCCTGGGCAGCCCGCGCAACGAGGTCAACAGCCACTTCTCGCTGCCGCCGTTCCAGCAGCGCGAGCTGCAGGACCCGGCGATCCACGCGGTGCTGAACTCCTACGACCTCGTCGGCGAGCCGGTGAGCAACGCGATCTTCTACGCCCGGACCGGCTGGTACACCCGCAACCCCACGCTGGCCGCCGCCATCGTGGCCGCCATCGACGAGGCCAATGCCGAGATCGCCAGGGACCCGCTCCAGGCGGCCAGGGACTACGTGGCGGCCACCAACGAGAAGACGCCCCCCGAGACGCTGGTGGCGATCATGAAGGAGCCCGGGACCAACTTCTCCACCACGCCCTACGGCATCATGCTCCAGGCCCGGCACTTCTACGCGATGAAGACCATCAAGGCCGAGCCCAAGGACTGGAAGGACACGTTCTTCCCGATCGTTCACGATCGGCCGGGCCGGTGAGGCCGCCGGGCGGACATCGTATCTGAAGGGGGATCCCGGCCGCGATCCGCCCCGGCAGACGGGCGACTGCGTGAACCGCATCCTGCGGGGCGCCAGGCCCGGGGACCGCCCGATCCAGGGACCGCCCGATCCAGGGACCGAACCGGCTGACCTGCATCCGGAACGCGAGGGC
>CAXTCV010000104.1:0-12291 GCA_964242725.1 uncultured Methylobacterium sp.
GGCAGACCGGCGCCCAGGCGGTCCATCCCGGCTACGGCTTCCTGTCCGAGCGCGAAGCCTTCCCGAAGGCGCTCGAGGCCGCCGGCATCGTGTTCATCGGCCCGAATCCGGCCGCCATCGCGGCCATGGGCGACAAGATCGAATCGAAGAAGGCGGCGGCCGCCGCCGACGTGTCCACGGTCCCGGGCTTCCTCGGCGTGATCGAATCGCCGGAGCACGCGAAGACGATCGCCGACGAGATCGGCTACCCGGTGATGATCAAGGCGTCGGCGGGCGGCGGCGGCAAGGGCATGCGCATCGCCCATTCGGGCGACGAGGTGGCCGAGGGCTTCGCCCGCGCCCGCTCGGAGGCGGCCTCCTCCTTCGGCGACGACCGCGTCTTCATCGAGAAGTTCATCACCGATCCGCGCCACATCGAGATCCAGCTGATCGGCGACAAGCACGGCAACGTCGTCTACCTCGGCGAGCGCGAATGCTCGATCCAGCGTCGTAACCAGAAGGTGATCGAGGAGGCGCCGTCGCCGCTCCTCGACAAGAAGACCCGCCGCAAGATGGGCGAGCAGGCGGTCGCGCTGGCCAAGGCCGTGAACTACGACTCGGCCGGCACGGTCGAGTTCGTCGCGGGCCAGGACAAGTCGTTCTATTTTCTCGAGATGAACACCCGGCTCCAGGTCGAGCATCCGGTGACCGAGATGATCACGGGCCTCGACCTCGTCGAGCTGATGATCCGGGTCGCGGCCGGCGAGAAGCTGCCGATCACCCAGGACGACGTGAAGCTCAACGGCTGGGCGGTGGAGAGCCGCGTCTACGCCGAGGACCCGACCCGCAACTTCCTGCCTTCGATCGGGCGGCTGACCACCTACCGGCCGCCGGAGGAGGGGCGCCAGGGCAAGGCGATCGTGCGCAACGATACCGGCGTGGAGGAGGGCGGCGAGATCGCCATCCACTACGACCCGATGATCGCCAAGCTGGTGACCTGGGCCCCCAGCCGGTCGGAAGCCATCGCCGCGCAGGCCGAGGCCCTCGACGCCTTCGCCATCGACGGCATCCGCCACAACATCCCGTTCCTCTCGGCGCTGATGGCGCATCCGCGCTGGCAGGAGGGTCAGCTCTCCACCGGCTTCATCGCCGAGGAATTTCCGAACGGTTTCGTCGCCCCGGAGCCGGCCGGGGCGGTGGGCCTCCGCATGATGGCGGCCGCTGCGGCGATCGATCACAAGCTCAACCAGCGCAAGCGGGGCATCTCCGGCCAGATGCGCGCACCGGGACTCTTCGCGTTCGAGCGCGACCGCGTGGTGGTCCTGGCCGGTCATTCCTATGCCGTCACGGTGGAGCCGGAGGGCGAGGACCTGCTGGTCACCCAGGACGACGGGACGTCACTGACCGTGGCGAGCGCGTGGCGCCCCGGCGAGCCGGTCTGGATCGGGACGATCGGTTCCGAGCGGGTCGCCATCCAGGTGCGCAGCCTGCTGAACGGCGTGTTCCTGCAGCATGCGGGCGCAGCGGCCCAGGCGCGGGTCTACACCCGCCGCGAGGCCGAACTCGCCGCGCTGATGCCGGTGAAGGAGCAGGCCGGCTCGGGCAAGCAGGTACTCTGCCCGATGCCGGGCCTCGTGAAGCAGATCCTCGTCACCGAGGGCCAGGAGGTGAAGACCGGCGAGCCGATCGCCGTGGTCGAGGCCATGAAGATGGAGAACATGCTCCGGGCCGAGCGCGACGCCACGGTGGGTAAGATCCACGCCAAGGAGGGCGACAGCCTCGCGGTCGACGCGGTGATCCTGGAATTCGCCTGATCGCCATCAGGCCGTTGCATGACTCTTGTCCGAAACGAACAAACGAAGCGCTTCGCGACGGCGCTGAATAACGTTGCGGTGGCGCTGGTGGTTGTCGGTGTCGTCACGCCCCTGACAGCGATCAGCTTCGAAGGTCCGAACGCTCCGCCCATCAAGCCAGGCACGATACTCTTCGCCGTGATCTGGCCTTTCGCCGGCCTCGGTTTACATTCTTTGGCAAGGCGCGCGCTTCGGAGTTCGAAGCCATGAGCTCCGGCCAGATGTTCGTGACTTTCGTCATTCCGGCGACCGTGCTGGCGATCGGCTACCTCGCCGTACGTTTGAATGAGCGCGCCGCGCATCGCCTCGATCAACCACCGGGCGAGTAAATGAGGTCGCGCACCCGCCCCAGACACGCGGCACCATGCCCCTCTATTTCGCCTACGGCGCCAACATGGATGCCGCCGCGATGGCGCGGCGCTGCCCGGTCTCGCGGCTGATCGGCGGCGGGCGCTTGCCCCGGCACCGCTTCATCATCATGCGCGAGGGCTACGCCTCGGTGGTGCGCGATCCCGTCCGGATCGTCCACGGCGTGCTGTGGGACTTGGCGGTCGACGACATCCCGGCGCTGGACCGCTACGAGGGGGTCGCCGGCGGCCTCTACGCCAAGGCGACGCTTCCCGTCACGACTGCCGGCGGGGTCAAGCGCGCCCTGATCTATCTCGGACGGTCGACCGCGCCGGGCCGGCCACGGCCGGGCTACCTCGACGCCGTGCTGGCGGCCGCCCGGGCCGCCCAGCTGCCGCCGGCCTATATCCGCGAGATGAGAACCTGGATGCGTGGCCAGCCCGTCTGAACGGCCGGCAACTGGTACGCAACCTGCTTGCCTGCGACCGACTGGGGCAGCGCTATCGACAGGCACCCCGGCCAGCTGTCGTGATTGCGCAGCGCGCCCTACGGTCAACGGCGATCGGCGGCCGCCTGCGGGGAGAGGTTTGCATGTCCTATCTGGCGCCCGCCGATTTCGTGAAGAAGGCCGTCGATGCCGGTGAATCGAAGGTCTTCATGGCCACCAAAGACACGTTCATCCGCGCCTACATGGCCGGCGCGATCCTGGCGCTCGCCGCCGCCTTCGCGGTGACCATCAACCAGACCACCGGCCAGCCGCTGGTCGGGGCGCTGCTGTTCCCGGTCGGCTTCTCGATGCTGTACCTGCTCGGCTACGACCTGTTCACGGGCGTCTGCGTGCTCACGCCTCTGGCGCTGATCGACAAGCGGCCGGGCGTCACCGTGGCCGGCGTCGCCCGCAACTGGGTGCTGGTCTTCTTCGGCAACTTCGCGGGCGCGCTCACCACCGCAGTGATGATGGCGATCGTCTTCACCTTCGGCTTCGCCACCGAGCCGAACGCCGTCGGCAAGCTGATCGCCGGCATCGGCGAAGCGCGCACCCTCGGTTACGAGAAGTACGGCGCCTCCGGCATGCTGACGCTCTTCGTCCGCGCCATGATGTGCAACTGGATGGTCTCCACCGGCGTGATCGGCGCGATGCTCTCGACCTCGGTGCCCGGCAAGGTGATCGCCATGTGGATGCCGATCACGGTGTTCTTCTTCATGACCTTCGAGCACTCGGTGGTGAACATGTTCCTGTTCCCCTCGGCGATCCTCATGGGCGGCCACCTGACCGTGATGGATTACCTGCTCTGGAACGAGATCCCGACCCTGCTCGGCAACATCGTCGGTGGCCTCGCCTTCACCGGTCTCATGCTCTACTCGACCCATGTGCGGACCGGGGCGACCCGGATCGCGCCCGTCGACGCGACCGTGCGTCGCCCGATCGCGGCCGAGTGAGGCGAACCGGGCCCGCGTCGCACGCGCGGGCCCGATCGACGCATGTGGACGACATGAGCGAGAGACGGACGGTCTCCCTCCTGATCGAGGGACGGGTTCAGGGTGTGTCCTATCGCGCCTGGACCCGGGACCAGGCACAGGCCCAAGGCCTGATCGGGACCGTGCGCAACCGTGACGACGGCGCGGTGGAGGTGGTGTTCAGCGGCAGTCCGGACGCCGTGGACCGGATGGTGGCCCTGTGCCGGGCCGGGCCGCCCGGCGCCCGCGTCTCCGACATCACGGTCAGCGAGCTTGACCACGGTCTCGCGGTGCGTGGCTTCGAGATCCTGCGCGGCTGAGGCGGCGACGGGCGGATGGCTTCTGCGGCGGCTGTCAAGCTGTTATGGCATCGCGGCCCTCGTGAAGCCGCTCTCCGTCGATCATGATCGAACTGTCCGCCGGCCAGGCCGCGTTCTCGCCCCTGGATCTCGGAGCCCTGCTCTACTTCATCGTTGCCTGGGTGGCGTACGGGCTGTCGGTCGGACGGCTGCGGGGCCGGATGGTCCCCCTCAGCCAGATCATGAACGGCCATCGGTCCAACTGGGCCCGGCAGGTGATCGGCCGCGACAACCGGGTGGTCGACACCCAGATCAACGCCTCCCTGCAGAACGGGACCGCCTTCTTCGCCTCGACGTCCCTGATCGCCCTCGGGTCGGTCCTCACCCTGTCGCGCTCGGGCGACGACGTGCTGAACCTGTTCGCGACCCTGCCCTTCGGTACCGTGGCCACCCGCCTGACCTGGGAGCTGAAGGTCGCCGGGCTCGCGCTGGTGTTCGTCTATGCCTTCTTCAAGTTCGCCTGGGCCTATCGGCTGTTCAACTACGCGGCGATACTCCTCGGTGCCGTGCCGCCGAAGGGCTCCGGGGCGAGCGAGGCCGAGATGCTGCGGGCGGTGCGCCGGCTCGCGGCGATGAACGTGAGCGCCGGCCGGCATTTCGCCCGGGGGCAGCGGGCGTTCTTCTTCGCGCTCGCCTATCTCGGCTGGTTCGTGAGCCCCTACGTGCTCTTCGCCTCGACATCGGCGGTGGTGATCATCATGTGGCGTCGACAGTTCGCCTCCGAGATCCGCATGGCGCTGCTCGAGGCGGGGGAGGGTCCCCATGAGGGGCCGCTCCTGCCTCCCCTGGAGGAGGTGAGGACATGACCGACGCGAGACCCGACGATGCGGCGATCGAGACCGCGATGCTCGGCCTCGTCGCCGCGCGCGGCGCGCAGAAGACGGTGTGCCCGTCGGAGGTCGCCCGGGCGCTGGGCGGCCCGCATCCGGACGGCTGGGGCCCCCTGATGCAGCCGGTGCGCCGGGTCGCGGTCCGGCTCGCCCATGCGGGGCGCGTCGCGATCCTGCGCAAGGGCAAACCCGTGGATCCGGACGATTTCCGCGGCATCTACCGGCTGGCGCTGCCCGCGGGGACCTCGGGGCCCGGCAGCCAGTCCGGCGTGTAACCGGCCCACCGGTAGACCGCGAGGCCGATCCACTCCTTCATGGCCAGATCGAGCTGGAACAGGCCGTCGGAGGCGAAGCCGTTGAACCGGGTCACGTCGCCCCAACCGCGCGTCCGGTAATCCACCGGGACGGCATCGATGGTGAAGCCGGCCTGTCGGAAGCAGCCGACGGCCCGGGGCATGTGCCAGGCCGAGGTCACGAGGAGCCAGCGCTCCCCGGGCTTCGGGTGGACCAGGGCCGCCGTGAAGGCCGCGTTCTCGTGGGTGTTGCGCGACCGGTTCTCCAGGATCAGCCGGCTGCGGGGGACGCCGATCGTGTCCGCCTGGCGGCTGACGATATCGGCCTCCGCGATGCCGCCGCCGATGAAGCCGCTTCCGCCCGAGAAGACGAGCCGCGCCGCCGGGAAGCGCCGGGCCAGATCCGCGAAATAGATCGGCCGCTCCCCGGCATCGTTGACGATGACCTGGTCCCGCGCCTCGGACAGGCCGGCCTCGATCCCGCCGCCGAGCACGATGATGCCCGCGGGCGCTGGAGCGTCCGCCGGGAAGGGCGGGAAGCGCTGTTCTAGAGGGAGGAGGATCGTCTCCGCGAGGGGCGACAGGCCGGCGACGCCGAGTCCCACGGCGCCGAGGAGCGCGAGGCCGGTCCCGGTCCGGCGCAGCCGCGTCGCCGAGAGCAGGAGCAGCCCGCCCAGGACGACGAAGATCAGGAAGTTCGACGGGGTGATCAGGAAATAGATCAGCTTCGAGAGCGGGAAGAACACGGCGCTCACGCCGGCTTCGTCTCGGCCTGGAACCGGGCCAGAGCGGCCGCATCCGGCGGCAGCAGGCTGGCGAGGCTCTCACCCCGCTCCACCTCGCGCTGGATCCAGAGATCGAGGCGCTGCTGCTCCACGGCTTCGAGGGCGATCCGCTCGGCGATCCCGGCCGGCAGGGCGACGATCCCGTCGCCCGCGCAGACCACGATGTCGCCGGGATGGATCGCCGCCCCGCCGCAGGTGACGGGTTGCTGGGTGCCGACCAGCGCGAGGGCGCCGCCCGGGCCCTGCGGCGCGCTCCAGTTCGGCAGGCCGGTCGTCTCCGGCAGAGCCGCATCGGTGATCAGCCCGGCGGCGCCGCGCTGGTCGAGCCGCGCCGCCAGGATCGCCCCGAACGGCAGAACCAGGCCGGTGGCGGCGGCATCGATCACCACCAGCGAACCCTCGGGCACGGCATCGATGGCGGCAACGAGGTCGCCCGCCGCATCGTCGCGGGCCGGGATCATCCGCAGCGTGTAGGCGATGCCGATCGCGCTCCCCTTGCCGCCCGCGGACAGGCCCCTGGGGCTGAAGGCCTTCACGCCGGCCCGCGTCAGAGCGCGGGCGAGGCTCGCCGGCGTCACGGCGGAGAGCGCGTCGCGCAAGGTCGGGTCGATCGCCATCGGGGCTTCCTCGATGCGGCGGTCCAATCCGCGCCGCGCGTTCTGCCAAGTGGATCCCGAGCGCCGGACGGCAACCGGTCGCTCCGGAATAGACATCCGTCGCTCGGAAACTCAGAGGTCCGTCCGGGTGACATTCGGAAACCCCAGGATGAAGTCGGGCCCGAAGGCCGTGACCGGGGTTTGGAAGCCGGCCGGGACCGCGCCCGATGCCACGCGCCGGGCGACCTCCAGGGCGGTCAGGACCGTGAGGGTGTAGCCCTCGGGGGTGTCCATGCGGCTCGCCGCACGCGCGCCGGCGCCGTCCCACGCCTCGGCCAGGAAGGTGCTGCGCGCCGCCGCCCGGGCCGAGGCCGAGGGGCCTTCCGGCAACCGGTCGATACCGCGGTTGATCAGGCGCTGCGCAGTCCCCCCGGCGATGAGCCTCCGGATCCCCGCCGGCAGCCCCGCGGCGGCCGCCATGGCCGGGAAGGCCTCGAAAAACACGTCGATGTTGGGGACACGGGTCGAGTACCACGCGCTCGACACGTCGCCCCAGCCGAGCCCGACGGTCCGCCGCGGGCCCCGGCCGAAATCGGCGCTGCCGCGGGGCGGGCTCGGAAGCTCGACGATGCGGCCGTCCCGGCGCACCCGGGTTCCCCAGGCGATGCCCTCGACCATGGTGCGGGCCGTGCCTCGGCTGAAGCCGCCGAAGCCGCCGATGGAGATCCGCAGATGCGTGGCCCCGGGCAGGCGGCCCGCCACGTGGGCGGCCAGGCAATCGCTCGGCACCACGTCGAACCCGGCCGCCGGCAGCAGGACGATGCCCGCCGCCTTCGCGTCGGCATCCCGGGCCGCGAGCGATTCCAGTACGTCGATCTCGCCGGTGATGTCGACGTAGTGCGCGCCCGTGGCGAGACAGGCCTCGGCCATGGGCCGGGCCGTCCGGGAGAACGGGCCGGCCGCGTGGATCACCGCCGCGACGCCAACCAGCGCGGTCCGCAGGGGACCCGGTTGGTCGAGGCGCGCGGTGCGGGATTCGAGTCCGAGCCGCGTGGCGAGCGGACGGAGCTTCTCCGGATCGCGCCCGGCCAGGATTGGCCGCAGGCCCTGCGCGAGGGCGTGCTCGGCGAGGAGTGTGCCGGTGTAGCCCGAGGCGCCGTAGATGAGGATCGTGCTCATGGCGGGGCTTCTGCCACCGTCCCGGCAGGTGTCAAAATGCGCCGCGCAGCGCCGGGATCCGCGGCATCGCCGTCTGGAGCGGGCCGCGCCGGCCCGCGGGGGCGGCCTCCGATAGCCTCAGGGCGACGCGACGACGACCCGTGACCTTCGGCCCATGACAGCGGACCGGGCGCGCAGCCGAACCGTCCGCAAGGCCGCGCGGGCGTGCCTGACCGAGGGGCGTGCGCACGGTTCCTGGACGCGTACGGTGCGGACACCGATGCACGGCCCGCGCGTCCTGAGCGTCGAGATCGTCGACGACTTGGTCTGCGGCGGGGCCCACCCGGATATCGGCCTGATGGCCATCGTGTCCGATCTCACGACCGGCGCGCCGGTCGATTGGACCACGCTGGTTTCCCCGGCCCTGACCGGCACGGTCGCCCTGGGGAAAGGCGCCGACGGGACCAGGACGGTGACACTCGCCTCCGAGACGCCGCACACACTCCACCTCGAAGGGTATCGCCCGGAGACGCACGATCCGGAGCGCGACGGCGACGCAGGCCGGCAGGCCGCGACGGATATGACCCTGTGCCCCCACGCCATGATGGCGTGGCTCGACGCCGAGGCGGGCGGCCTCGCCGTCCGGTTCGATCTGGTCCATGTCGCCCCGGCCTGCACCGACGCGGTCGTCATCCCGACGGCAATCCTGCGGCGCCCGGGCGCCCGGCTCGTTCTCACCGGCACGATCGAAGCCGCGCATGCCGCGCCGTGACCGCCCGATCGGTGGGCCTCTGATCATCCGGACTTAAACGGCGGCGGCGGAGGGCGTAGCGTGCAGCATGGTCGGCGGGGGAGCCGCCGCAGCGCTCCGGGGGTTTTCATGCCCGCATCCCAAACCGCCGAGACCGACGTGGATCCGTTCGGATCCCTCGCCGACCGGCCCAGCCTGACGCCCCTGCGGCGGGCCGTGGTGGCGGCCCACCGGCGGCCCGAGGCGGACTGCGTCGCCGCGCTCCTCGATCGGGCGCGGCTGCCCGCCGGAGCCGCGGCGCGTGTCGCGGCCACGGCCCGGCAGCTCGTGGAGGCGCTCCGGAGCCAGACCCGCCGCGGCGGCGTCGAGGGCCTGATCCACGAATATGCCCTGTCGAGCCAAGAGGGCGTCGCGCTGATGTGCCTCGCCGAGGCGCTGCTGCGCATCCCCGATGCGGCGACCCGCGACGCGCTGATCCGCGACAAGATCGCGGGCGGCGACTGGGCGGCCCATCTCGGCCACAGCCCGTCGCCCTTCGTGAACGCGGCGACCTGGGGCCTGCTGGTCACCGGCCGCCTCGCCGCGACCCGGGACGAGGCGGACCTCTCCAGCGCGCTCACCCGCCTGATCGCCCGCGGCGGCGAGCCGCTGATCCGCAAGGGCGTGGATCTCGCCGTCCGCCTGATGGGCGAGCAATTCGTGACCGGCCGGACCATCGGCGAGGCCCTGCGCAATGCCGGGCGGCTGGAGGCGAAGGGCTACACCTATTCCTACGACATGCTGGGCGAGGCCGCCGTCACCGCCGAGGATGCGGCGCATTATCTCCGCGCCTATGCGGACGCGATCCGGGCCATCGGGGAGGCCTCGGCCGGGCGGGGCGTGCTGCGCGGGCCGGGGATCTCGATCAAGCTGTCCGCGCTCCACCCGCGCTATGTCCGGGGGCAGCGCGGCCGCGTCCTGGCGGAGCTGCTACCCCGGGTCCGGGACCTCTGCCGGCTGGCCCGGGGCTACGAGATCGGGCTCAACATCGACGCCGAGGAGGCCGATCGGCTCGACCTGTCCCTGGACATCTTGGAGCGGCTCGCCGTGGATCCGGATCTGGCCGGCTGGGACGGGCTCGGCTTCGTGGTCCAGGCCTACGGCAAGCGCTGTCCCTTCGTGATCGACGCGCTGATCGACCTCGCCCGCCGCAGCCGGCGTCGCCTGATGGTGCGCCTCGTCAAGGGCGCCTACTGGGACAGCGAGATCAAGCGCGCGCAGGTGGACGGGCTTTCCGACTTCCCCGTCTTCACCCGCAAGGTCCACACGGACGTGTCGTACCTCGCCTGCGCCCGACGGCTCCTCGACGCCCCCGACGCGGTCTTCCCGCAATTCGCCACCCACAATGCCCAGACCCTCGCCACCATCGTGGAGATGGCGGGGCCGGATTTCCGGCTCGGCCAGTACGAGTTCCAGTGCCTGCACGGGATGGGTGAGCCGCTCTACGAGGCCGTGGTGTCCGGCGCGTCCCTCCGGCGCCCGTGCCGGATCTACGCGCCCGTGGGGACGCACGAGACCCTGCTCGGCTACCTGGTGCGCCGGCTCCTGGAGAACGGGGCGAACACCTCCTTCGTCAACCGGATCGCCGACGAATCGGTGCCGGTCGAAGCCCTGATCGCCGATCCCGTCGCGGTGGTGGAGGCGATGCCGATGCCGGGGGCGCCGCACGAGGGGATCGCGCTGCCCGGTGCCCTCTACGGAGCCGCCCGCGTCAACGCCGCCGGCCTCGATCTCGCCGACGAGGCGGCGCTCGTCGGTCTGGCGGATGGCTTGGCGGCGAGTGGCCGGACCACGTGGCGGGCAATGCCCTCGGGGCGTGATGCGGCCTCGGCCGGGACGCCCGTGCGCAACCCGGCCGATCATCGGGACGTGGTCGGATTTGTCCAGGCGTCGGCACCCGCCGATATCGAACGGGCCCTCGCACGCGGAAAATCCGCCGCCGCGGGCTGGGCGGGCACGGCGCCGGCCGAGCGGGCCGCCGCCCTGCGGGGCGCCGCCGACGCGTTCGAGGCGGGGATGCCGGCGCTCATCGGGCTGATCGTGCGCGAGGCCGGCAAGTCGTATGCGAACGCGGTCGCGGAGATCCGCGAGGCCGTGGATTTCCTGCGCTATTACGGCGCCGAGGCCGAGCGGACGCTCCGGCCCGGACACGCACCGCTCGGGCCCGTGGCCTGCATCGCGCCCTGGAACTTCCCGCTGGCGATCTTCGTCGGCCAGGTGGCGGCCGCCCTGGCGGCGGGCAACACGGTCCTCGCCAAGCCCGCCGCGGAGACGCCGCTCACCGCCGCGGAGGCGGTACGGGTGCTGCTTGCGGCGGGCATCCCGGACGCCGTGCTGCAGATCCTCCCGGGTGACGGGGAGGTCGGCGCCGCCCTGGTCGCGGATCCACGGGTGCAGGGCGTGATGTTCACGGGCTCGACGACGGTCGCCCAGGCGATCCAGCGCTGCCTCGCCGAGCGCCTGGATCGGCACGGGGAGCCCGTACCGCTCATCGCCGAGACCGGCGGCCAGAATGCCCTGGTGGTGGATTCCTCCGCCCTGTCCGAGCAGGTGGTGGCGGACGTGATCGCCTCGGCCTTCGACTCGGCGGGCCAGCGCTGTTCGGCCCTGCGGATCCTGTGCCTCCAAGAGGAGGTCGCCGAGCGGACCCTGCACATGCTGAAGGGCGCCCTGCGCGAGCTGGCAGTCGGCGATCCCCGCCGCCTCGCCACCGATATCGGTCCGGTCGTCACCGCCGCGGCCGCCGAACGGATCGATGCGCACGTGGCCGCGATGCGCGCCCGGGGCTTTGCCGTCCATCAGTGTGCTCTGCCGGCCGAATCCGGCACCGGGACCTTCGTGCCGCCGACCCTGATCGAGATCGATCGCGTGGCCGATGTCGACCACGAGGTCTTCGGGCCGGTGCTGCATGTGCTGCGCTACCGGCGGGCGGATCTCGGCGGCCTCCTCGCCGCGATCGCGGCCACCGGCTACGGCCTGACCTTCGGCCTGCACAGCCGCATCGACCAGACGATCGCCCAGGCCCTCGCTGGCGTTCCGGCCGGCAACCGCTACGTGAACCGGACCCTCGTCGGCGCCGTGGTCGGCGTTCAGCCCTTCGGCGGTTCCGGCCTGTCCGGCACGGGCCCGAAGGCCGGCGGGCCGCTCTATCTCGGGCGACTGGTCCGGAGGGCGCCGGATGCCGCCCTCGACGGGATGGCGGCGGACGCGTTCCCGGTCCCATCCTATCTGGAATGGCTGACCGCAAACCGGCACGGCCCCGTGGCCGCGCGCCTCGCGGCGGCGCGCTCCCCGTCCCTCGCGGAGATCGCCCTGGCCGGGCCGGTGGGCGAGCGCAACCTCTATGCCCTGCGGCCGCGCGGACGCGTCGCCGCCATTGCGGAGACGGAGGCGGGGCTCCTGCTCCAGCTCGGAGCCATCCTCGCCAGCGGAAACCGCGCGGTCGTCGTCGGCGCCGAGGGAAACCGCATCGTCCTGCGCGACCTTCCGGCCGGGCTGGCGGCGCGGATCGGGCACGCGCCCGACCTCGACGCAGCGGGCGAGCTCGGGGCGATCCTGTACGAGGGTGAGGCGGCGGGACTGCAGGCCCTGGTCCGGGCGGTCGCGGCACGGCCTGGGGCAATCCTGCCGGTCCAGGCGCGCCGGCCGGACGCGCTGGCGGCCGGGGATCTGTACGTCTCGGCCGGACTCGTCGAAGAAGTCTCGACGTCGATCAACACGGCCGCGGCCGGCGGCAATGCCAGCCTGATGAGCGTCGGCTGAGTGCAGCGGTCCCCGTCAGGCCGAGCGGCGCAGGTTCCAGAACAGCGGCAGGCCGGTCAGCATGCCCTCCAGGTCGCGCC
>CAXTCV010000105.1:0-12190 GCA_964242725.1 uncultured Methylobacterium sp.
GTGGCCGAACGAGATGATCGCATCGAGGCGGTTGCGGAATTCCGGCGCGAACAGCTTGTTGATCGCCTCCACGTCGTCGCCCGTGCGCTTCGTCTGCGTGAAGCCGTAGGCCGACTTCGCCAGGTCCGAGGCGCCCGCGTTGGTCGTCATGATGATGATGACGTTGCGGAAATCGACCTGCTTGCCGTTGTGATCGGTGAGCTTTCCGTGGTCCATCACCTGCAGCAGGATGTTGAACAGGTCCGGATGCGCCTTCTCGATCTCGTCGAGCAGGAGCACGCAGTGCGGGTGCTGGTCGATCCCGTCTGTGAGCAGGCCGCCCTGGTCGAAGCCGACATAGCCGGGGGGCGCGCCGATCAGGCGGCTGACCGTATGGCGCTCCATGTATTCCGACATGTCGAAGCGCAGCATTTCGACGCCGAGGGAGGATGCGAGCTGCTTGGCGGCCTCGGTCTTGCCGACGCCGGTCGGGCCCGCGAACAGGTATGAGCCGATCGGCTTGTCCGGATCGCGCAGGCCGGCCCGCGCCAGCTTGATCGCCGAGGTCAGCGCCTCGATGGCGGTCGGCTGACCGTAGACCACCCGCTTCAGATTCTCGGTGAGGTGCTGGAGCACCACCGCGTCGTCCTTCGACACGGTCTTGGGCGGGATGCGGGCCATCGACGCGATGGTGGCCTCGATCTCCTTGATGCCGATCGTCTTCTTGCGGTTCTTCTCGGGCAGCAGCATCTGGCTCGCGCCCGTCTCGTCGATCACGTCGATCGCCTTGTCGGGCAGCTTGCGGTCGTTGATGTAGCGGGCGGACAGCTCCACCGCGGCCTTCACGGCCTCGGTTGTGTACTTGAGCTTGTGGAACTCCTCGAAGTACGGGCGCAGGCCCTTCACGATCTCGATCGTGTCGGGGATCGAGGGCTCGTTGACGTCGATCTTCTGGAACCGGCGCACCAGGGCGCGATCCTTCTCGAAGTACTGGCGGTACTCCTTGTAGGTGGTCGAGCCGATGCAGCGCAGGGTCCCCGAGGCGAGCGCCGGCTTGAGCAGGTTCGACGCGTCCATCGCGCCGCCCGAGGTCGCACCGGCGCCGATCACCGTGTGGATCTCGTCGATGAACATGATGGCGTTCGGGTGGGCCTCGATCTCCTTCATCACCTGCTTGAGGCGCTCCTCGAAGTCGCCCCGGTAGCGGGTGCCGGCCAGCAGCGTCCCCATGTCGAGGGAGAAGACGGTGGCGTCGGCCAGGACCTCGGGCACCTCGTGCTGGATGATCTTCCGGGCCAGACCCTCGGCGATGGCGGTCTTGCCGACGCCGGGATCGCCCACCAGAAGCGGGTTGTTCTTCTGCCGGCGGCACAGGACCTGGATGGTCCGCTGGACCTCGGTCTCGCGGCCGATCAGCGGGTCGATCTTGCCGTCCCGGGCCTTCTTGTTGAGGTTGACGCAGTAGGCGTCGAGCGCGTCGCCCTTCTTCTTGGCGCCGCGGGCATCGCCCTCGTCGCTCGGACGCTCGGCGGCCCCCTCCTCCTCGGCGCCCCGCACCGGCTTCGATTCGGAGGCGCCGGGGCGCTTGGCGATGCCGTGGCTGATGTAGTTGACCGCGTCGTAGCGGGTCATGTCCTGCTCCTGCAGGAAGTAGGCGGCGTGGCTCTCGCGCTCGGCGAAGATCGCCACCAGCACGTTGGCGCCGGTCACCTCCTCGCGACCGGAGGATTGGACATGGATCACCGCGCGCTGGATCACGCGCTGAAACCCGGCCGTGGGTTTGGCGTCCTGCCGTCCGTCGCCGGTGAGGTTGGACAGTTCCGTGTCGACGTAATCGACCAGGCTGCGCTTGAGCGTCTCGACCTCGACGTTGCAGGCGCGCATGACCGCGGCCGCGTCCTGATCGTCCACGAGGGCGAGCAGGAGATGCTCCAGCGTCGCGTATTCGTGCCGTCGCTCCCCCGCGAGCGCCAAAGCGCGGTGGAGGGCTTGTTCTAGGCTGCGTGAGAAGCTTGGCAAAGCTGGCCTCTGTGTGGGTGCCTACCGCGAGCGGCGCCTATTTCTTTTCCATAACGCACTGGAGAGGATGTTGGTGTTTGCGCGCGAAGTCCATGACCTGCGTCACCTTGGTCTCCGCGACCTCGTAGGTGAAGACTCCGCACTCGCCGACCCCGTTCTGATGCACGTGCATCATGATGTGGTAGGCATCCTCGTGGCTCTTGTTGAAGAACCGCTCGACCACCAGCACGACGAACTCCATCGGCGTGTAGTCATCGTTCAGGAGCAGGACCCGATAGAGGCTCGGGCGCTTGGTCCGCGGCTTCGTGCGGGTGATGATCGCGGTGTTGGACCGGTCATCGCCGCCCGGCGCGCGCGAACCGGATGCCGTGGCCGCGCCGCGCGCAAGCCGGTGAGCCCTCGTCGAACCTGCGGTGCCCTGTTGGGGGACCTGTGTCATGTGCGTCGAACCGATCCCTCGTTCGGAGCGGGCGTCGCCGGCCCCGAGGGCCACGTCTGTCCTGGCCCTGCCGGGAGCAGCGCTGAGCTCCACAGGGACCAATCTACAGACGGTGAGCCGACTTCGCCAGACGCCTGTGCGCACTTGTCCGCCCCGCCGCGCTTGTCTCGGGCGCACGGCCCGCGATTCGCTAACGCGCCCGGCCGGGACGCGGCGCCGCCGGCAGCCTCAGGAGGTCGGTGGTCAAGGCCGAGGCCAGGTCGGCGGCCACCGTCGTCCGCGCCACGAGGCGCTCGCCGGCGCGGTGGAGATACGCGCTCTGGACCGACAGGACCTCCGCCGGGCCACGCGCGGTCGCGATCTTGCCCAGCGTCGCTTTGAAATCAGCGAGGCCCTGCCTGACGGAATCCGACCATTCGATCCCGACGCTCTGGGCGGTGCGGCTCGCCGCCCCGAACCGCCGGAACGGCGTGCCGAAGCCGGGCGGGACCGGAAATGCGGGGCGGGGGTCGCGAGTCTGCATGGCCGATCTCCGGGCCGCGCCGACCGGCACGATTGGCGGCATCGATCCGGGACGGACTGTGTGCGCCGCAAAGACAACCGTCAAGCTGGATGGGGGCGGTCGCGCGCATCGCCCCGGGACCCCAGGGATCATGCCCCGTAACCGACAGCAGAAACGACACGATCGCCACTTCGCGCCGATCGCATTAACGGGCCTGTAACTGCGCTTGCCTAACTCTTCGATGATGCAGCGGGGCCACGTGACCGGCGCCGCTCCGCACAAGGGACATGACCGGCCCGTGCCGGTCTCGCGAGGCAATCAGGCGTGATGCGTAGCGTAGTAGGCGGCTCCCGGACGATTCCCGCGCTGCCGGCCGCGATCCTGGCCGCCGCGGTCCTGACCGCCCTGGCCACCCCGGCGGATGCAAGGCGCGGGCGCCACCACCATCACCACGCGAGCGGCGGCGGAGGCTACAATCCCCCCTACGCGGCCATGGTGGTGGACGTGAAGAGCGGGAAGACCCTGCACGCGGTCAACGAGGACGCGCTGCGCCATCCCGCGTCGATCACCAAGGTCATGACCCTGTACCTGCTGTTCGAGCAGATGGAGCGGGGCAAGTTCGCCCTCGATTCCGAGCTGACGATCTCGGGCCATGCCGCCGCCCAGGCGCCCTCGAAGCTCGGTCTGCGACCCGGCCAGACGATCGCGGTCGAGGACGCCATCAAGGCGATCGTCACCAAGTCGGCCAACGACGTGGCCTGCGCCATCGGCGAGAACATCGCCGGCTCCGAGGAGCGCTTCGCGCAGATGATGACCGCCAAGGCCCACGCGCTCGGCATGAGCCGGACGCACTACGCCAACGCCTCGGGCCTGCCCGATCCCGACCAGCTGACCACGGCCCGCGACCTGACGGTCCTCGCCCGGGCGATCCAGGACCGCTTCCCGCATTACTACCGCTATTTCCAGACCCGGTCCTTCGCGTTCCGCGGCCGGGTGATCGGCAACCACAACCACCTCCTCGGCAACGTCGAGGGCGTCGACGGGATCAAGACCGGCTACACCCGCGATTCCGGCTTCAACCTGATGACCGCGGCCAAGTCGGAGGGCCGCCAGATCGTCGCGATCGTCCTCGGGGGCAAGTCCGGCGGGAGCCGCGACCGGATCATGGCCGACCTCGTCCGCGGCAGCCTGCCGCGGGCCTATGCCGGCGCCCGGACCGCGCCGCCCGTGACCGAGGTCGCCGAGCGCGCCCGCCCGGCCGTGGTCGCCGACGCGGTGTCGCGGACCCGCACGCAGGTCGCCGACGCGGACGACGAGGATGTCGAGACCACCGGCACCACCGGCGAGCCCCTCGACCTCGCGCCCAGGGCCGCCGCGACGACGACGCCGGGCGGAACATGGAAGCCCGGCCCCCAGGGGATCCCGAGGGCGGCCCAGGCCTATGCCGGCGCGAGCAGCGCTCAGGCGCCCTTCCTGGGCACGGCCAAGGTGGTGGCCCGGGTCGCCTCGGTCGAGCGCGACGAGCCGCCGAAGGCGGTCTCCGGTGCCCGCGTCGTGCCCACCGCCTGGGTGATCCAGCTCGGCGCCATGGACGACGAGACCAAGGCCCGCTCGATGCTCTCGGAGGCGCGCGCCAAGGTCGGTGGCAGCCTGTCGAAGGCGGCCCCCTACACGGTGAAGGTCGAGCACGGCGGGACCACTTTGTTCCGCGCCCGCTTCTCGGGCTTCGCCGAGCAGGATTCCGCCCAGGACGCCTGCACGGCCCTGAAGCGCAGCGGCTTCAGCTGCTTCGCGACGAGGAGCTGAACCACCCGGACCCGCCGGCGCGCCCGCGCGCCGGTTCGGCACGCCGCGGCCCAGTTCGCCCGCGGCCGAGACCCCCTCCTCCCCTGACAACGCGCGTGGAGTTCAGCGATGTCGGTTCAGAAGCCTGTCCCGGGCGGCGTTGACGCGCGCCGCCCCCTCGGCACTGCCCCCCTGGTCGGGATGGGTGCGCTTCATCAGAGACCGGTGGGCCGACCGGATCTGCTCAGCGGTCGCCCCGCGCTGAAGCCCCAGGATCTGGTACGCCTCCTCCTCCGTCATCGCCCCTGGGTTCGGCGGGCGGCGCGGCCGCGGGTCACGATCGCCCTCAGCGTCTACACGCCATCCGGGCGCCCGGCGGTCGAGATACGGCTCTAGGAGGGCGGCCCCGGCGGGATCGCGCTGGCGGCAGGCCCGCAGCAGCGCGATCAAGGCCGCGCCCGGCATGGTGTCGAGCCACGCCCCGGCATCGGGCCCAGAGATCACGCGACCGGTGCGGAGGCTGCCGTCCGGGCGCAGCTGCGCCTCGATCAGCGTCGTGCGGACGAGGCGGTCCGGGGGATCGTCAGATTTCCGGCCCGTCCGGGGCGTTCGCCCTGCGACCGGCCGGATCAGACGCCGCAGCCGCGCGGTCATCGATTCCTGACCCTCGATCATCCAGACACCGCTCAGCCCGAGGAGCGCCGCCAGGACGAGGTTGCCGTGCAGGAGGAGGAACCCGCCCGCCAGGAGCGCCGCGGCGCCGAGCATCCGCGTCCGGGACCCGCCGGTCGCGGCCCCCAGACCCTGGCCGAGGGCGCGCTTCAGGCGCGGACCCAGTCCACGACTGTTCTTGGACAGCCACCAGAGCGTCAGACAGGCGAGCAGGCCGGCGAGCAGCACCATCCTCAGCGCCGCACGCCAGACTCGGCCGAGGCCCGGCCGCCGACCTGAACCGTCGTCCCGTTGCCCAGGTCGTAGAACCCGTCCCGGTGCGGAGCCGGATGCCGGGCACCGGCCGTGCAGCCGGGCTGCGGCGGCAGCCGGACGCCCTCGGGGAGATCCTCCGGGCAGAGGCGGGAGCGGCTGGGCTGCTCGGCGGCCTGTGCGGCGCCTGCCGCGAACGCGATGAGGAGCATCAGGCGGGACAGGGCCCTCATTGGCGGTTCTCCGCGACATCCGCGGTGGTGATCCGGACCAGCCGGACCCGGGCGCCGCGCTCGACCTTCAAGGTCAGGGCCGCGCCGAGACCGGCCTCCTCGATGGCCGCCGTGAGGTCGGCCAGGCGGTGGACGGGTCGGTCGTTGGCCTCGACGATCACGTCCCCGAGATCGCCGGTCCGCGCGTCGACACCGCGCAGGCCGGCCTGCGCGGCCGGCGACCCGGGCAGGACCCGCACGATCACGACCCCGTCGATCCCGAGCCGCGCCGTGGCGGCCTCCTGGGCCGCGATGATGCCGATGCCGGGATTGCGCACCCGCCCGACCTTGATCAGCTCCGGGACGATCCGGTTCACCACGTCCACGGGGATCGCGAAGCCGATCCCCGCGCTCGCCCCGGACGGCGACACGATGGCGGTGTTGACGCCGATCAGCCGGCCCGCGGAATCCAACAGGGGGCCGCCGGAATTGCCGGGGTTGATCGCCGCGTCGGTCTGGATGACCCCGGACACTTCCCGGCCCTCGCTCGTCGGCATCCGCCGGCGCAGGGCGCTGATCACGCCGGTGGTCAGCGTATGATCGAGGCCGAACGGGTTGCCGATGGCGAAGGTCGACTGGCCGACCTTGAGATCCGTCGAGGTGCCGATCGCCAGCGGCGGCGGCATGCGGGTCACCCGCCCCAGCCGCAGGACCGCCAGATCGTAGGACGGCGCCATCCCGACGAGGCTCGCCGACACCACCGCGCCGTCGCTCAGCCGCACCGACACGGAGCCGCCGCTCTGCGCGGCGTTCTGCACGACATGGGTGTTCGTGACGATGTGGCCGGCGCCGTCCCAGACGAAGCCGGTTCCGGTCTGCGTGCCGGCGCCCTGCTGCTCGCCGCCATCCTCGTCGAGGTCGAGCAGGTCGCGGTTCTGGGCGGCGCCCTGCGCGAAGACGTGGACCACCGACGGGCTCGCCTGCTCGAAGAGGTGGATCGTCGCCTGCTCCGACTGCGCGAGATCGCCGCGGGCCGTCACCGCCCGCGGCGCGTCCGCGGAATAGAGCAGCGGCTGCAGGTAGGGCTGGACCACGTAAAGGGCCAGCAGGACCAGGACCGCGGCGAGCACGATGCGCACGGTACGATCCGGCACGGAGGTCTCCGGGAGTGGGTCGAGGGAATGCCCCGGCGGGCGCGGGTCTTAAGTGCGCGTTCAGGATCGGGGCGTCAACACGGAAGCCGTCGGCCGCCGACGCGCCCCGAACCTGTTCTGGGACGCGTCGGCGGCCGGCGCGCAGCAGCTAACGGAATGGTCATCATTCGATAGTCACAATTCTCGCAAGACGACGGCAGCCCATACGCGCTCAATACGGATATGGAAAACGGGACCGTTCCGTCCATCGTGCTTCCGCGCGGGACGATGGTTTCGGAAACCGCCCGAATTGATCGCAAAGCCGCCGCAGAGATGCTTGCTTTGACGCTCAGACCGCCGATCCCCGCTGTTCCCCGGCTCCGGCCGACGGCGGTGATCTGGACGGTCCCATACGGTTCGGAAGGACGAGTACCCATGGAAACCGAAGCTCTGGAACGGCCCGCGGATCTGACGATCTGGCGCACGGCCCCGGCCAGCACCCCGCTGGCGCAACCCGAGCGGTTCGACACCCTGCGCGAGGCGATCCGGGCCGCCGCCGGTGCCCTGGCCGACCCGGCCAAGCAGCCCTGGATCATCACCGAGGAGGGCGAGATCCTGTCGCCGAACTGGATCCGCACCTACCTGAACTGACATTCGTTCGACGCGAAGACAGTGGATACCGGGGATGGCGGCGCGAGCCCGCCCCGGTCCTGCCCGGCAGGCGCGACAGGGCGGTGGCGCGCCTCCCATCTCGGCATCGCCTGAGGCGCCCCGCGTCCCATCGGGGCGCGGGTACTGAAATGGTCGGCCACGAGATCGCCGGTCGACGGGCCGAGTTTGAATGTCCAGCCGTTGAGCAGCCCGGCCACGGGGGCGACACGGACGAACACGGGTCAACGGAACCGCATCGCCCCCCGGGCCGCGACCGGCTCGACCCTCAATCCAGCCGCAGGGCGTGGACCGAGAACAGGTTCTGCGGGTCGGTCCAGGCCTTGATCCACGTCCAGCCGGCGCGCTCGGCGAGCGCCCGGAAGGTCTCGCGCGTGTACTTGTAGCTGCTCTCCGTGTGGATCGACTCGCCGGCCGCGAAGGCGAAGGTCTCGGAGCCCACCGCCACGTCCTGCGCGTTCCGGGCGACCAGATGCATCTCGATCCGCGAGGCCTGCGGGTTGAACACCGCCCGGTGGGCGAAGGCGTCGAGGTCGAAACGGCCCGCGAGTTCGCGGTTGATCCGGGTCAGGAGGTTGAGGTTGAACGCCGCGGTGACCCCCTCGGCGTCGTCATAGGCGCTCTCCAGGGTGGCCGCGTCCTTCACGAGGTCGACGCCCACGATCATATGGGCCCCCGCCCCCAGGATCCGCCCGAAGCGGTGCAGCAGGGCCTCCGCCTCCTCCGGCTCGAAATTACCGATGGTCGAGCCCGGGAAGAAACCGGCCCGGGGCAGGCCGGCGAGGCTCTCGGGCAGGTCGAAGTCGCGGGTGAAGTCGGCCACCACGGGTTCGACCCGGAGATGCGGGAAATCGCCGCTCAAGGCCTCGGCCTGGGCCTGGACGAACTCCCCGGAGATCTCGACGGGCACGTAGGCGGCCAGTTTGTCGAGATGCCGGAGCAACCGGCGCAGCTTCAGCGTCGAGCCGCTGCCGAACTCCACCAGCGCCGCCCCCGCCGGCAGCAGCGCCGCGATTTCCGGGCCGCGCCCATCCAGGATCCCGATCTCGGTGCGGGTCGGGTAATATTCCGGGAGCCGCGTGATGTCCTCGAACAGGGCCGAGCCGGCGGTGTCGTAGAAGTACTTCGGCGACAGCGCCTTCTGCGGCCGGGACAGGCCCGCGCGCACGTCGTCGAGGAACGCCGGCGCGACCGGCTTCGCGTCGGGAAAACTAGGCTTGATGGTCAAGGATGGCTCCGGGGCGCGTCAGGCGGCATCGGCGAGGCGCAGGCCGGTGAACTGCCAGCGCTGATGCGGAAAGAAGAAGTTGCGGTACGGCAGGCGGGCATGGCCGTCGGGCGTTGCGACCGAGGAGCCGCGCAGCACGAACTGATTGGCCATGAACTTGCCGTTGTATTCGCCGAGCGCCCCCGGCAGCGGCCGGTAGCCGGGATAGGCCACGTAGGCGCTGCGGGTCCATTGCCAGACGAGGCCGAACGCGTCCGGCAGGCCGCCGTCCCGGGCCGCGACCTCCCAGTCGAACTCCGTGGGCAGGAACCGGCCCGTCCAGCGCGCGTAGGCGTCGGCCTCGTAGTAGCTGACATGGGTGACGGGCGCGTCGAGGTCCACCGGGCGCTGGCCGGCGAGCGTCATGGTCGCCCAGGAATCCCCGTCCCGGCGCCAGTAGCCGGGGGCCTCCCAGCCCTCGGCCGGGCCGGCATACCAGCCGTCCGACAGCCACAACTCGGGCTTGGCGTAGCCGCCATCCTCCATGAAGCCGAGCCACTGGCGGTTGGTCACGAGCGCCCGGTCGATGCGTCCGGCCGGGATCAGCGCCTCGTGGCGGGGCGACTCGTTGTCGAACGAGAACCCCTCCCCCGTATGCCCGATCCAGGCAATGGCCCGATCGAGGCGGGTCTGGCCCGGCTTCGCCGCCGCGTCCGGGAAGCGCCAGCCCGGATCATAGGCTGGGTTCAACGGGTTCTGCGCGAAGGCGTGCAGGATGTCGGTGAGGAGAAGCTCCTGGTGCTGCTGCTCATGATAGAGCCCGATCTCCAGGATCGGCAGCAGAGCCTCCAGGGCGCGTT
Organism: uncultured Methylobacterium sp.; assembly: GCA_964242725.1. Taxonomy (GTDB): domain Bacteria; phylum Pseudomonadota; class Alphaproteobacteria; order Rhizobiales; family Beijerinckiaceae; genus Methylobacterium. Next base: position 9,730 of record CAXTCV010000105.1, read on the forward strand.
CGGACGCCTGACCCAGCAGGGTCTCCACGGCGCGGTCGACATGCGCCCGGTAGGCCGCGACCTCCGCCATGGTCGGGCGGGTGATCATGCCCCGCTGGATGCGCGGCTGCCGCGGCCCGGCGGCGACGTAGTACGAGTTGAACAGGTAGTGCAGCCGCGCGTCGTAGATCGCATAGCCCGGGAGGTGCTCCCGCAGCAGGAACTGCTCGAAGAACCACGTCACATGCGCCCGGTGCCACTTGGTCGGGCTGGCATCCGCCATGGACTGGACCTGCTGGTCCTCCGGGGAGAGCGGCGCGGCGCGGCGCTCGGTCTCACCCCGGACCTGCCGGAACGCGGCGATCCAGGCGGCGCGGTCGATCGGCCGGGCGGTGACCGGCGGCGGCGGAAAGGCCGCTGTCCCGGTGTCGCACGTCTCGTCCGGGCGTAGTGCGGCCGTCGCAGCCATGACGATGGTCCCTTGTTTCGGGCCTGCGCGAGAACCGTTTCCTCGGTTCCAGCTCGGCGCGCAGAAGATATGTCTTGGCGAAGCTCCGACAACCTCCGCAGAACGAGTCCGTGGTCCGGCCGTTCGCGGTGGCCTCTTTGCCGCGGCGGCGCCGTGGTTAACCGGACTTGCTGGGGATCGCGGGTCTTTCTGTCGCCGCAGTGAGATTGCCTTAACCCGCAATGACGACGTTCAGGACGCTCGGCGAGGAGTCCAGGATTCTCATGCGGATCGATCTGATGGCCGGGGCCAGCCTCTCCGCCGCCGCGTTGCGCGGCGCCGCCGAGCCGACCATCCTGGTCTTCGATTCGGGGCTGGGCGGCCTGACGGTGCTCGACGCCGTCCGCCGCGCACGGCCCGATGCCCGCTACGTCTATGTCGGCGACGATGCCGCCTTCCCCTACGGCCGGCTCGGCGAGGCGGCCCTCGTGGCCCGGGTGCTGGCCGTCATGGAGCGGCTGGTGGCAACCCATCGGCCCGACCTCGTCGTCATCGCCTGCAACACCGCCTCGACCCTGGTGCTCCCCGCCCTGCGGCAGCGCTTCACGACCCCGTTCGTCGGCGTGGTGCCGCCGATCAAGCCGGCCGCCGAGGCTACGCGCTCCGGGCTGGTCTCCCTGCTGGCCACGCCCGGGACGGTGGCCCGCTCCTACACCCGCGATCTGATCGCCACCTATGCCGGGACCTGCACGGTGAGCCTCGTCGGCGCCCAGAACCTTGCGGCCTATGCGGAGGCCGAACTCGCCGGCACCCCCGTGGATGAGGCCGCCCTGGCGGCGGAGATCGCCCCGTGCTTCGTGACCGCGGCGGACGGCCGGCGCACCGACGTGATCTGCCTCGCCTGCACCCACTACCCCCTGCTGCTGACGCGGCTCGAAGCCGTCGCGCCCTGGCCGGTGACCTGGATCGATCCGGCGCCCGCCATCGCCCGGCGCGTCATACAGCTGATCGGCTCCGCTCCCCGGGCTGCCGATCGGCCCGGCGCAGCGCTCGGCGCGTTCACGGCCGGGAGCTGCCTGACCGCCCCCCTGCGCACCGCGCTGGCGGCCCACGGGATCGGCGAGGTCACCGTCGAGGCCATCCCCCTGCCCCTGCAGTAGGCCGGCGTCACGCTCGAGCGGGCTGCCGAACGCGTGAAGACAATCTCCAGCGCCTGCCAATCCATCGAACGCGGTCTCTGATTGACCCGATTCGGCGGGATACGCTGCATTCGGGGGTCGTCACGACGCTGATAACTTCAGCGCTTGCGACCCTTCTGCCGATCGGGCTGACACCGGCGGGGCCAGTCCTGGCCTGCGGCGACGGCGAGGCCCCGGGCGCGGCGCGATCTGACAGCCGCCGCAGGCGCCCTCACCACGGCCGGGGGCCGCCAGAGCGGCGCGTGATGGTCGCGGGAGGGCCGGGCGACCTACGGCTGCCCGGTATGGGCCGGGACGGGCCCGGTCCTGATCGGATCCGCCGAGGCGTCAGCGGGGACGACCATGTGGACGAACAGCATGCCGGCGGCGACGATCAACGCGAGCGCCACGATGCGCCAGAGTTCCAGGATCGGGCCCTGCGGCGTTTCATTCGTGCTGCTCGGCATCGTGTCGTCCTCCGGGCCTCTGTGACCCCGATCGGACACCCGGAGGATGAACGCTTCGTAAACACCGGCCCGGGGCGCCGCCTTCGTGGCGGCGACCGGGGTGGCGGAGGTCGGAGCGCCGCATCGCCCGTCCGGACCGAGTGCGTGCCAGCTTCAGATCGTCGGGTCTTCGTCGTTCGCGCTGGGAGCCATCCTACGGGACTCCCTCGGGAGACGGACGCCAAAAAAAGAGCCCGGCACAAGGCCGGGCTTCGAGGCTTCGTGTGCACGAGGTTCGTTCGAAGGCATCGAGGCCAGGGGCTCCGATGCCCTTATCCGATCGCCGCGGGTGATCAGAAGTCGCGCTGGACGCGGAAGCGGACCTGGGAGACCGAGTCCTTCGACGCGGT
>CAXTCV010000106.1:0-12171 GCA_964242725.1 uncultured Methylobacterium sp.
CGGTGGCCTCAGTACTTGCGGATGATCGGCTCCGGCGCCATCGCGACCGGATCGGGGCCGAACCTGTACGTCAGGCCAGCGTAGACCGACAGCGGCTGTGCCAGCGTCGTGGTTCGCGGGTCGCTGATCGAGAGGCTGGTCGTCACAGCGCCTGTCTCCGCGAAGGTGCCGAACGTGGCGTAGCGGTTGTTGGTCAGGTTGGTGATCAGCCCGAAGATCTCCAGGTTCTTGGTGACTTGGTACTTCGTGGTGAAATTCATCACGTAGTAAGCCGGCAGCTTGCGGTTCAGGTTCGAGTCGTCGCCTCGGAAGTAGGACGAAGAGAACGCAGACACGTTCAGGCCGAAGCGCCAGTTCGGGGTGATGTTATACTCGAACCCAGCCTTGATCTGGTGGTCCGGGATCAGAGGGATCTTGTTGCCCTTCTTGACGAAGATCGCGCCGTCGTCGGACAGCGGGTTGTTCGGCGAGGAGAGCGTCTGATCGAACTGGTAGGTCGCGTCGATCAGGGCGTAGTTGGCGTAGACGAGCAGGTCGGGATTGACGACGTACTCGGTGCTGACCTCGATGCCCTGCCGCCGCGTCGCCGGCACGTTGGTGTAATAGGCGCGGGCTGCGTTGCCGCTGACCGCGATCTGGATGATGTCGTTCTTCAGGTCGGTGCGGAAGACACCGGCCTTGTAGGTCAAGTTGCCGCCCGAGAGGAAGCTCGGGATCACACCCCGGAAACCGACCTCGTAGGTCTGGCCGGTGACCTGCTTCAGCGGGGGATCGGCCACCAGCGAGTTCGGCAGGAGACAGGGCTGGTTCGGGTTGGCGCAGGCCAGTTCCAGAGGCGTCGGCGCGCGGTTCGACTCCGAGTAGCTGCCGTAGAGGTTGAGCGCCCGGTCGAACTGGTAGGTCAGGCCCGCCAGCGGGTTTACCTTGAAGAATTCGTTCGTCGCGTTCACGTCCGGCGAGAAGCCGGTCAGGTCGCGGGTCTGGATGTGCGCATAGTTGAGCCGGAACCCAGCAGTCAGGGACAGCCGGTCAGTCAGGTCCAGTGTATCCGTGGCGTAGAGGCCGAGATACAGGTTCGATCCCTGGACCGAGCTGGGTGCGATGCCGAGCGCGCCGAGCGTGCGGATCATCTCCGTGCCGAGGCCTGGGATGGTGCCGTAGTACGGGTTGTTCGGATCGACCGTGATCGACAGGTTCGGGTTGATCACGCCGAGCTGGCTCTGCGACTTAAACGAGAAGTCGGCCGCGTCGACGCTGCCGCCGATCACGAAGGTGTTGGGCAGGCCGAAGATCCGGTCACGGTTGGCCGCCTGCAGTGAGCCGCCGTAGCCGGTCGCCTGGGTCTGCGTGGTGTCGATCGTCCCGTAAGGAATATTGGCCCGGTACGGGATGCGCTGGTTCTGCTGGCCGAGGAGCAGGAACTGGTTGCGGAACGCGAGCTGCGACTGGCCAGCCGAGGGGCTGAAGCCGTCATCCTGGTAGCAGAGGAAGCCGCGGAAGCTGGAGCGGGAGCTGCACTGCTCGAAATTGCCGTCGTTGCCGTCGACGTAGGACTCGCTGAACCGACGGAAGTAGGCGTTGCCGGCGAGGTCCCAGGTCGGCGAGATGTCCACCCGGCCGGTGAGCTGGATCGTGCCGACCTGCGTTGTCTGCGTCTGCGGGTACGTGAAGATCGCCCGCGGATCGACGTGGGTGAAGTCCACCGGGGTCGCGGCGGCGGCGCCGTAGAAGCTGCGAGCCGCCAAGCCGATCAGGTGGAACTCCGAGTCCGGTGTTTTGTAGCCGAGGTCGGCGTAGAGCCGCCCGATCGTGCTCGGGTTCTCGTAGCGCCAGCCGCGGTCATTCAGCCCATCGCCGGTGAAGTAGAAGCTCCAGTTGTCGACGATCTTGCCGTACTGGAGATTTCCGGCCACGCGCCCATCGGACCCCCCGAAGGCGGTAATCTCGGTACCCTGCCAGGTGAAGCCGTTCTTCATCTGGATGTTGACCGCGCCGCCGATAGCGTTGAGGCCGAAGGCGGGATTGCCGGTGACGACGTCGATGCGCTGAACCGCCTGCGGCGGGATCAGATCGAAGTTGACGACATCGCCGAAGGCTTCGTTGATGCGGATACCGTTCTGATAGACAGCCAGACCCTGCGGAACGCCCTGTACCGAGGAGGCGGTGAAGCCGCGATAGGTGACATCGACCCGGTTCGAGTTGCCTTGCGAGTCGGACAGGTTGATGCCGGGGGTCTCTCGGGCAAATGTCGCGATGATGTTGTCAGTACCGCGATCGACATCGATCTGCCGCGGGGTGATCGTCTCGACGGTACTGGGGATCTTGTTGAGCGGTTGCTCGGAACCGCGCAGACGCACGCTGCCGGGTGCCACCGGTACCGTCGGCGCAATCTGCGCCGCCCGGTCGAAGTTCAGGGACGGGCTGGAATTGCCGCCGCCGGCACCGACCGGCGAGGTCGAAACGACGCTGATCTCACCCAGCGTGACCGATTGCTGCGCTCGCGCCGCGCCTGGAGCAATCGAGAGCGCCAAGACTGAGGCAGACGCGAGCATGCTGCCCCGCAGCGTCCGACGTGACATTCCAATTCCCCTGCCGTGAGACCAGCGTCCGGTTGTTCCGGGCTTGCCGAGACTTTTGGCGGGTAGAGTTAAAGTTCACAATCGGGCTCACGGGCACGCGAGGGCTTTTGAGTGCTGTTTCGAGCGGAGAACGGTCAAACGCTCCGGCGCGTGGCGTTCTCGCAACAGTTATGCCTGCAACCTCAACCACTTACGGATCTTTAGGCAAACCTGAGCGGGAAGATTCGGCAAGGCATCAGAGGCCCGATCGCCGCGCTCACAACCGTGCCTGAATCAACCGCGCGATCTCGCCCAACCGTTGCTCGAGGAGTTGCGGCACCTCGCAGACATAGGTGAGCGACTGGCTGCGCTCCTGGAAGATGCGCCGGTCCCAGGCGAACTTGGTTTCGAGATCGGACTGGTCCTTGGGCAGTTCGGTGGCGTCCGTGGCGCTCGGCGCGTCCTTGGTCTGGCTGATCTTGTCGGCCTCATCGCGGATGCGCTCCGCCATGCGCCGCTGGCCCTGGGCGTAGCGGCCGATGCCGCCCACGATCTTGTCGCGCTCGCCGTTGATCACCTCGAAGACCCCCGCGTAGACGCGGGTCAGGGCCTTGTCCTTCCCGTCCTTGTCGGTACCGAACTTGCCGGCGAACTCGTCGAGGAGCGGGCCGACCTGCGGTAGCTCGGTGCGGCGGGAGGCGATCTTCTGGGCCAGCACCGCGGCATCGTTGTCGCTGCCCCAGTCGCCGGCCGCCGCGATGTCTGGACCGGTCCAGAACTGACCCGGGCTGAGCGTGGCGACCTTGCGCTGGACGCAGGGCCAGTCCGGATCCTGCCGGGGCTGCGCGGATGCCGGTGCGGCCAGAAGCACCAGGCCGAGGGCGGCGTTGCGGGCGAGTCGGTTCATCGGGCGGGCTCCGTCAGGTGTTGTCGCCGGCCGGGCCGCCGCGCCGGGCCATGATGCCCCGGCCGGGATCGTAGGCGATCACCGCCATGCCGAAGAAGGCGAGGGTCACGCCGACAACGACCGCGCAGGCGACCGGCTCGAACTGGACGTAGAGGGCGTAGCGGACAAGCTGCACCGCGTGGCTGAACGGGTTCAGCTCGCAGATCCAGTACAGCGTTTCCGAGGATTCCCGGATCCGCCACAGGGGGTAGAGTGCCGAGGAGGCGAAGAACATCGGGAAGATCACGAAGTTCATCACGCTGGCGAAGTTCTCAAGCTGGCGGACCAGCGAGGACAGAAACAGGCCGATCGCCCCGAGCATCAGACCCGAGGCCAGGAAGGCCGGGAGCGCCGTGAGGTAGCCGAGCGGCGGGATGTCCGTCTCCCAGAAATAGGCCACCGCCAGGAAAGCGTAGGCCTGAACGATCGAGACCGAGACGCCCGCGATCAGCTTGGCGAGCAGCAGCAGCCAGCGCGGATAGGGCGAGGTTAGCAGCACCTTCATCGACCCGACCTCGCGGTCGTAGACCATCGAGAGCGAGGATTGCATGCCGTTGAACAGCTGGATCATCACGGCCAGCCCCGGCACCACGTAGACCTCGTAGAGGACGTAGGTCTGGTAGGGCGGCTCGATGGAGACGCCCAGCGTGTTGCGGAAGCCCGCCGCGAAGATGAACAGCCAGACCAGCGGCCGGACCAGGGCCGAGAAGAACCGCTCCTTCTGATTGAAGAAGCGCAGCAGTTCCCGCCGGACGATGCCGCCGAGGCAGATCAGGTAGCCGACGGTGTCGAGCCGACCGATGCGGACCGGGATGCTCGGGGCGGATGCGACCGCGACCGGCGTCGACAGACGTGTCGGAGCGCTCATGGGTGCTGCCCTCGGTCGTAGGAACTTGCGCCGCTCGACACCGTCATGCCGCCGCCCGCCCGGGCTCGGCCACGATGCGACGGAACGCGTCCGCCAGGGCCTCCCCCGGGGTGCCGATATCACCGGCCCGGCCCCGGGCGACGATTCGGCCACGATGCAGGACGACCGCGTCGTCCTCCGGAGCGATCTCCTCGAAGATATGGGTCGCCCAGAGGACCGACAGCCCCTCCTCGCGCACCAGCGCCCGCACGATCGCCACGATGTCGGTCCGCGATTCGAGGTCGAGGCCGACCGTGGGCTCGTCCAGCAGCAGCAGGTCCGGACGGTGGATCAGCGAGCGGGCGATCTCGATGCGGCGCGATTGCCCGCCCGAGAGCGTGCGGACCTTGTCGTGGCGCCGATCCGCGAGCCCGACCCGGTCGAGGAGCAGCCCGACGCGGTCCTTCCCGGCACGACGGGTAATCCCGTGCAGGCTCGCGTGATACAGGAGGTTCTGCTCGACGGTGAGATCGGTATCCAGCGTCCGGGCCTGGAACACCACGCCGAGCCGGGCGAGCGCCCGGGAGGGCTCGCGGTCGAGGGCGTGGCCGAAGATCGAGACCCGCCCGGTCTGGTTGGTGTAGAGCCGGGTGATCACCGAGAACAGGGTGGTCTTGCCGGCGCCGTTGGGTCCGAGCAGCGCGGCGAAGCGTCCGCGGCCCACTTCGAGCGACACGTCGTCGAGCGCCACGCGCGTGCCGAAGCGGTGACCGACATGCTCCACATGGAGCGCCGCCTCGCCGGTCATCGGCCCAGCGCTTTCCGGGCATCGGCGACGGCGTCGAGGCACTCGTCGAACTCGCCCTCCTTCTGCTCCCGCTCGGCGATCCGAAGGGCCTTCTTGAGCTTGGGCAGCGCCGCCTCGGACGGATTCGCCGCGAGGGCGTCGCGGATCAGGGTGATGCCCGCGGCGCAGGCGGAGGCATCGTCGGCCGCGACGGCCGGGCCGGCAAGAACGAGGCACGAGGCCAGGAGGAACGCGCGCATCATTTCACCGTCAGCGTGCCGGTCATGCCCTTGGCCTCAAGACCGCGCGACTCCCACTTGTAGGTGCCTGGCTTGATCGCAACGAACTCGAGGGCGATCTCGCCGGGATCGTCGAATTCCAGGTGGTCGGGCGGGCCGCCGCCGTGGATCTCCTTGTGCTCGATCACGATCTGGTTGAACCAGATGTAACGGAAGAACTCCGGCGCGTAGAATTTGTATTCCTGGTGACCCTTGGCGACGATGCGGAGCCGGTAGGCCTTGCCGGATTCGAGCGCGATGTCCCTGTTCTCCACCGTAAAATCGTTCCCCTGATCGTCGCCGAGGACGAGGTCGGGCAGATTCTCGCGCTTCTTGGTGAGGTCCAGCGCCAGCGCCGGGCCGCCTGCGAACAATCCCGCGCAGGCGAGAGCGGCCCATCGAAACATCCGCATCCTGTCGTTCCCCCTGTGCCGCTTGATCCGCGGTCGTGGTTCATTCCGGCGGCCCGCCCGCCCGGCTCAATTCGGCGAGATCGCCACGCCCCAGGGCAGCAGGCCGACGGGGATACTCTTGACCACCTTTTCGGCGGCCACATCGATCACCGAAATGTCGTTGGACGTGCCGTTGGTGGTGAACAGCTGCTTCTGGTCGGGCGTGAAGGCGAGCTGCCAGACGCGCTGGCCGACGGGGAGGTACTTCTCGACCGCGTAGGTCTTGGCATCGATCACCGCGACGCGGTTGGCCGGGCCCAGCGCCACGAAGGCCTTGCTGCCGTCCTTGGTGATCCGGATGCCCACGGGCTGGATCGCTTCGTCGTTCACGCTCGGGATCTTGAAGGTGATCTTCTTGACCACGCGGCGCTGGGCCACGTCGATGACGCTGACCGTGCCGCCGACCTCCGCCGAGACCCACAGGAACTTGCCGTCGGTGGAGAATTCGGCGAAGCGCGGCCTTGCATCCACCAGCACGTTGTCGATCACCTGGAAGGTCTTCGTGTCGATGAAATGGGCCATGTTGGTCGTCTCGGAGGTGTTGACCAGGACCTTCCCGTCCGGCGACAGGCCCATGCCCTCCGGTTCGACGCCCACCGGCACCTCGGCGAGCACCTTGTTCTTCTCGATGTCGATGATCGTGACTTGGCTGTCGTCCTCGTTGGCGACGTAGAGCGGGTTGCCCGACGCATCGAGGATGAACTGCTCCGGATCGGGACCCGAGCGCAGGGAGCGCACCACCTTGCCGGAGGTCGTGTCGAGCACGTCGATCCGGTCGTCGTCGCTGGCGCAGACGAACAGTTCCTTGCCGTCCTTGGACACGGTCACGCCGCGCGGACGCCGGCCGACCTTCCAGGTGCCGGTCACCGCCATCGTGTTCGTATCGATGACGCTGACCGAATTGCCCTTCTCGTTGGTGACGTAGGCGGTGTAGGCGGCGGCCGGCCCGACAAGGGCGAACCACGCACCGAGGGCGACCACGCTCAGACCTGCCTCGACGCGGCGGCTCATGCCATTCCCCTCCCTTGCAGCTTCACGGCGCCCTCGACGGGCGTTCTCGTGGGGCGATTGTAGTGCGATATCCGGGCGTTGCGAGGGCACCGGCCGCTCGTCAACGCCGCAGGCATTCCAGTCACTTGAACTTGCAGGTGGTCTCCGGAAGATCCACCCCCAGCGTGTCGAGGGGCGTGCGCTGGTGCAGAAAACCCTGTTCCGGCGCCACCGAGACCAGCGCCTTCGGCTGCACGACGATGATCGCCTGGCGCAGCTGGTGGTCCCAGGGGCGGAAGCTCAAGGGCACGCCCTTGTAGGCCGGCAGGGTGAAGTCCGGCTCGACCAGAGAGGGGCCGGTCACCGCCGGGTCGCTGGTCTTCTTGGCGGTCACGGCCTCACCCACCGTCCGCACCGCCGCCCAGACCTGATAATCCAGGGGGCGCATCAGCCGGGAGGCCAGCCGCCGGAACCGGTTCTGGGCCTGCGCGGCGCCCCAGGTCTCCAGCACGGGGGACCACGTGGTCGGTGTCAGCGCCTGCGTCCCGCCGACCGGGCGCGGGTCCACCGTGCGGTAGGAGACGTAGTCGCCCCAGTCGCCCTCCTCGTCGGCCACCACCGCCATGTCGTAGTCGAGCCCCCGGGTGAAGACCATCGCCTCCGCACGGGTCGGCGTATCGCCCCGCGCCTTGGCCAACGGACCGAAGGTCCAGGGCTTCTCGGCGGTGACCTTCAGCGCGAATTTCCGCGCCGAGTTGCGCATCGCGTCCGCGTAGGCCTTGTCGGCGTCGGTCGGGCCGACGATCAGAAAAATCTTCCGCCAGCGCATGACGGTGAGGTACTGCGCCAGGGCATCGGTGAGCATCGCCCGGGACGGCAGGATGTGGAACACGTTGGCCCGGCAATCGGCGCCGCGCAGCCGGTCGTCGGGGGCACCTGCGTTCAGCACCACGGCACCCGTGTCCTTCACCGCGTCCGCCACCGCCAGGACGGCGTCGGCGGGCAGCGCCAGGATCAGGTAGCGCACGCCCTTGGCGATCAGGTCCTTCGCGGCCGCGACCGGGTCGGGCTTGTCGTCGGTCAGGGCCACGTCGTCGAGGGCGTAGGTCTGCTTGGTGAAGCGGCCGGTGGTGGTGTTGTCGGCGATGCCCATCCTGGCGCCGGCCAGCCCCTCGTCCTCGGGCGCCGCCTCGCTGTCGTAGGAGGACGGGGCGGGCTGCGGCCGATAGATCAGGCCGATATGGGTGTCGATGGGCTGCGGTGCAGGCTGCTGCGCCCGGGCCGCCATCGGCATGAGCGCCGCCAGGGCGAGGGTCGCGCGCAGCCAATGCGGCCGCGCCGGCCGCGGGAGGAGGGTCTCGGGTGCGGGATCGTGCATGTGCGCGGCCTCTACCAGTTTCCACCCCCGCCGCTCAATCGCGGCGCGTTGATCCGGTGTTCACGTTCCGGCCGATGCACAGCCGGGCTTCGAAGACGGCCGCCAGCCATCACCGCAAGTTCCGAACGTCTGCGGACGCGGAACCTTTGAACCAGGGTGCGGATCGGTGGACGGTCCTTCGAGCCCGATCATCGGGGCTTCGACTGGCATGTACCTGTCGTGCGACAGGCGCGGCGCGAAGTACATTGCCAAAGTGTCCCGTCGCCCGACCTATGGCCGGAGAGGAGTCGCCCGTCGAGGCGGCCGGATCGTGGAGAGGAACGTCCCGCCCATGCGCCACCTGTCCCTGCAAGCGGCGACCGCGTGCGGTCTCGTCGCCCTCGGAATCGCCCTGCCCGGCGCGGCGCTGGCCGCCGAGAAGGCGGCGGTGTTCCCCGTGGAGCTGTTCGAGCCCGGCGCTTCCTATGGGGCCCGGGCGCGTCCCGCCGATACCAAGAAGCTCACGCTCGTCACCGACGAGTTGCGCAAGGCCCTCCACGACCAAGCCGGCCTGGAGATCGTCGACACGGCACCGAAGGCCGACGTCGTGGCCAAGGATGGGCCGCTCTACAAGTGCGACGGCTGCGCCGCGGGGATCGGCAAGAGCCTGGGTGCGGACCTCGTCGTGACAGGCTATGTGGAGAAGGGGTCCGGTCAGATCTTCAACCTGAACGTCGCCATCGCCGAGGCCGAGACCGGCAAGGTCGTGCGCGGCGGGCAGGTGACGATCCGGGCCGACACCGACGAGACCTGGGCTCACGCCATGCGCTGGGTGGTGAAGAACCGCCTGCTCGCCGAGCCGCTGCCCGGGAAATCCTGAGGCGTTCCATTCAGTCCCGAGTGTTCCGTGTCCACCTCAACCGTTCCGCGCCGACCGCCGCTCCGCCTCCTCGTCAGCGTCCGTGATGCCGCCGAAGCGGAAGCCGCGCGGCTCGCAGGTGCCGACCTGATCGACGCCAAGGACCCGGACCGTGGGGCCCTCGGGGCCCTGGAACCGGGCAAGGTGTGCGAGATCGTCGCCCGCGTCTCCGGCGAGGCCGAGACCAGTGCGGTCGCCGACCCGACCCCGGCGGGGGTGGCGGCGATGGCCGCGACCGGCGTGGCCTGGGTGAAGACCGGTCTCGATGCCGGCCGCCGGGGCGACATCGCAGGCGGCGCGACGCTTGCAGAGGCGGCGCCCGGGCAGGTGATCGCCGTGCTGTTCGCCGAGGACGGCCCCGCTGCCGGACTCGTGCCCGCGCTGGCGAAGGCGGGATTTGCCGGTGCGATGATCGACACGGCGGGCAAAACCGGCGCCCGCCTGCCCGATCTTGCGGCGTCGGAAGATCTGGCGGCCTTCACGGCGGCCTGCCGCGCCCACGGCCTGATGAGCGGGCTCGCCGGCTCGCTCCGGGTCATCGATATCGCGGCCTTGCGGGCGCACGAGCCCGATTATCTCGGCTTCCGTGGCGGCCTCTGCCGGGACTTCGACCGGCGCAACGGCATCGATCCCCTGCGCGTCGCCGAGGTGTTGCGTGCCCTGCGACCGCACCGCCGGGACGCCGCGTGATCGCCGTCGTGAAGGTCGGCGGCAGCCTGGAGGCGGATCCGCATCGGCGCCGCGCCCTGCTGGCGTCGCTCGCGGACGGCGCGCTCGGCCGCTGCATCGTCGTGCCCGGTGGGGGCACCTTCGCCGGCATGGTGCGGGCCGCGCAGGCCCGGGAGCGGTTCAGTGACGCCGAAGCCCATCGCCGGGCCCTCGACGCGATGAGCGACGCGGCCGGCATCTTCCGCGCGATCGAGCCGCGTCTCGTGCAGAGCCTGGACCCCTGGACAGAGACCGCGCCGGCCCGGGCGCGCGTGTGGAACCCGCGGCGCCTGCGCGCCGGCCATCCGGACATCCCCGAGACCTGGGACGTCACCTCCGACAGCCTCGCCCTCTGGCTCGCACGACAGGTCGGGGCGGACCGGTGCGTGCTGGTCAAGTCCCGCGACGCCCTGCCGGGCCGGGATGCCGCCGCCCTGGCCCAGGACGGGCTGGTGGACGCAGCCTTCCCGGCCTTCGCCGGGCGCTTCGCGGGGCGGATCGAGATCTGGGGGCCGGGCCAGCGGGTCGCAGTGCACCCGAGGGTCGCGGCGTGAGCGCTCCAGAGCACATCGTGTTCGTCACCGGCCGACTGGCGCGGGCGCGCCTGGAGAAGGTCGCCGCCGCCCTGCCGGAAACATTCCGCTGGAGCATCGCGGATGCCGGCGTGAAGGTCGCGGCGCTCATGACCGAGGAGATCATCCGCCGCCGGGTCGAGCTGCCCCCGGGCGCCACCCGCGTGGTCCTGCCGGGTCGCTGCCGGGCCGATCCCGAACGCCTCGCCGCGCATTTCGGCGTGCCGGTGGAGCGGGGCCCCGACGAGGTCGTCGACCTGCCGGCCTGGCTCGGCCTGGCCGCCCGCAAGGTCGATCTCTCCCGGCACGACCTGCGGATCTTCTCGGAGATCGTCGACGCCTCGAAGATGACCGTCGCGGAGATCCTCGCCAAAGGGCGCGACCTCGCTCGCCGGGGCGCGGACGTCATCGACCTCGGCGGCCTGCCCGACACGCCGTTCCCGCATCTGGAAGACGCGGTGCGGGCCCTGAAGGGGGCCGGCCTGAGGGTCAGCGTCGATTCCTTCGCCCGCGAGGAACTGGCCCGCGGTGCGGCCGCCGGGGCGGATTACCTGCTGAGCCTGAACGAGGAGACCCTCGATCTCGCCTTCGAGACCGACGCGGTGCCGGTCCTCGTCCCGACGCGCCCCGACGACCTCCCGTCCCTCGACCGGGCAATCGAACGGATGCGGCAGGCCGGACGCCCGTTCCTGGCGGATCCGATCCTGGAGCCGATCCACCACGGCTTCGTGGATTCCATCGCCCGCTACCGCGAAACCCGCGCCCGATGGCCCGACATCGCCATGATGATGGGGACCGGCAACCTCACCGAGCTGACCGAGGCGGATTCGCTGGGCATCACCGCGCTCCTCGTCGGCATGTGCTCGGAACTGGCGATCGGCAACGTCCTGATCGTCCAGGTCTCGAACCACACCCGCCGCACCGTCGAGGAGCACGACGCCGCCAGGCGGGTGATGTACGCCGCCAAGGCCGATTCCGCCCTGCCCAAGGGCTATGGCCGGGCGCTGCTCGCCCTTCACGACAAGCACCCCTTCGTGCAGACCGCCGAGGAGATCGCCCAGGCCGCCGCCGAAGTGCGCGACCCGAACTACCGGATCGCCGTCGCGGAGGACGGGATCCATGTCTACAACCGCGACGTCCACAGGGTCGGCACCGACGCGATGGCCTTCTTCCCGGATCTCGCCGTGGCGAGCGACGGTGCCCACGCCTTCTATCTCGGGGCGGAACTCGCCAAGGCCGAGACCGCGTGGCGCCTCGGGAAGCGCTACGTCCAGGACGAACCCCTCGACTGGGGTTGCGCCGCCGATGCCGAGATCGAGGACGCGACCGCCTTCAAGAAGGTCGGCCACACCCGGCATTCCGGTCCGGACGCCCCCCCGCCCGGTACGCGTGACGTGCGCCTGGTGAAGCCCGAGGCCGACGCGCGTCCCCCCGAGACCGTTTCCGACGCCGCCGCCCGATCCGAAACGGAGCCGGCGCGTCGGCAGGATCCGGCTACGCAGCTGGTCTGCGGGCGGCTCGTCCCGGCGGACCGGACCTGAGCCGATGCCGCTGATCCTGGAGACGATCGTGACGACGCTCTCGCCCGCGGGCGAGATCCATCTCGTGCCCTTCGGGCTGATCGGCGGGGAGGACGGCTACGTGCTGGCGCCGTTCCGGCCGTCGCCGACCATCGCCAACCTTGAGGCGAACCCCTATTTCACCGCCTCCAGTCCCCGGGACATCCGGGTGATCGCCGGCGCGGTGACCGGCCGGCG
>CAXTCV010000107.1:0-12050 GCA_964242725.1 uncultured Methylobacterium sp.
ATCCTGATCGCCCTGGAGGATCTGTTCGAGGATTCCTACCGGGTGCTGACGACCTCGCGCCCCGCCGAGGCGCTCGAGATCCTGCGCGCCGAGCCCGACATCGCCGTGGTGCTCTCGGACCAGCGCATGCCCGGCCTCACCGGCGACGCGCTGCTCGCCGAGGCGCGCGGCTTCCACGACGCGCAGGCGATCCTGCTCACCGGCTACGCCGACATCACCGCGGTGATCGCCGCCCTCAACCGCGGCGGCATCGTCGGCTACGTGACGAAGCCCTGGGATGCGGGTCTGCTGCGTTCGACCGTGCGGCAGGCCTTCGAGCGCCACCGCCTCGGCCGGGACCTCGCCACCGAGCGCGCGCTGCTCCGCGGCCTCCTCGATCACGCCCAGGACGCGATCAGCTTCAAGGACGCGGATGGCCGCTTCGTGCGGCTGAACGCCCGCAAGGCGGCGCTGCTCGGCCGTGACGTCGCCGCCTGCCTCGGGCGCCGCGAGGACGAGGTCCTCGGCGCTGCGGGCATTTCGGTGACCGAGGCGGACGCGGCGGCGATCCGGGCCGGCACGGTGGCCGAGGTTCTCACCAGCGACGGCCCGACCGGGGCCGAACAGTGGAGCCACGTCACCCGGGTGCCGATCCGCGACGCGGGCGGCGCGATCAGCCACCTGGCGGTGATCGAGCGGGACGTCACCGAGCAGCGGAGCCTCGAGGCGCGGCTGCGCCAGTCCGACAAGATGCAGGCGCTCGGCACCCTGGCCGGCGGCATCGCCCACGACTTCAACAACCTGCTGACCGCGATCCTCGGCAGCCTGGAACTCGCCGCCCCGAAGGTCGCGGGCGAGCCCCGGGTCCAGCGGCTGATCGAGAACGCCCGCGGGGCGGCCGAGCGCGGCGCCTCCCTGACGAAGCGGCTCCTCAGCTTCAGCCGTGCCCACGACCTGCAGGCCCGGGCGGTGGACGTGAACGCCCTGATCGTCGGGATGAGCGACCTGTTCGGGCGCAGCCTCGGCGGCCTCGTCATCGTGCGGACCGACCTGGAGGACGGCTTGCCGGCGGTCCAGGTCGATCCCGAACAGCTCGAACTCGCCGTGCTCAACCTGTGCATCAACGCCCGGGACGCCATGCCCGAGGGCGGCACCATCGCGGTGGCGACCCGGCGCCTCGGCATCAGCGGGGATCCCGAGATCGCCGACGGTGCCTATCTGGGCGTCAGCGTGACCGATGCGGGCACCGGCATTCCGGAGGAGATCCTGCGCCGGGTGTGCGAGCCGTTCTTCACGACGAAGGCGGTCGGCCAGGGGACGGGGCTCGGGCTCGCCATGGTGTTCGGCCTCGCACAGCAATCGAAGGGCCGTCTGGTGATCGACAGCGCGGTCGGCCGCGGCACCCGCGTCGAGCTGGCGCTGCCCTTCGCGGAGGCCGGGCCGGAGCGGGCCGCCCCGGTGGCCGATCCGGCGCCCGTCTCCGGCCGGCGGGCGCGGATCCTGATCGTCGACGACGATCCCCAGGTCCGGCACGTCACGGCCTCGTTCCTCACCGGCTTCGGCCACAGCGTGACGGAGGCGGCCGACGGTGCGGCGGCTCTGCGCGACCTCGACCGCGACCGCTTCGACATCGTCGTGGCCGATCTGGCCATGCCGGGCATGAGCGGCGTCGAACTCGCCGCCGCGATCCGCGACCGGACCCCGAACCTGCCCGTGCTGATTCTCACGGGCCATGCCGACGCCATGCAGATCCCCGAGGATCTGCCGGTCCTGTCCAAGCCGTTCCGCTCCGCCGACCTCGCCGACCGGGTCGGCACGCTCCTCGATCAGGCGGATAGCCGGCCCCGCTGAGGAGCCGGCCCATCGCCCGTTCAGCGTCTCGCCCCGGGGCCCTGTAGCGCCCGGGTTCCGGAACGCCGATGCCCCTCAAACGCGAGAAGCCGCCCCGGATGACCCGGAGCGGCTTCTTGCGTCTGACGAGGGCCGGATGGCGACCTCGCGATGGATCAGGCCGCCTCGGCGACCTGGCTCGGACCGGAATCCTTGCCGCGGGCGTCGACGTCGCGGTCGACGAATTCGATCACCGCCAGCGGAGCGTTGTCGCCCTGGCGGAAGCCCGCCTTCATGATGCGGCAGTAGCCGCCCGGACGGCCCTTGTAGCGCGGGCCGAGCACGGTGAAGAGCTTCCTGACCATGTCGGCATCGCGCAGCTGCGCCATGGCGAGACGGCGGGTGTGGACGCTGTCGATCCGGCCCAGCGTGATCAGCTTCTCGACCACGGGTCGCAGATCCTTGGCCTTCGGCAGGGTGGTGACGATCTGCTCGTGCTTCAGCAGCGCCACCGACATGTTGGCGAACATCGCCTTGCGATGCTCGGCGGTGCGGTTGAAACGGCGACCGCGATATCCGTGACGCATGATTCCGGCTTCCTTCTGATCTCGGCCGCCGTGCCACGGTACGGCCGGAAGCCCCAAGAGCGGGGCTGAGTGGTCCGCATGACCCCGCGGCGGGTTCTCTGGGACTGCGCGTCGCGCCAGCGAGGTCCCGCGGTCCGGGTCCACCGAAACGACGGCGCCGTGCAGCGCCGCCGAGTCGATCCTGAGGCGGCTTCGCCTCAGTAATGCTCTTCGAAGCGCTTGGCGAGGTCCTCGATGTTCTCCGGCGGCCAGCCGGGGATGTCCATGCCGAGGTGCAGGCCCATGCCGGCCAGCACTTCCTTGATCTCGTTGAGCGACTTGCGGCCGAAGTTCGGGGTCCGCAGCATTTCGCCCTCGGACTTCTGGATGAGATCGCCGATGTAGACGATGTTGTCGTTCTTCAGGCAGTTCGCCGAGCGGACCGACAGCTCCAGCTCGTCGACCTTCTTGAGGAGCGCCGGGTTGAAGGGCAGCTGCGGCGCGAGCGGAGCGGCCTCTTCCTTGCGCGGATCCTCGAAGTTCACGAAGACCTGCAGCTGGTCCTGGATGATGCGCGCCGCGTAGGCGAGCGAATCCTCCGGCGAGACCGCGCCGTTGGTCTCGACCGTCATGGTCAGCTTGTCCTTGTCGAGATCCTGGCCCTCGCGGGTGGTCTCGACGCGGTAGCTCACCTTGGTGACCGGCGAGAACAGCGCATCCACCGGGATCAGGCCGATCGGCGCATCCTCGGGGCGGTTGCGCTCGGCCGGGACGTAGCCCTTGCCGGTGGCGACCGTGAACTCCATCCGGATCTCGGCCCCGTCGTCGAGGGTGCAGATCACGAGCTCGGGGTTCAGGATCTGGATGTCGCCGACCGTGCCGATGTCACCGGCGGTGACGAGGCCCGGGCCGGTCTTGCGCAGGGTCATGCGCTTGGGTGCATCCGTCTGCGAGCGGATCGCGATGGTCTTGATGTTGAGGACGATGTCGGTGACGTCCTCGCGCACGCCCGGGATCGACGAGAACTCGTGCAGCACGCCGTCGATCTGCACCGAGGTCACGGCCGCGCCCTGGAGGGACGACAGGAGCACCCGGCGCAGGGCGTTGCCGAGCGTCGTGCCGAAACCGCGCTCAAGCGGCTCGGCGACGACGGTGGCGACCCGCTTCGGGTCGTCGCCGGTCGTGACCTGCAGCTTGTTCGGCTTGATCAGTTCCTGCCAGTTCTTCTGAATGACCACGATCCTACCTCTCGTCCATGCCCGGGATCCGCGACGCCCGTTCCCGCGCTTCGGCCGTCCAGCGCAGTCCCCTGGCGCTCCGGACGGTCCCTGAATTCACTGTCTGTTACTCGCCGCCGACCCAGAGGACCGGCACGAAGCTGTAGCCCGCCCCGTCCCGGTCGACGTAGCCGAGGGCCGGGAATTCGAGATGGCCGCCGGCGATGAGCGTCCGCTCGCGGGCCACCTCGTCCAGGATCTTCTTGCGCGTCTCTCGCGCCTGGTCGCCGTCGACGTCGAAGCCGACGCCGGCCTCCGGGTTCTTGAACTGGATCGCCGGCAGGTGCACCACGTCGGTCCACATCATCAGCGCCTGTCCACCGGAGACGATGCGGAACCCGCAATGACCCGGCGTATGGCCGGGCAGGTGGACCGCCGTGATCCCCGGACGAACCTCGCCGCCCCGATGCTCGCGCACCCGGCCGGCATAGGGCGCTAGGGATTTGCGGGCGCCCTCGAAATAGGGCTTGGCCGCCTCCGGCGCCCTGGAAAGAGCTTCGTCCGGAAGCCAGTGCGCCGCCTCGTCGGCGTGCAGCACGATCTCGGCGTTCGGGTAGCGCGCCGTCCCGTCCTTCACGAGCCCGCCCACATGGTCGGGGTGCAGGTGGCTGACGAGCACCGTGCCGATCTCGTCCGGCTTCACGCCCGTCGCCGCCAAGGCGGCACCGAGCCGGCCGAGGGTCTCGGTCGGCGCGAGGTCGCCGTAGCCCGTATCGATCAACACCGGCTCGAGGCCGGGGCCGGTGATCAGGAAGGCGTTCAGCGTGATCTTGGGCTGCTCGGTGCGGAAGCCCGCGACCTGCAGCTGGCCGGCTTCCTCCTTCGAGATACCCGTGACGAGATCGAGGCTGGCCTGAAACCAGCCGTCGTTGAGCGCGGTGACCGTGAGGTCGCCGAGGTTCCAACGCAGCACGCCCGGAAGCGGCTTCGATCCCGTCATGTGCTTCTCCGTCAAACCGTTCAGATCAGACCCGACGACGCTTGCGCGGGCGGCAGCCATTGTGCGGGATCGAGGTGACGTCGCGGATCGAGGTGACCGTGAAGCCCGCGGCCTGAAGGGCGCGCAGGGCAGACTCACGGCCCGAACCCGGGCCCGACACCTCGACCTCGAGGGTGCGCATGCCGTGCTCGGAGGCCTTGCGGGCTGCGTCCTCGGCGGCCACCTGGGCGGCGTACGGCGTCGACTTGCGCGAGCCCTTGAAGCCCATCGCGCCGGCCGACGACCACGAGATCGTGTTGCCCTGCGCGTCCGTGATGGTGATCATCGTGTTGTTGAACGAGGCGTTCACGTGGGCGACGCCCGACACGATGTTCTTGCGTTCGCGCCGGCGGACGCGTTGCGGTTCCTTGGCCATTCTCGTCTCACTCTTCCTTCAAGCGCGCCCGTAATTCCAGGCGCTCGGGATTCTTTTGGGACCTGGCCGGTGCGCCCGTGCAGGGCAGTCCGGCCTGTGCCGTGACCCGCGCGGGACACCGGCGCGACGAAGGAAGGCCGGGCGAAGCACGGCCTCCCGAGGGCAGACAGTTACTTCTTCTTGCCGGCGATCGGCTTCGCCTTGCCCTTGCGGGTCCGGGCATTGGTGTGCGTGCGCTGGCCGCGGACCGGCAGCTGCTTGCGGTGACGCAGGCCGCGATAGGCACCGAGATCCATCAGGCGCTTGATGTTCATCGAGACTTCGCGGCGCAGATCGCCCTCGACCAGATAGTCGCGGTCGATGGTCTCGCGGATCTGGAGAACCTCGGCATCGGTCAGCTGGTTGACCCGGCGCTCGGCGGGGATGTTCACCTTCTGGGTGATCTCCTCGGCCTTCTTGGCGCCGATGCCGTGAATGTACTGGAGCGCAATGACGACGCGCTTGTTGGTCGGGATATTGACGCCTGCGATACGAGCCACGATCACTCTCCATGTAGGGCCCGGGGATCCGGGCGGGTGTCGTGCGCGTCCGGTGGAGGCCGGCCCCTGCGCACGTGAAACGACGACGCGGCCCGCGGGTCGCCCTGGACAGGGCACCGCAGACCATCGTTCGGCTGGACGAAGGAGGGCCTGCTAGCGTGCGTGCGGGTCGATGTCAACGACCGAGCGTCGAGTCGTCGTGCCGCCATGCGTCGCGTGCGGGGCCAAAGCCGGGAAGCGGGAGCGGGGATGACGATTGTGACCAGCGACGGTGCCACCCTGCGAGCCTTTGCGGACGCCGTGCTGCAGGCTGCCACCGAAACCCTGGACGAGGTCGCGCCCGTCGTGATGGCGGTGATCGGCGGCGTCCTCGCCGAGGCCGAGCCCGGCTCCATCGCGCTGCAGACCCAGGACGGCGGTCCCGGTCTGCTCTGGGCGACCTTCGCGGGCCGCAGGATCGTCTTCCGCTACAATGCCATGACGGCGATGATCGAGCTGCGCGCGGACACGGCCGAGGGGTTTCCGCTGCGCCTGTTCGGCCGCCGGTCGCTCCAGATGGACATCGTCAACTTCTTCGGCGGTCTCCATCGCGAACGCCGGCCGGATCTCTGACGGCCGTAGGTCGGCGTAAGGCCTGATTCCGCAGCCTGCGCAACCCGCCCGTATCCCGGTAGCCGGCCTTGCAGCGGCGGACACAGGTCGCCGCGCCGTATTCGAGCGGCGGCCGGCCGGCGTGCCGGAACCGCTTCTGATCGTAGACGATGGATCGGGCCGACCCCTGCGCCGAGGCCGGCAAGGCCGGGACCGCCACGGCGGGCACGGGGGCCGCGATGGCGACGACGCGCAGGGTCGTGGACTGTTCGACCGGTGTTTCACCCCTCGACTTCACAGGGGTGCAAAAAAAGTCGCCGGACGGCTCCCGCCGGCGACCGACACGTCCCTACGAGGCGACGGGTTCCTCATGCGGCTCAAGAACCGCCATCAGGTCGGCCGTGACCTTGTCGATCGGCTGCATGCCGTCGATCGTCTCGAGCATGCCCTTCCCGGCATAGTAGGCCGAGAGCGGCGCCGTCTGGGCGCGATAGGCCTCCAGGCGCTGCTTGAACACCTCGGGCGTGTCGTCCTTGCGGACGGCCTGGCCGCGGGCCTGAGTCTCGGCGGCACGCCGCTCGATCCGGCCGACCAGTGCCGTCTCGTCCACCTTCAACTCGATCACCGCGGACAGGGTGAGGCCCTTGCCGTCGAGCATGTCCTCAAGGGCCTTCGCCTGCGCGACCGTGCGCGGAAAACCGTCGAGGATGAATCCGCGCCGGGCGTCCGGCTCCTCGATCCGGTCGGCGACGATCCCGACAACGATCCGGTCGGAGACGAGGCCACCCGATTCCATCACCGCCTTGGCCTCGAGCCCGACCGGGGTGCCGGCCGCGACGGCGGCACGCAGCATGTCGCCGGTGGAGAGCTGCGGGATCCCGAAGCGCTGCACGATCCGCTCGGATTGCGTCCCCTTTCCCGCACCGGGCGGCCCGAGCAGAATGATGCGCATGGCGTTATCCTCGTCCGTCCCGACGCAGTCGGGCACAAGCGGCGGTGGCGAAGCCTCCCAGGCATCGCCGGGTTCTGGTTTTTCTAGCCGGTCCGGGCCGCGGAGGCATCCGGACCTCCGGGTCAGAGGCGGGCGCGTTCTTAATGCCGGGCCGCCTCTGTAGCAGGGTCAGCGCCTGCGTTGCGTGGTCGAGGCGCCACGCAGCTTGGCCTTCTTCACGAGGCCCTCGTACTGATGCGCCATCAGGTGCCCATGGATCTGCGCCACCGTGTCCATCGTCACCGAGACCACGATCAGCAGCGAGGTGCCGCCGAAGCCCAGGCTCGCCGAGGCGTAGGAGGACAGGATCTCCGGGCACAGGCAGACAAGGGTCAGGTACAGGGCGCCGATCACCGTGATGCGGGTCAGCACCTTGTCGATGAAGGCCGCGGTGCGCTCGCCCGGGCGGATGCCCGGAATGAAGCCGCCATGCTTCTTCAGATTGTCGGCCGTCTCCTGCGGATTGAACACGACCGCGGTGTAGAAGAACGTGAAGAAGATGATCAGCGCCGCGTAGAGCACCAGGAACAGCGGCGTGCCGTGGCCGAGATAGGCCGTCACCGTGCCGAGCCAGCCGGTGCTGCCGCCATTGGCCGAGAAGCTCGCGGCGGTCGCCGGCAGGAGCAGCAGCGACGAGGCGAAGATCGGCGGGATCACCCCGGAGGTGTTGAGCTTGAGCGGCAGGAACGAGGTCTGGCCCTCGTACATGCGGTTGCCGACCTGGCGCTTCGGGTAGTTGATCAGGAGCCGGCGCTGGGCGCGCTCCATGAACACGATGAAGTAGACCAGAGCCACCGCGGCCACGGCCACGCCCAGGATGATCAGCGGCGAGAGCGCGCCGGTGCGGCCGAGCTCGAGCGCCCCCGCGATCGCCACCGGCAGGTGGGCGACGATGCCGGCGAAGATGATCAGCGACGAGCCGTTGCCGATGCCGCGCGAGGTGATCTGCTCGCCGAGCCACATCAGGAACAGGGTGCCCCCGGTCAGCGTGATCACCGTCGAGGCCAGGAAGAACGGGCCGGGGTCGATCGCCGCCGAGGAACTCTGCAGGCCGATGGCGATGCCCCAGGACTGCACCAGGGCCAGGACCACCGTCAGGTAGCGCGTGTACTGGTTGATGACCTTGCGGCCGGACTCGCCCTCCTTCTTCAGCGCCTCCAGGCTCGGGATCACCGAGGTCAGGAGCTGCACGATGATCGAGGCCGAGATGTAGGGCATGATGTTCAGGGCGAAGATCGCCATGCGCTCGACGGCGCCGCCCGAGAACATGTTGAACAGGCCGAGCACGCCGCCGGACTGCTGCTGGAAGTTCCGGGCGAACTGCTCCGGGTCGATGCCGGGGATCGGGATGTAGGTGCCCAGCCGGAACACCACGAGGGCGCCGAGGGTGAACCAGATGCGCTTCTTCAGCTCATCGGCCTTGGCGATCGCACCGAAATTGAGGTTGGCGGCAAGCTGCTCGGCGGCTGAGGCCATAAGCGTCGCGTCCTGGACATGTCGCCGGGCGATGGGACCCGGATGAAATGAAAGCGGCGGCCCGCGTGGTCGCCGGGCCGCCGCTCGAAGGATTGGCTTAAAGGGTGCGCGGAGCCCGCGCAACGGGTCCCGCAGCCGCCCCCGGGCCGCCGTCAGGCCGTGGCCGCCTCGCTGCCGCCGCGGGTGGAAGCACCCTGGGCGTAGACGACGCTGACCGAGCCGCCGGCCTTCTCGACCGCCTCGACAGCGGACTTGGAGGCGCGGGTGACCTCGAAGCTGAGCTTCGCGGTGATCTCGCCGACGCCGAGCAGCTTCACGCCGTCCCGGCGACGGGCGACGATGCCGGCCGCCACGAGGCTGTCCACCGTCACGGTGGCGGCCTTGTCGAGCTTGCCCGCGTCGACCGCCTCCTGGATCCGGCCGAGGTTCACCTCGTTCAGATCCTGGGCGTAGAGGTTGTTGAAGCCGCGCTTCGGCAGGCGACGATGCAGCGGCATCTGACCGCCCTCGAAGCCCTTGATGGACACGCCGGTCCGGGCCTTCTGGCCCTTCACGCCGCGGCCCGCGGTCTTGCCCTTGCCGGAGCCGATGCCCCGGCCGACGCGCATCCGGTCCTTGGTGGCGCCGGGATTGTCGCTGATTTCGTTGAGCTTCATCGGAACCTCCTCACGCCACGTCGCCGTGGACGCGCACGAGGTGCGCAACCTTGCGGATCATGCCGCGCACGGAGGGGGTATCCTCCAGCTCGGACACGCGGTGGAGCTTGTTGAGCTTGAGGCCGATCAGCGTCTGGCGCTGGCTGGCCTCGCGGCGGATCGGCGAGCCGATCTGCTCGATGCGGACGGTCTTCTGTGCCATCGGACCCTCCCTCACGCGACCGCGGCTTCGGACTGGTCGGCCGGATCGGCATCGCGGCGACGCGACTGGAGCGTCGACACCTTCATGCCGCGGCGGGCCGCCACGGAGCGCGGGCTGTCCTCGTTCTTGAGCGCCTCGAAGGTGGCGCGCACGAGGTTGTAGGGGTTCGACGAACCCAGCGACTTGGCGACGACGTCCTGCATGCCCAGCGTCTCGAACACGGCGCGCATCGGACCGCCGGCGATGATGCCGGTGCCCTGCGGGGCCGCGCGGAGGATCACCTTGCCGGCGCCGTGGCGGCCGTTGACGTCGTGGTGCAGGGTCCGGCCTTCGCGGAGCGAAACACGGATGAGGCCGCGCTTGGCCGCCTCGGTCGCCTTGCGGATCGCCTCAGGCACCTCACGGGCCTTGCCGTGGCCGAAGCCGACGCGGCCCTTCTGGTCGCCGACGACGACGAGGGCCGCGAAGCCGAAGCGACGGCCGCCCTTCACCACCTTGGCGACGCGGTTGATGTGGACGAGCTTGTCCACGAACTCGCTGTCGCGCTCCTCGCGATCGTCGCGGCGGCCGCGGCCCCCGCCTTCCCGTTCACGTGCCATCGTTGTCTACCTGTTCATCTCACTGGCGCAGGCGGCGGGCCTGCTCGCTCGATTGTTCGGATCCCCGGACATGCCGCGCACGTCCGGGCCGCCGTCGTTCAACCGTTCCGATCGGGGTCACCGACGGCCTGCGGGCCGACGGCAAAGTCCCAAACGATCAGAACTCCAGGCCGCCTTCGCGGGCGGCCTCGGCGACGGCCGCGACGCGGCCGTGATAGATGTAGCCGGAGCGATCGAAGATGACCTTCGTGACGCCCGCAGCCTTCGCGCGCTCGGCGACGAGCTTGCCCACCGCCTTGGCGGCGGCGACGTCGGCGCCGGTCTTGAGTTCACCCTTGAGTGCCTTGTCGATCGACGAGGCGGCGGCCAGCGTCTTGCCGGCCGCGTCGTCGATGACCTGCACGTAGATCTGCTTCGACGAGCGGAACACCGAGAGCCGCGGACGGCCGTTGGCGGCCGCCCGCAGCGCGCGGCGGACGCGCGCCTTGCGGCGATCGAGGGCTTCGAGCTTGCGAGACATGATGCCCTCCTTACTTCTTCTTGCCTTCCTTGCGGAAGATGAACTCGCCCGCGTATTTCACGCCCTTGCCCTTGTAGGGCTCGGGTCCGCGGTAATCGCGGATCTCGGCGGCGACCTGACCGACCTGCTGGCGGTTGATCCCCGTGATCGTGATCTCGGTGGGCTTCGGGGTAACGATCGTGATCCCGGCGGGGATCGCGTATTCGATGTCGTGGCTGTAGCCGAGCGACAGCTTGAGCGCCTTGCCGGCCATCGCCGCACGATAGCCGACGCCCGTGATCTCGAGCTTCTTCTCGAAGCCCTTCGACACGCCCTCGGCGATGTTGGCGATCTGCGCCCGCGACGTGCCCCAGAGGGACCGCGCCGGCTTGGACTGGTTGACCGGCTCCACGGCGATGGCGCCGTCCTTCATCGCCACGCTGACCAGCGTGGGAACGACGAATTCCAGCTCGCCCTTGGAGCCCTTCATCTTGACGGTCTGGCCCGTGACGGTGGCGGTGACGCCGGCCGGCACCGGAACAGGCTTCTTGCCTACGCGAGACATGGGATACCCTCCTGATGTCCCGATCAGAACACGGTGCAGAGCACTTCACCGCCGACGTTGCGCTCGCGCGCCTCGTGGTCGGCCATGACGCCCTGCGGGGTGGAAACGATGGTGACGCCGAGGCCGTCGGCCACGTGCGGCAGCTCGCCGACCGACGAGTAGACCCGGCGGCCGGGCTTCGACACGCGCTTGATCTCGCGGATCACCGGCTTGCCGTCGTAGTACTTGAGCTCGATGGCGAACTCGGTGCGGCCGTTGCCGAGGTCGGTCGCCGCGTAGTCGCGGATGTAGCCCTCGGACCTCAGGACGTTCAGGACGTTGGCGCGCAGGCGCGAGCCGGGCGTCTGGACGACGTTGCGACGGCGCAGCTGGCCGTTGCGGATGCGGGTGAGCATGTCGCCCACGGGATCGTTGACCATGGGGACCTCCTTACCAGCTCGACTTGACCAGGCCGGGGATCAGCCCCCGGTTGCCAAGCTCGCGCAGCGCCACGCGCGAGATGCCCATCTTGCGGTAAAAGGCGCGCGGCCGGCCGGTGATGCCGCAGCGATTGCGGATGCGGGTGGCCGACGAGTTGCGCGGCAGTTCCGCGAGCTTGAGGCGCGCCTCGAAGCGCTCCTCCATCTCGAGGGAATCGTTGTTGGCGATCACGAGGAGCGCTTTCCGCTTGGCCGCGAAGCGCTTCACCAGCGCCTTGCGGGCCTCGTTCTTCTCGACTGAGCTTTTCTTCGACATGGGATCTATCTCCGGTGTCCGCGTCTGAGGCCCGAGGGCCTCACTGCCGGAACGGGAACTGGAAGGCGGCGAGCAGGGCCTTGGCCTCGGCATCGGTCTTGGCGGTGGTCGCCACGACGATGTCCATGCCCCAGGTCTGCTCGGCCTTGTCGTAGGAGATCTCCGGGAACACGAGGTGCTCCTTGAGACC
>CAXTCV010000108.1:0-12001 GCA_964242725.1 uncultured Methylobacterium sp.
GCAGCGAGACGACCATGATCGCACCGAAGACGCGCAGCATGTCCCAGCGCACGATCGTGCGGGATCGATCTCCGCCCTTGTCGGTCACCTTGAAGGGCCGGCCAAATGGTTTGTACAAGCAGGTGACCAGCGTCCAGGTGATAGCCACGGCGGTGATCATATGGGTCACCTCCATGAAGACCGGCAGGGTCCGCCGGCGCGAGACCCACCCGCTATAGGCGTAGAAGGCGATCAGCGCCGGGACCGCATGACGCAGGAACGCTACGTAGTCGGCCTCGAACGCGGGCACGTCGAGGAACCAGTAGACGGCGGGCGCCAGCAGCATCAGTACGATGAAAGGCTTGCAGAGCCAGTTCAGCACGCCGTGGAAGTAGTGGATCCGCTGTACCATCGTCAGCCCGGCGCCGCGAAACGGCCCGTCGCGGAGCAACGCCACCTGGATCGTGCCGAGGCACCAACGGGCGCGCTGTGTCACGTATTCGGGCAGACCCTCGGCGGCGAGGCCGACGCTGAGACGCTCGTTCAGCCAGCGCGTGACGTAGCCGTGGCGCATCATCGTGTAGGTGAGGTTGATATCCTCCGACACGGCCTCGTGCGGGAAGCCGCCAATCTCGGCGAGACGGTCCCGGCGCACCAGAAAGGTTGTGCCGACGCAGAAGGCCGCGTCCCACGCGTCTTTGGCAGGCTGGAACACGTCGAAGAAAATGCGCTGGTCGTCGACCCAGGCTTTCGACGCCATCAGGTTGTGCTGGATCGGGTCGGCGTTGAAGTAGAGCTGCGGCGTCTGCACGACGGCGACCCGCTCGTCGCGGAATAGCCCGACGGTGCGCTTCAGCAGGTTGCGGTGCGGTGCGAAATCTGCGTCGAGCACGAGGATCAGCGGCGCCGCCTCGGGGCCGGTCGTCAGCTTCAGCCCGTTGTTCAGGTTCCCGGCCTTGGCATGCGCGTTGTCGGCGCGCGTCAGGTAGCCGACGCCGAGGTCCTCGCAATAGTCCTTCAACCAGGCGCGCCGGGTGTCGTCGAGCACCCACACGCGCACGTCGGGGTAGTCCATGGCGCGGGCGAGCAGGACCGACTTCTCCAGGACGTCCACCGGCTCATTGTAGGAGCAGATGAAGACGTCGACGGGAGGCCACGCGCCAGAGGCCTCGCGTTCCGCTTCCGCCGCGTCGGCCTCGGCCGAATAATCGGTGCGGCGCAGCAGGATCACGATCGACAGCAGCGTGTAGAGGACCGCCACGGCCTCGAAGCCGAGGTAGACGTGCTGCCACAGGCTGCCGAAGGTGAAGGTGAGAGGTGGCAGGGTGTCGGTCAGGCGCCAAGCCGAATAGGCGACGATGAGCGCCGCCGTGACGCCTCCGAACAGGGCTCGGTCGGCGCTCTTCAGCGGATCGAGCAGCCTCGCCATCGCGAAGGCGCCGAACATCAGGCCGAGGTCGACCAGCAGCACGGCATGGGCGTCGGGAGAACTGTCAATCATGGCGATCGAGCCTCCGGCCCGTGAAGGGATTCCAGCGCTGCTGGGCCAGCACCGCCCAGGCCGTGGCGCCGAGGTGAGGCCGGTGCGCGTAGACGAAGGCGCCCCCACCGTCGGCCTCGACCATGAGGCCCGTCGGGACCTCGCCGGCGCTGGTGGCGTAGAGCAAGCCGGAAGGTGACGCGTGGGCGGGCAGGCCGGCCAGGAACCCGTCGGCGAGGTCGTCGGCGCCGATGGCGCGGAACGCCAGGGCCGCCTGGGCGGTCCCCTCGGTCCATCGGTTCGGGCCGATGCCGGCGAAGGTCATGCCGTCGCCGCGGCGAAGGTGCGCGTCGGCGAAGCCGAGCGCCCGCCGCCACGCGGGCGGCGCATCGGCGACGCCCAGCATCGGCCAGAGCTGGATGTCGAGGGCCAGATGAGTGGGATCGGCGTCGCCGCCGTCCGGGGTCGTGCCGAGAATGAACATGCCCGGGGCCGACCGAAACCGGCTTTTCACGAAGGCGGTAGCACGAGCCGCCGTGGCGCCGGTGACGGGATCGGGGCGCAGGCGGTTGAGCCAGACGGCCACCGCCGCGACGTCGATGTTGTGTTCGGTCGAGGTCCAGGTCAGCGGCGTCTGGGCACCGTCGAAGCCTTCAACCCCGCCGCCGTAGCCGCCCGGCCCCGGCGCGTTTCCGGCATGGGCATGGACCCAGGCGAGCAGGGACGCGGCGCCGTCGCGCAGGTCGTCGCGCCCTGTCGCTTCGTGCAGCGTGAGCAGGGCCAGCGCCGCCCAGGCGACGTTGCCGGTCGCCGTGCCGTCCTGATAGGCGTCTTCGTCCCAGCGCTTGGCGCCGGCGTCCCACCAGCCCGGCAGGGCCGGCGCGTCCGCGCCGACGGGACCGGCCCGATAGGCGTTGCGCACTCGGCCGTCGGCGAAACCGCGGTCGTGACGGGCCGCCGCCAGCAGCGCGTCCCCGATGCGGGACGCGCGCGGAACATCGCCGCAGGCGACAAGCCCGATGACCGCCAGGGCCTCGTCGTAGGTGAAGGCGGAACTGCGCAGGGCTTCCGGCACCTCGGCCTCGCCCGGCGCGGCCCGATAGCTCGCCACGAAGGTTGCGCCCCGTCCGGGCGAACTTTCATCTACGGCTCGGGCCAGAGCAGCACAGGTGGATGCGGCGTTGTACCGAAGCTCCGCTGAAGTAGAAGGTTTAATGCCGCATACGGTCGAGATGATCAACAGCACCGGCCCGATAGTGCCGATCAACCGTCTCAATGCAGATCCGCCGTCGCGGAAGCGACCTTCGAGTCGATCCGACGTTCGGCCAGCGTCCCCCAGGGCTTTGAATAGGCTGCGGCTTGGTTGCCCGACCACACGGTCAATACTGTCCGCGCGCCGTCGAACAAACCGGTTCCTGCCGTGCGCCACAGGACCGAGAAGGACGGCACCCAACCGTTCTCCCGCGTGACCGTGACCCACTGGCCGATGTCGCATTGGCCATGCGACCCGTCGATGACGCGGCGGAGCGGGCTGTCGGGCTTGACCATCACGTAGAGCTCGCGCCGCTCCGTCTGCGGGAAGGGCATCGCGTAGGTCTCGTCGACCTTGTCGCTGGTCTTGGGCAGGACCTGGACGACAGTGCCCCCGCGAACGCCCGTAGATCCGGCGTCGATCGTCACCCGTGTTCCGACGGCGAGATTGACGCCCTGGCGATAGGAGAAGATCGCCACGACGAACGAACTGTCGCAGTTGACCATCCGGGCCAGTGTGTCACCCGCCGCGACATGGCGACCGATGGAAGCGCCGACATCCAGCACCTCGCCGGGTCCGGGTGCTGTCACGACGGCCCGTTCCAGGCTCGCCAGACGAAGCTGCTCGGCGCTGAGCAGCTTGCCCTGATCGCGAACGGCCGCCGTCACCTGGGCCTGCTCAATGGCGAGGCGCTGCACGTCGAGTTCCATGTCGCGCTTTTTCTGGATCATGGCGGCGAGGTCATGCACGTCATCGCCGACGAAAATGCCCCGGCGCGCGCCGTCAAGCTGAGCCTGCTTCTGCTGGAGCTTCGACTGGGATGAATCCTCCTGGAATTTGGCGGCTGTATACTGCTGGGTAGCAGCCTTGGCCATCTCGGGCGCGAAGACGTCCCGGGCCACCATGGTGGCCTGATGGCCGACGATCTGCTTCTTCTCCTCCACGGCGGCACCGGCGGACCCTACTTGCGCGCGGAGTTCATCGAGCTGCTGCTCATATCGCCGAGTAACGATGACGGATTGGCGAGCGATTTCGAGCGATAATACATCGATGTACTGTGCGTCGCTGGTTCGCTTTGCGAGGACAGCACGCAAGCTTTCCTCGGTATCGGTCTGTTTGCCCTCGAGAGCGATCAATGTGGTCCGGTCCACCCGGGAATTGACGAGTTCGGCTACGGCCGCTTGATCTTCGAGCATGCCAGCAGGAACTGCCGACATAGATTTCACATCGCCCGCGATCGGTGCGGTGAGCAGCATGACTGGGGCATCGACGACGGCCCGGTCGGACTGGTCTGCGACAAGCGGCGGAAGTGTTGATGTCAGGATCAGCGCCGAAAGTGCAGCCGCCACCGAGAATGCGATGGTGCGTTTGAGCGCCGCCCAGGCTCCTCCAGAACGGCTATCACGAGCTGTTCTTTTAGCCCCACGTTTCGCAAGGCCATCAATCTTCGCGTCGTCAATCATTGTCGTCCCCGTTTCGCCGCTCGGCGGATTGGGGGCGCTTCCTCGATAGGAAAAATAGCCTGGTCGCAAGAGTTCCGCGGGCGGGCCTAACCGGGCATTTCCGCCGCGTTAAGACAAAATTAGACAAAATTGAATGAATGTAAAGTGAATTTCCGAAGCGCGCGCAGAACCATGCATCGTTACATCTGTCCGCGATCGATGGAACCTTCTTTAGAACGATCTACTTAAAGGCAGCGCAGAATCCAGCCGCATAACCCGCGGTTTTTGGAACCTTTGTCGTTCTCTCAGGCGCGCCACCCAAATGACCGGACGGCCCGGCCCGGCCTGAGCGCATTCCGTCTGCTCTGGAGGTTGCCGGAAGCGCCAATAAACGATGTTCTCGGGTCGACAGCGGTCTCCTTCTCCCCTCCTAGACCAACTCCGATAATTGCCCTTCTCGGAAGCGACCCGATCACTCCACCGGATCGTAGGCATCCTCTCTGCGCTCTTGGACGCTGATCTCCTCCGCATCCCGACTGACCGCGACGAGGTAGACCAGCCCTTCACACTCGACCTCGGTCACCGTGCCGAAGCTGCGGAACGGCTTGGATTGCGGCCGGTCCACCACGGGCGTCCAGCCGGCCTTCACGACGGCGTCGACGATCTCGCGGGGCGTCAGGCCGGACGGATCGTCCGCTTCGAGGCCGTCGGCGAGGATGGCGCGGCCGTGGCCGTGGGACCAGGAGTGCTACAACACGACGGATCCTCGCAGCGACGCGGATCAACGCGGCCGCGCCCGGCGTGGTGCCGCAGCCTGAAACGCAAAAGGCCCCGCTGACCCGGGAGGGGCGGCGGGACGAGTTAGGTTGGTGCTCTGCCGAGAGCAGAGAGATGATGCTCAGCAACGCTTGCACGAGGCCTACGGTGCCGCAGAGCCACCTGGCTCGACGATCGCCGGCTCACGCACCGGATCCAGCGCAGGCCGTTCACGACGGGCACGTGCGGGCCCGGGTGCTCGAGCGCGAAGCCGGCCCAGACCGGACAGGGGTCGGACAGCGACGGGCCGATCTCGACGACGGTGCGCGGGCATTCGGGACCGGCGACAACGATCGAAAAGCCGCCGGCGCCGAGCAGCGTGGAGCCGCGCCCGGCCAGGATGTTGGTGAGGTGTGGCATCGCGCGCAGGTCCGGATGCACGCACGAACACGGTCAGTCGCCGCGCGTTGCCCGCGCGAGGAGAGCCCGAGATGCCGAAATTCAAAGTGATGGTGGCCGACGAGCAGAGTCACACGCTGTTCGACGAGTGGATCGAGGCCGCAGGGCCGATGGAGGCCTGTGCCAAGGCGATCGCGGATGCGCAGACCGCCGACGTGGCCGAAACGGAGGAGCAGATCGACCCCTTGATGGTCGCGGGCGTCGCCTCGCACACCACACCGCAGGGATGAGGGCGTCTCGAAGATCCGGTCGATGTCCTATCGAGGACACGGTCCTGGCCGATCGAGGCTCGCGACCTTGTCCTGCCTCGGCCCGTGCCGCACATGCCTCCCAACGATGGAGGCGGCGTGAGACGAACGTTGAGAGCGATACGCGAGTTCGCATCCGAGCTCGGGATCCTGCTGGTTTATGCCCTGGGTCGACAGCTCGGGTAGGTTCCGGGAACGATCGTTATCGGACAGGCGGAGAGTTTGTCCCCGAGCCTTACCGATCGGCCGTCTCCTTTGTTGGTCAGGGTCGAACCGGCCGAAAAAGGTGGGACACTGCCTCTCGCAAGTGCCTGAAAAGGCTAGAGCGGCATTCGTCCTACCGTCGCCCTTAAACTACTGATCTGGCTTGCTCCGCGCAGTCCGGCCAGGGGCACCACGTATCGATGGCCTGCCGGCAGGTCTCTCGGAGATCGACAGCCGCTTCAGGGCTGACGGGCTGCTCCATACTGACCGGTGGAAGACAGCTGGCCCTCGGTCACGGTTCCCGGTTCTACCGCCGACACCGCGTGAGGCCCTCCGCGCGAGAAGGCGCGCGCAGGTCAGGTCTGGCCGCGCTGTGCTTCGCACGCACTGTCCCGGTCGCGGGCGACCGGGACCACAGCGATGGCGCTTACTGGCACTGGTTCTCGTGCTTCTCGCAATACAGGTTCGGGGCAAGGCTCGCGTCGCGGGCCTGCTTGACCTTCGCGCTGTCCGAACCGGGATAGACACGATGCTGGTCGATGGCTGCCGCCGGCGACAGGGAGGCCCCGATCGTCGACAGAGCGACAACGGCCATCACGGCAACCTGCTTCGAGGACATGAGCTTCATGGTGATGTCTCCTGCTTGCGTCGCGAGGGCTCGCTGACGATGACTAAGTTGTTGCTCATTTTGCAGGTCGGATCCACTACGGTTTTGTGAAACAAATTTTACGGCGTGACAGGCGTGTGAACGCGGCCCGCCGCCGGTCGTCCACGTGATCGATCAGACTTCGACTCCCGCCGGCGTGGCCAACTTTCTCCTCGGACGACGCGTTGGAAGAGCCCGCATCGGCTCCGACGGGCGGGTAGGACGAGGGGGGAACGGGATGGCGGATCAGATGTCTCGCCGCGTGCTTCTGGGCGCGGCGGCAATCGCTCTCCTCACGGCCACGGGCCATGTGCAAGCCGCCGGCGGCGGTGGCGGTGGCGGCGGTGCGGGTGGCGGCGGTGGTGGAGCAGGCGGCGGAGCAGCGGGTGGTGGTGGCGGCAGCGCAGGCGGCAACGGAGCAGCGGGCGGCGGAGCGGCGGGCAGCGGCGGCAATGGCGGCGCCGGTGGAGGAGGCTCGGCCGGTCATGCCGGCACGGCGGCGGCGGGGAGCGGAGCGGCGGGCGGGATCTCCGCCACCGGCCCGTCCGGCGCTCCTCACGGCGACTTGGGTTATCCGTCCGACGCGAGACGGCGCGTGGATGTCTCTCACACGCTCGGACACAACTGATCCGGCGGGCGCAGCGCCCGACCCCGGAGCCTCAGTCGGACGTGCCGTCGTCGGTCGCGGCGGCTGCCCCAACCGTCACCGCGCTCCGGTCGGATGGACCTCGGCGCCGAGGCGCTGCAGCTCCTCCTGCACGCGGACCTGCTCGGCGATGATGCTGACGACCTCCGCCATGCAGGGCGTGCGGAGCCTCGACCATTCGAGATGCGACCAGCGATCGAGCAGGCCGCGCTTCCTCGTCTCTCTGTCAGCCATGTCATCCTCCGCAGCCGGGACGCCTCGGCTTGGCCGACGGCGGTCTCGGGCTCGGACCGATCATCCCGGTCCATGGTTAGCGACGTCTTAATCTACGCGCTTCAGCGGCCGGGCACAGCCCCAAACTGCGCGGGGCATGCCGCCGATGTCCGCCCGGCATGGCCCGGCCGTCTCGGCCTCCGTGGCCGGCGGCCCGACCCGTCAGCGCCACCCCAGCGCCGGCGCGACATGCTTCAGCAGACTCTCGATGACGTGGATGTTGTAGGCCACGCCGAGCTGGTTCGGCACGGTCAGGAGCAGCGTGTCGGCCCCGGCGATCGCCTCGTCCGCCCGGAGCTGCTCGACCAGCCGGTCGGGCTCGGCCGCGTAGGAGCGGCCGAAGATCGCCCGCATGCTGTCGATCACGCCGACCTGGTCGCGCCCGTCCCCGTCGCGGCCGAACAGGGCGCGGTCCCGGTCGCTGACGAGCGCGAAGATCGAGCGTGACACGGAGACCCGCGGTGCCCGGGCGTGGCCGGCCTCCGCCCAGGCGTCGCGGTAGAGGCGGATCTGCCGTGCCTGCTGGACATGGAAGGGCTCGCCCGTCTCGTCGGCCTTGAGCGTGGAACTCTGCAGGTTCATGCCGCGCTTCGCCGCCCAGACCGCCGTGGCATCCGAGGCCGAGCCCCACCAGATCCGGTCCCGCAGGGTCGGGGAGTGGGGTTCGAGGCGCAGCAGCCCCGGCGGGTTCGGAAACATCGGGCGCGGGTTCGGCGCGGCAAAACCCTCGCCGCCGAGCGCGTCGAGGAAGACCTCCGCGTGGCGGCGCCCCATGTCGGCGTCGCTCTCGCCCTCGGCCGGCGCGTAGCCGAAGTGGCGCCATCCGTCGATCACCTGCTCGGGCGAGCCGCGGCTCAGGCCCAGCTGCAACCGCTCGCCGGAGATGAGGTCGGCCGCGCCCGCGTCCTCGACCATGTAGAGCGGGTTCTCGTAGCGCATGTCGATCACGCCGGTGCCGATCTCGATGTGCCGGGTCCGCGCCCCGATCGCCGCCAGGAGCGGGAAGGGCGACGCGAGCTGGCGCGCGAAATGGTGGACGCGGAAATAGGCCCCGTCGGCGCCGATCTCCTCGGCCGCCTGGGCGAGGTCGATGGACTGCAGCAGGTTGTCCCGGGCCGATCGCGTCGCGGATTGCGGCGACGGCGACCAGTGGCCGAAGGACAGGAAGCCGATCTTCTTCATGGCGAGGGTCTCCGGACGTCGCGTGTCGGGCACCGCGAAACGGCTCCCGGGCGCCGGTGCCGATAAGGCGACGGATCAGGCGCGGTTCAAGAAGGCACACGCATGTGACCGGGCGGCCGCGCGGCCGGTCTGGCGTCGTGGACCTGCGGCGCGCTCTCCAGCTGTCATCCCGGGCGGAGCGCAGCGACGGCCCGGGAACCAGCCGATCGACCGGGCTGCACCGCACGAGGTCGCATCCGGTCGCACGGCTGGATCCCGGGCCGCGATGCCTCCGGCATCCCGCCCGGGATGACACTTCGGAGGAGGGAGGCTTTTCCCGTCAGGTGCCGGCCGTTGTGAACCTGCGGCACACCCCCTCCAGGTGTCATCCCGGGCGGAGCGCAGCGACGACCCGGGAGCCATCCGAACGCCCGGGCTGCACCGCGCGAGTTCGCGTCCGGCCGCACGGCTGGTTCCCGGGTCGCGATGCCTCCGGCCTCTCGCCCGGGGATGACACCCCGAAGGAGCGAGGCTCTGGCCCTCAGGCGTCGGCGGCGTGGGCCGCGGCGGCGTAGAGGGCGCGGTAGCGGCCGTAGCGGTCCGCATAGGCGCGGGCGAGGGCCGGGTCGGGCGCGACGGTCCGCTCGACCGGCGGCGGCGGCATCAGGGCGGCGGGATCGCGGGCGCCGGTGGCGGCCGCCTGGGCGAGGCGCGCCGCCCCGAAGGCGGCGCCGACATCCGCCGCCGCCGAGACGTCGAGCGGCCGGTCGAGCACGCTCGCCATGATCGACAGCCACACCGGCGAATTGGCGCCGCCGCCCACCGCGAAGGCGCGGGTGATCTCCGTCCCGGCGTCGGCCAGCACGCGCAGGCAGTCGCGGAACGCGAAGGCGACGCCCTCCAGCACCGCCTGGGTGAGGTCCTGGCGCGAGCTCGTCTGGTCGAGGCCGAGGAAACCGCCGCGGGCGCCGGCGTCGTTGTGCGGCGTCCGCTCGCCCGACAGATAGGGCATGAAGAAGGCCGACGAGGGTTTCGCCACGGCCGAGCCCAGCGCCGCCGTCAGCTCGGGGGCGGGAGTGACGACGAGCCGCGCGAACCAGTTCAAACTGTCGGTGGCCGACAGGATCACGCCCATCTGGTGCCAGGTGTCCGGCAGGGCATGGCAGAAGGCGTGGACGGCGCCTTCGGTGTTGGGCGAGAAGCGGGCGTTGGACACGAAGAGCACGCCCGACGTGCCGAGCGACAGGAAGGCCGACCCCGGCGTCACGGCGCCGATGCCGCAGGCCGAGGCGGCGTTGTCCCCGGCTCCGCCCGCCACGACCGGCGCACGGTCGATGCCGAACCGGGCCCGCAGCGGCTCGCGCAGCCGGCCGGTCGCTTCCGTGCCCTCATAAAGCTCCGGCATCTGCGAGCGATCGAGCCCGGTGGCGGCCAGCAGCGCGTCCGACCAGCGGCGCGCGCCGACGTCGAGCCAATAGGTGCCGGCCGAGTCCGACATGTCGGAGGCATAGTCGCCGGTGAGCTTCAGCCGCACGTAGTCCTTCGGCAGCAGCACCTTGCGGATCTGGCCGAAGAGGTCGGGCTCGTGCCGGCGCATCCAGGCGAGCTTCGGCGCCGTGAAGCCCGGCATGGCGATGTTGCCGGTGAGGGCACGCGCGTCGGGGCAGGCCGCTTCGAGGGCGGCGCATTCGGCCGCGGCGCGGCCGTCGTTCCACAGGATGGCGGGGCGCAGCACGGCGTCGTTCGCGCCGAGGACGGTCGCGCCATGCATGTGGCCCGAGAGCCCGATCCCGGTCACGCCCGCCATCAGCTTCGGCTGGGCGGCGGCGAGTGCGTCGAGCGTGTCGCAGACGGCGGACCACCAATGCTCCGGGTCCTGCTCGGACCAGCCGGCGCGGGGCCGCGACACCGGGACGGGCGCGGTGGCCGAGGCGTGCAAGGCCCCGTCCTCGCCCATCAGGATGGATTTCACGGACGTCGTGCCGATGTCGATGCCGACGTACATGGATCCCCCCGCCTCGCGTGTCCCGGGCAATCTGCCTCAAAGGCCGCTCCGGCGGAAGGGGCGGCGCGCCGTTTCCGGCCGCTCAGCCGTGGGGGAGCTTGTTCAGCTCGATCACGGTCTTCTTCAGGTTGGGCGCGACGGTTTTCGAGGCCGACACGGCGACGAAGTCCGCGTCCTCGTAGGGGTGTTCCGGTGAGAAATGGCCGCCGGCGAAGACCTTCATGCCGTTCTTGGTCATGACGGCGTCGCCGCTGCGCAGCGTCGGGTCCTCGTAGATCGACACGGGACCGGTTTTGCCGGGGACGCGGGCGAGACGGGCGCGGCCCGATCCGGCCTGCGCGGCCTTCTTCGGCGCGCGGCGCACCGTCAGCGGGCGGACCTGCTCGCCCTCGCTGGCGGTGGGCGGGGCGGCCGGCGCCGCGGGGGCGGCCGCCCCGCCGCCGAGCGCCGCCGACAGGAAGCCGAAGAAGCCGCCATCCTCGGCGCGGGCCGGCACGCTTCCCAGCGCCAGGGCTGCCGAAAGCACCAGGACCGCACCCTGGCGGATCGCCGCGCCGCGCCCGATCTCCGCCCGTTCCACGAGGCCCCGCATGCTGTTCCACTTTCCATCGAATCGGCAAGGCTGTGCGAGACCACGACCCGAACGGGGTGGCGGGAAACTGCCCGCTTGTTGTGATGGCGCCGAACCTTGAAGCGAGTCTTACGCAGCGGCACGACGGCGGCGCAAGGGGCGGAGCGGCTCAATCGGACGATGCAGGCCAACCCCTTCGCACCTGTGGCGGCGGGATCACGCCGGGCGGCCCCGCGCCCGAAGCGCCGGTCCCGCGGCGTGGCCCGGAGCCGCCGTCCGGAACCGCGGCGCGCCTTCGCGGCTTGCCGAGAGCGAGCCCCCGGACGAGTGAAACCACGATGCGACAGGCCCTGCACCGCTTCACCCGGGCGACGGACGGCAAGGGGCTCTACGATGTGACGCGCGAATCGCAGCGCTGGGTCGCCGAGCAGGGGATCGGCATGGGGCTCCTGACGGTGTTCTGCCGCCATACCTCGGCGTCGCTGCTGATCCAGGAGAATGCGGATCCCACCGTGCGCGCCGACATGGAACGGTTCTTCGAACGGATCGCCCCCGAAGGACCCCATTACGAACACGACCTCGAAGGCGCCGACGACATGCCGGCCCACCTGCGCACGGCGCTGACGCAGTTGAGCCTCGCCGTTCCGGTCGAGGGTGGCCGCATGCTGCTGGGCACGTGGCAGGGGATCTACCTCTTCGAACACCGCTCCCGCCCGCACCGCCGCGAGATCGTGCTGCACCTGATCGGGGAGTGAGACCGACCCGCCGCGCGTCGAGACCTGCGCAGGGTGCCGGTCCAGGGAGGCTGACGCAGGGTCGCGCCTGATCCGGCCCGCCGCAGCCGCTCCGCGTTCCGCGTCGTCGAACACTGGCGCGGAA